>NZ_DATCVQ010000423.1:0-37227 GCF_036566765.1 Streptomyces sp.
TGGTCGCGCCGAGGTTCTGCCAGTCGACGCCGCCGCCCGCCGCGCCGGCGTCCCCATGGACGAGCACCGCCGCTACCAGGCCCACCTCACCGTCGCCCGCACGCGCCCCGGCGCCGGCACCGACGTGCGCCCCTTCGTCGCGGACCTCGAGCAGTTCGAGGGCGCCCGCTGGCAGGTCGCCGAGCTGGTCCTCGTCCACAGCCACCTCCCCGGCGGCGGGGTCCCGGGCGAGCGACCGAGGTACGAGACGATCGGCTCCTGGCCCCTCGAAGGCCCCTCGGCGGTACCGCCGGAGGCCTCGGGTTAACCTCGTGAGGTGGACCCGAAGACCCGAAACCGCATCATGGCCGGCGTGCTCGTACTGATGTTCGTGATCGTCGCAGTGGCGGCGGCCACCGGCCAGTAGCCGCCCCGCAGCCAATCCCCCTTGCCTGGAGCGAACTCCAAGGCGTTGGCTTGGCTGCCATGAAGTACACGCAGCTCGGACGCACTGGACTCAAGGTCAGCCGACTCGTCCTCGGCACCATGAACTTCGGCCCTCAGACGGACGAACCCACCAGCCACGCCATCCTGGACGCCGCGCTCGACGCGGGTCTGAACTACGTGGACACGGCCAACGTGTACGGGTGGGGCGAGAACAAGGGCCGCACCGAGGAGATCATCGGCAGCTGGTTCGCCCAGGGCGGCGACCGGCGCGAGAAGACGGTCCTCGCCACCAAGGTCTACGGCTCGATGTCACGCGCCGGCGAGACCTGGCCCAACCAGGACCGCCTCTCGGCGCTGAACATCCGCCGCGCCGTCGACGCCAGCCTCAAGCGGCTGCAGACCGACTACATCGACGTCTACCAGTTCCATCACATCGACCGCCGGACCCCCTTCGAGGAGATCTGGCAGGCGATCGACGTCCTGATCCAGCAGGGCAAGATCCTCTACGTGGGCTCGTCCAACTTCCCCGGCTACAAGATCGCCCAGGCGAACGAGGCCGCCGCCCGCCGCGGAATGGTCGGCCTGGTCAGCGAGCAGTGCCTGTACAACCTGGCCGAGCGCCGCGCCGAGATGGAGGTGATCCCGGCCGCCGAGGAGTACGGGCTGGGCGTCATCCCCTGGTCCCCGCTGCACGGCGGCCTGCTGGGCGGGGTCCTCAAGAAGGAGGCCCAGGGCGGCCGCCGCGCCGAGGGCCGCTCCGCGGACGCGCTGGCCATCACCTCGGTACGGGCGCAGGTGCAGGCGTACGAGGACCTGCTCGACAAGCACGGCCTGGAGCCCGGCGAGGCGGCGCTGGCCTGGCTGCTCACCCGGCCCGGCGTCACCGGCCCGATCGTCGGCCCGCGCACCCCGGAGCAGCTGGAGTCCGCGCTGCGGGCGGTCGAGCTGGAGCTGTCGGAGGAGGTGCTGACCGGGCTCGACGAGATCTTCCCCGGCCCGGGCGCGTCCCCGGAGGCGTTCGCCTGGTGAGGCGTCGCTCCTGCGGGTGATCGGGGAGTCGTCGTCACGTTCCGTGAGCGGGGCGTGGGTTTGAATGCGGTACGTGACGATCTCCCGAAGCCTGTGCGCGGCGGCGGCCGCGCTCGCCTCCCTTGCCGTGCTCGCCTCCGCTCCTGCGGCCTCGTCCGCCGGGGAAGCGGTTCCCACCGTGTTCCTCGGGGACGGGGGCGTCGGCGGGTACGGCATCGCGCCCGTGGACGAGAGCCGGCTGTCGTGCGTGCGGGCGGCGGAGAATCTGCCGGACGTGATCGAGGATCAGCTGGCCGACCAGTCGATCCTGCTCGACATCACGGCCGACGTCTCCTGCTCCGGGGCCGCGCTGCGCCACGTGTGGGAGGAGCAGGATCTCGGCGGCGACGTGGCCCCCGCGCCGCCGCAGAAGCGGGCGCTGACCAAGGAGACCCGGTTGGTGGTGGCGGGCCTCGGCGCGCACACGGTGGAGCTCGGGCGGATCCTCAAGCAGTGCTCGGCGCGGCTGCGCGGGGCGGCCGGCTCGCTGCTGCCGGGCGAAGCGGTGGACACGAGGTCCCCGGCGGCGGAATGCGCCGCCTACTTCACGAAGGGCGCCGGGGCGGACTGGCTGACGAAGCGGTTCGAGCAGGCGGAGAAGGACCTGGAGAAGCTGTTCTCCGAGATCGGCAGCGAGTCGCCGTCGGCGGAGGTCGTCCTGGTCGGCTACCCCCGGCTGATCCCGGCGGACGTGAAGCGCTGCCGGGCCGCGCTCCCCGACGGCGGGGGGCGTCCGCTCGCGGACATCCCGGAGTCGGCGTGGCCCTTCCTGGACGAGAAGGTCCAGGCGCGGCTCAACTCGTCGATGGCCCAGCGGGCCCGGACCCACGGCGCGCACTTCGTCGACCTGTACGCGGCGACGGGCGGGGCCACGACCTGCGACGGCCCGGACCGCGCGATCGGCGGCCTCCTGGAGCCCTCGGGCGTGACCCTGCTGCACCAGAAGCTGCCATGGTTCCTCCACCCGAACGAGACGGGGCGCGATGCCAACGGCGACGCGGTGGCGCAGGCGATCGCGGCGATGTACGGGAGGGGGCCGGCGTGAGGGCGCCCGGCCGTCAGTCGTGCGGGAACTCGTTGGTGTTGAGGGTGAGGGCGAGGGGTGTCTTGGTGAGGTCGATGGGCAGGCCGAAGATGCCACGCGACTCGGCGGTGTACTCCCCGTCCTCGGGGAGGGAGTACACGATCCACTTGCTGGTGTACGGGTCGGCGATGAGATAGATGGGGACGCCGGCGGCGGCGTACGCGTCCTTCTTCGGGCCGTAGTCGTTGACGGCGGTACCTCGGGAGATCACCTCAGCGACGAACTCGACGTCCTGGTACCTCCAGTGACCCTGTCCGTCCGGCTCGGTGTCCTCGCGCAGTTTCGCCACATCGGGGCAGAAGCCGTTTCCCCCGGGGAAGTCGATACGCACGTCCGAAAGGACGTTGACCCTCCGGCCGAATCTGTCTTCGAGTGCCCAGATGATCCTGCGGATGATCTGCCAGTGGATGCTGCGCTGCGGCGTCATGTAGACGTTGCCCCCGACGATCTCGACCTTGTATCCCTCGGGGACAGGCAGCCGCTCCAGCCACTCGAACAGAGTGTCCAGGGTGAGCTCGTCGCTGTGGTCGGCCATGTCGATCCTGTCGGTCTCTACGACGGTCATCGTGGCGCTCCTCCCCGGCTGCCACTCGATTGCGGTCAGCCGCGCATCTCAACGATACGCACGCTCACGCCGACACGCGGGTGGCGAGTACTCGCCAGCGTCACCCGTCGCCCGTCACGCCCCGCCGAGCCAGCTCGTCGCGTCGAGCCGGAAGGCGGTCTCCGGCGGAACGACGGTCCGCAGCGCCGCCTCCAAGTCCCGTACGCGCTCCGCGCCCAGGGCCGAGGCCCACTCCGCTCTCAGTTCGTCGAAGATCGCTGCCGAGCGCGCCAGGGCGTCGAGGCCTCGTGGTGTGAGGCGGACTAGTTTGCGGCGGGCGTCGGTGGGGTCGTCGGTGCGTTCGGCGTAGTCGAGGGCGAGGAGGCGGTCGACGGTCTTGCCCGCGGCCTGCTTGGAGACGCCGAGCCGGCGGCCGACGTCGCTGGCCGTGGCCCCGGCCGGGCCGCCGGCGGCCACGGCCTGCATGGCGAAGCCGTACGCGGGGCGGAGGTCCGGGTGGCCCTCGTCGGCGAGGCGGGCGTGGAGGCGGTCGATGAGCGTGCGGAACCCGGCGAAGAGGAGGAGCGGCAGTTCATATCCCTTGCCCTCATCGACAACCTGGTTTACGTTTCTCTCATCCGATTGGTCAACCATGTTGTCCATCTTACCTCCGTCCCTTCCCTGGAGTCGCTTTGTCACTCGATATGGCCGCCCGTACCGCCAACGCCGTAGCCCTCCTCAAGGAGTCCCCGCACACCCTCGACGGCTTCCTGAAGCTCAGCGAGATCTTCGAGTCCACCACCCTCGACCCGCACTCCCGCGAGACCGTCATCCTGACCGTCGCCGCCCGCAACCAGTGCCACCTCTGCGTCGCCATGCACGAGGGCAAGCTCGACGCCCTCGGTCCGGCCCCGGACCCCGAACGCCTCGCCGCGGTGCGCGCGTTCACCCACCAGGTGATCGCCGCCACCGGAGCGGTGAGCGACGAGGAGCTCGCCGCCTTCCAGGCGCACGGCTACACGCGGCAGAACGCCCTGGAGGTCGTCCTCGGCATCGGCACGTACACCGTCTCGACCTTCGCCAACCGCATGAATCGCTGTTGACGCCCCTCGGGCGGGGAGGTTGGCTGCTGCGATGCAGCTGCGCTTCGAGGTGCCGAGCACCGACGCCGTTCTCGCGGACTGGCGGCACGTCCACAACGTGATCGTCCCGCCCGCCGCGCTCTCCCTGGACGAGGTGCGCGAGCGCGCGGGCCGCAACTGCCTGGAGGTCGCCTACCTCGGCGACGTGCTCGTCGGCTGCACGACCGTCCGCCCGCCTGCCGCCGACGCCTCGCCCGCGACCGCCACCGTCATCGCCCGCGTCCTCCCCGAGCTCCGCCGCCGCGGCCACGGCGCGGAGTTGTACGCGCGCGGGCTCGACCGGGCGCGGACCCTGGGGGCCGAGGCGGTCGAGACCGTCGTCCTCGCCGCCAACGAGGACGGCCTGCGCTTCGCCGAACGGCGCGGCTTCGTCGAGTGCGACCGGTACGTGCTGCCGGGGGACGACGCGCTCTGGATCGACCTGCGGCTCGAACGCCTCTAGGGCCTGTCCCTAGCCCCCGTACGGCGCCCCGACGCCCCACGCCTGGTACATCGCCGTCGCGAACGCGGCCGCGAGTTTGTGCTCGCCGGTGGGGCCGGGGTGGGTGCCGTCGTATGTGTCGGCGTGGATGTCGTACGCCTCCGGGCGGGACGCCAGCAGCAGCGGTGACGCGGCCGTGTCCAGGTCGGCCACCGCCTTGGCCAGGAGCTCGTTGAAGCGGTCGCACTCGGCGGCGAACGGCGCGTCGGACTCGGCGCGGACGTTCGGGATGACCGGCATCAGGACCATCCGGACGCGCGGGTTCGCCGCCCGGGCCGCCGCCACGAACGCGCGGACGTTGTCCGCCGTCTGGTCGCTGTCGGTGTAGAAGCCGAGGTCGATCAGGCCGAGCGAGACCAGCAGCACGTCCGCCCCGGTCTCCGTGATCGCTCCGCCGATCAGCGGCGCCATGTGCAGCCAGCCCTCGCCCCAGCCGGCCAGGTGGCGGCGCGCCTCGGCGGGGAAGTCGGGGTCGGCGTACGCCTCCGAGACGGGGGCGTCGGCCCCGGCCTCGTACAGCGCCGTGCGCGGGCCCACGATCTCGTACGGGCCCCCGGGGCAGCGGCTGAGGTGCTGCCACATGCGGTAGCGCCAGGTGTAGTCGCCGGCGCGTCCGATGGTCATGCTGTCGCCGACGAACATAAAACGCATGGCGCCCATCATCCCGGACCGCGCGGGCCGCCTGCGACGTGATCCCGACCACCCCCGGCCACACCCACGGCATCCCGACCGCCTCCCCGCGCCCGTGGCAGGCTTGTCCGCATGCGATCCCTTCTCCGCGTCACCGGCGCCGTGGCCCTCGTCCTGTGCACGGCCGTCGCCCCCGCCGCCGCCGCGGAGGCGGATCCGGACCAGGACTTCGCGCTCAAGGACACCCGCATCACCGAGTCCAGCGGCCTCGCCGCCAGCCGCGCCCACCCCGGCGTGTACTGGACGCACAACGACCAGGACCAGCCCCGCGTCTTCGCCGTCGACTCCCGCACCGGCGAGACGGTCGCCACGATCACCCTGAGCGGCGTCGGCACGCCCCGCGACATGGAGGCGATCTCGGTCGGCCCGGACGGCGACGTCTACGTCGGCGACATCGGCGACAACCTCGACGGCTCCTGGGATCACGTCTGGATCTACCGCTTCCCCGAGCCGAAGACGCTGAAGGACCAGACCGTCCAGGCGACGCAGTACGACGTGAAGTACGCCGACGGGGCGCGCAACGCCGAGGCGCTGATGGTCCATCCGAAGACCGGCCGGGTCTACATCGCCAGTAAGAACGAGGACGGCGGCGGGCTGTACGAGGGCCCCGCCAAGCTGTCCACGAAGGGGACGAACACCTTTCGGCGGATCGCCGAGGTGCCCTGGGTGACCGACGGCGCGTTCTCGCCGGACGGGAAGGAACTGCTCCTGCGCGGCTACCTGATGGCGCGCGCGTACGCGTGGAACGACGGCCGCCGCCTCGGCGCGGACCGGTCCGTCGGCGCGCCCTTCCAGGGGCAGGCGGAGTCGGTGTCGTACACCCTCGACGGCTCGGCGGCGATGTTCGGCTCGGAGGGGACGGGCAGCCGGGTCCTGCGGGTCGACCTGGGGGACCGGTCGGGCGGCTCGCCCGAGGCGTCGAAGTCCCCTGCCTCCCCGCCCGCGAAGAGCCCGGGCGCGTCCGCCGGCGAACCGGGCGGCGAGAAGGGGAACTTCGGCCTCGGAGTCGTCGTCCTCGCCGTCGCGACCGCCGCGGTCGTCGGCTTCAAGCGCCTGCTGCGCCGCGGCGACTGACAAGGACCTCGAAACCGTCCAGGAGCCGTTCCAGGCCGAAGGCGAACTGGTCGAACTCCCGCGAGAACGTGTCCTCGGCCAGCCCCGCCATCCTCGGGAACTCGCCCGAGGCCATGGCTCGTTCCAGGAACGGCGTCTGCGCCGTCCAGAAGTCCTCGTCGCTGACGCCGGTCTCCTGCACCGCCTCGCTGGTCTGCAGCTCCATCCGCGCGATGCCCGTCACGAAGCTCTGCACGGTCACGATGACGGAGATCGTCTGGGGGTCGCTCAGCCCCATCCCCTGCGGCCCGGTCAGCCCTGCCAGGCACAGTTCGAGGCCGCGCAGCGTGTTCGGGCCGAGCACGGAACGGGCCTCGTTGACCTTCATCAGCCAGGGGTGCGCCCGGTAGAGGGCGAGATGGCCGCGGGCCAGCGCCTCGACGGCCGCCCGCCAGTCCGCGGGCGTCTCCTCGCTCTCGTCCGCCAGCGACTCGCCCCGGACCCGGTCGAGCATCAGGTCGAGCAGCTCGGTCTTGCCGGGCACGTACCGGTACAGCGACATCGTCCCGACGCCCAGCTCGGCCGAGACCCGCCGCATCGACAGGGCGTCCAGCCCCTCCGCGTCCGCGACGCCGATGGCCGTGGTGACGATCCGGTCGAGGGTCAGCCCCGGCTTGGGGCCCCGGCTGGGGCGCTCGCCCGTGCCCCACAGGAGGTCGAGGCTGCTGGTCGTCGTCTCCTTCATGGCCATGGCCCTCACTCTAAAACTGAGTACACCGTACTCTTAATCGGGTACGGTGTACTCAGTTTCGCCGAGTGGAGGTTCCCATGCATGAACACGCGGTCCTCGCCGAGGGCCTGCGCAAGCGGTACAAGGGCAAGGGCAGCGCCGGGTACGCCCTCGACGGCTTCGACCTCGCCGTCCGCCGCGGCGCCGTGCACGGTCTGCTCGGCCCCAACGGGGCCGGCAAGACCACCGCCGTACGGATCCTGGCCACACTGCTCAAGGCCGACGGGGGCCGCGCCGAGGTCGCCGGGTTCGACGTGGCCCGCGCCCCCCGCGCGGTACGCGCCCGGATCGGCCTCGCCGGCCAGTACGCCGCCGTCGACGAGGGCCTCACCGGCCGGCAGAACCTCGAACTCTTCGGCCGGCTCTTCCACCTGGACGCCCGACGCGCCCGCGCCCGCGCCGGCGAACTCCTCGACCGCTTCGCCCTCACCGAGGCCGCCGACAAGGGCGCCCGCGACTACAGCGGCGGCATGCGCCGCCGGCTCGACCTCGCCGCCTCGATGATCCTCGCGCCCGACGTCCTCTTCCTCGACGAACCGACCACCGGCCTCGACCCGCGCGGCCGCGGCGAGGTCTGGGACAGCGTCCGCTCCCTCGTCGCCGGCGGCACGACCGTGCTGCTCACCACCCAGTACCTCGACGAGGCCGACCGGCTCGCGTCCCGCATCACCGTCATGGACCGGGGCCGCGCCATCGCCGACGACACCCCCGAGGGCCTCAAGAACCGGGTCGGCGGAGACCGCGTCGAGGTCGTCGTCGCCGAACCCGCCGACCTCGCCGCCGCCCGCAAGATCGTCGCCCGGGTCGCGGACGGCGAGCCGGGCGTGGACGAGACCGCGCGCCGCGTCCACGCCCCCGTCGCCGACCGCGTCGCCGCCCTGACCGAGGTCGCCCGCGCCCTGCAGGACGAGCGGATCCCCGCCGAGGACATCGGCCTGCGCCGCCCCAGCCTGGACGACGTCTTCCTGAGCCTGACCGGCCACCGCAGCAGTGAAGGAGCCGCCGCATGACCGCCGTCGACCTCACCCCGGGCGCCCCGCGCGGCCGCGCCCACTGGGCCGTGGCCGACACCCTGACCCTCGTCCGGCGCACCCTGCTCAACTACCGCCGGCAGCCCGTCGCCATCGTCTGGCAGCTCGGCTTCCCCATCGTGTCCGTCCTCCTCTACGGGTTCGTCTTCGGCAGCGCGATGCGGGTGCCCGGAGGCGGGGACTACAAGGACTTCCTGATGCCCGGCATGTTCACCATGACGATGACCTTCGGCCTCATGAACACCGCCACGGCCGTCGTCTCCGACTCCGGCAAGGGAGTCATGGACCGGTTCCGGTCCATGCCGATGGCACCCTCCGCCGTCACCACCGGCCGCGGCCTGTCCGACCTGCTTGTCGCCTCCGCCGAACTCGCCATCCTCGCCGCCACCGCGCTCGCGATCGGCTGGACCTCCGACGGCGGCGTCGGCGGCACGCTGCTCGGCTTCGGTCTGCTGCTGCTCCTGCGCTTCAGCATGATCTGGGTGGGCGTGTGGTGCGGGCTCGTCGTGCCGAACACCGAGGCCGCCGGCGCGCTCTACGCGGTGATCTTCCCGGTCACGATGATCTCCAGCGTGTATGTGGCCCCGTCGCTGATGCCGGGCTGGCTGGCCCCCGTCGCCGCCTGGAACCCGATCTCCTCGACGGTCGCCGCCGCCCGCGAACTGTTCGGCAACCCGGGCGCGGGCGGCGGTAGTTGGGTGGAGCAGCACGCGGTGCTGATGGCGGTGGTGTGGCCGCTGGCGATCACGGCAATCTTCTTGCCGTTGGCCGTGCGGCGGTTCCAGAGGCTCAGCCGGTAGGCAGCACGAAGGGCCCGGCATCGACCATGTTCGATGCCGGGCCCTCTCGTACGACTCCTGCTTACAGCTTGTCGATCACGTAGTCGATGCAGGCCGTCAGCGCCTGGACGTCCGCCGGGTCGATCGCCGGGAACATCGCGATGCGCAGCTGGTTGCGGCCCAGCTTGCGGTACGGCTCCGTGTCGACGATGCCGTTGGCGCGCAGCACCTTGGCGACCGCCGCGGCGTCGATCTCGTCCGCGAAGTCGATCGTGCCGATGACCTGCGAGCGCTTGGCCGGGTCGGTGACGAACGGCGTCGCGTACTTGGACTCCTCGGCCCAGCCGTACAGCGCCTGCGAGGACGCGCCCGTGCGGGCGACGGCCCAGTCCAGGCCGCCCTGGCCGTTGATCCACTTCAGCTGCTCGTTGAGCAGGAAGAGGGTCGACAGGGCGGGGGTGTTGTACGTCTGGTTCTTCAGCGAGTTGTCGATCGCGGTCGGCAGCGAGAAGAACTCGGGGATGTGCCGGCCGGACTCGTGGATCTTCTTCGCGCGCTCCAGGGCGGCCGGGGAGAAGGCCGCGAGCCACAGACCGCCGTCGGCGGCGAAGGACTTCTGCGGCGCGAAGTAGTAGACGTCGGTCTCGGTGATGTCGACCGGCAGGCCGCCCGCGCCGGAGGTCGCGTCGACCAGGACCAGCGCGCCCTCGTCGGCGCCCGCGACCCGCTTCAGCGGGGCGGCGACGCCGGTGGAGGTCTCGTTGTGGGTGAACGCGTAGACGTCGACGCCCGCCTCGGCCTGCGGCTCCGGGTGGGTGCCCGGGTCGGAGGAGATCACGGTCGGCTCGGCCAGCCAGGGGGCCAGCTTCGCGGCCTTCGCGAACTTGGAGGAGAACTCTCCGAAGTTCAGGTGCTGCGACTTGTTCTCGATCAGACCGTGGGTCGCGATGTCCCAGAAGGCGGTGGAGCCGCCGTTGCCCAGGATCACCTCGTAGCCCTCGGGCAGCGAGAAGAGGTCGCGGATGCCGGTACGTACCTCGCCGACCAGGTTCTTCACCGGAGCCTGGCGGTGGGACGTGCCGAGGAGGGAAGTGCCCGTGGCGGCCAGGGCGTCCAGCGCCTCCGTACGCACCTTGGAGGGGCCCGCGCCGAAACGGCCGTCGGCGGGCTTCATGTCAGCGGGAATCTGGATCTCAGCCACGAGGCGGAGCGTATCCGGTCGGAAGGGTCGCGACGGAACGATGTCCGCCGGATGAGACGACCACTGAGACATCCTGGCCTCGTGGGAAAACACGAAGCACTGCGGGAGGCGCTGCGCGCGGCGGTGCGTGGCGAGGTCGACTTCTCCGTCGCCGCCCGGGCCCTGACGACGATGGACGCGTCCAACTACCGCCGGGTCCCGCTGGGCGTGGTCGCGCCGCGCGACGCCGACGACGTGGCCGCCGTCCTGGAGGTCTGCCGTGCGCACGGTGTGTCGGTCGTCGCGCGCGGCGGCGGCACGTCGATCGCGGGCCAGGCGACCGGCACGGGCGTCGTGCTCGACTTCACCCGTCACATGCGCGCGATCCTGTCGCTCGACCCGGAGCGGCGGACCGCCGTCGTCCAGCCCGGGGCGGTCCTCGACCGGCTCCGGGAGGCGGCCCGCCCGTACGGCCTGACCTTCGGGCCCGACCCGTCCACGCACAGCCGTTGCACCCTCGGCGGCATGATCGGCAACAACGCGTGCGGGGCGCACTCGGTGGCCTGGGGCACCACGGCCGACAACACAGTCGGCCTCGACGTCCTCACGTACGGGGGCGAGGCGCTGCGCCTGGGCCGGGACTGGCAGGGCGCGCCGGACGGGCTGCGGGAGCTGGTGGGGCGGAATCTGGCGGCACTTCGGACCGGCTACCCGGCCGGCCTTCCGCGCCGGATCTCCGGGTACGCGCTCGACGCGCTGCTGCCGGAGCGCGGCGCGGACGTGGCCCGGTTCTTCTGTGGGAGTGAAGGGACGCTGGGGGTGGTGACGGAGGCGACCGTGCGCCTGGTGCCGCTGCCCGCCGCGCCGGTGCTGGTGGCGCTGGGCTACCCCGACGAGAGCGCGGCGGCGGAGGCGGCGGCCGGGCTGCTGGTGCACCGGCCGCTGACCGTGGAGGGGATGGCGGCCGATCTCGTACGAGGAGAGGAGCGGCTGCTGCCGAGGGGCGGCGCGTGGCTGTTCTGCGAGGTGGACGGCTCGGGCGCGGCGGCGGAGCTGGTGCGGGCGGCGGACGCGCTGGACGCGGCGGTGGTGACGGACCCGGCGGGGCAGCGGGCGCTGTGGCGGATCCGGGAGGACGCGGCGGGCACGGCGACGCGGATGGACGGGGCGGAGGCCTGGCCGGGGTGGGAGGACTGCGCGGTGCCGCCGGCGCGGCTGGGCGCCTATCTGCGGGACTTCCGGGCGCTGCTCGCGGAGCACGGGCTGCGCGGGACGCCGTACGGGCACTTCGGGGACGGCTGCATCCATGTCCGCATCGACTTCGACCTGTTCACGGGGCAGGGGGTACGGGACTTCCGCCGGTTCTCGGAGGAGGTGGCGGACCTGGTGGTGGCGCACGGCGGGTCGCTGTCGGGGGAGCACGGGGACGGGGTCGCGCGGGCCGAGCTGCTGCCGAAGATGTACGGGGACGAGTTGGTCGGGCTCTTCGGGGAGGTCAAAGACCTGTGGGACCCGGCGGGCGGGCTCAACCCGGGGATGCTCGTGCGGCCGGCCCCCCTGGACGAGGGCCTCCGCTTCACCGGGCTGCCCCTGGTGGGCCTCGGGCGGGAGGCGGCCCGGTGCGTGGGCGTGGCCAAGTGCCGGGTGGAGGCGGCGGGTTCGGGACCCGGTGTGATGTGTCCCTCGTACCGGGCGACGGGGGAGGAGATGCACTCGACCCGGGGCCGGGCGCGGCTGCTGCACGAGATGGCGCTGGGCGAGGTGATCACGGACGGCGCGCGCTCGGAGGAGGTCCGGGAGGCGCTGGACCTGTGCCTGTCGTGCAAGGGCTGCCGCAAGGACTGCCCGGTGGGCGTGGACATGGCCGCGTACAAGGCGGAGTTCACGGCGGGGTACTACGCGGGCCGCCCGTGGCGACGGCCGATGTCGCACTGGACGGTGGGCCGGCTGCCGGAGTGGCTGGCCCGGGTGCGGTGGCTGGTGGCGGCGG
The DNA here is from genome assembly GCF_036566765.1 of Streptomyces sp. Lineage (GTDB taxonomy): Bacteria > Actinomycetota > Actinomycetes > Streptomycetales > Streptomycetaceae > Streptomyces. The sequence goes on from NZ_DATCVQ010000423.1 coordinate 12,259, forward strand.
GGGCGCGGCTGCCGTTCGCGGCGAGGCTGGCGGGGGTGACGCCGGAGCGGGAGCTGCCCCGGGTGGCGGGGCGGAGCTTCGTGGCGTGGTTCCGGGGGCTGCGAAGAGCTGCCTCCCGTGGTGGGCACGCGCCTGGCTCGTGGCCCGTGTCGGCCGGCGACGTCCCGCCCGGTGGCGAGGGCGTGTTGCTGTGGCCGGACACGTTCACCGACCACTTCTCGCCCGAGGTCGGGCAGGCTGCGGTACGGGTGCTTGACGCGGCCGGGGTCGGCGTCGAGCTGCCGCCGGGGCGGGTGTGCTGCGGGCTGACGTACGTCTCGACCGGCCAACTCGACCGGGCGCGCGCCGTGATGCGCCGGACGCTGGACGTCCTCGACCCCGTGCTCGGGCGGCCGGTCGTGGTCCTGGAGCCGTCGTGCGCGGCGACGCTCCGGACGGACCTGCCGGAGCTGCTGCCGGGCGACCCGAGGGCGGCGCGGCTCGCGGAGTCGGTGCGTACCTTCGCGGCCGCCCTGGAGGAGTTCGCGCCCGCCTGGGAGCCGCCGCGCCTGGACCGCCCGGTCGTCGGCCAGACCCACTGCCACCAGCACGCGGTCCTGGGCGACGCCCCCGACCGCCGGATGCGCGAACGGGCAGGTCTGAGCGGGGAGTTGAGCGGCGGCTGCTGCGGCCTCGCGGGCAACTTCGGCTTCGAGCCGGGCCATTACGAGGTGTCCGTCGCCTGCGCCGAGGATCAACTCCTGCCGGCGGTCCGGGAGGCGGGTGAGGAGGCGGTGCTCCTCGCCGACGGCTTCTCGTGCCGGACGCAGCTGGACCACTTGGCGGGCCGTCGGGGTCGGCATCTGGCCGAGGTGCTGGCCGAAGGCCTGGAGGCCGAGGGCCTGAGGCCGGGGGCTCGTGACGCGGCTGGGGGCTCGTGACGCGGCCGGGGCTCGTGACGCGGCCGGGGGCTCGTGACGCGGCCGGAGGTCCGCACGGGAGTCGGCACCCCGCCTCACCCCTCCCCCGCCCCCTCCCCCGCCACCTCCCTCGCCAGCTCCACCAGCAGTCCGATCGCCGGGTGCGGTGCCGCGTCGCGCCAGGCCAGGACGACCGGGACGGCCGGGGCATCCCGTAGGGGGCGGTAGGCGACGCCGGGGTGGGGGTGCATCTCCGCCGTGGAGGCCGCCGAGACGCCGATGCCGCGGCCCGCGGCGATCGCCGTAAGCCAGTCGTCGGTGTTGGCCACCGTCAGGGTGGTGGCCGGACGGGCGTCCGGGGGCCAGAGGCCGAGGGTGGTGGTGCCGGAGACCGGGTTGAGGATCGCGGTCTGCGAGGTCAGGTCTGCCAGCGTGAGGGATTCCCGGTCGGCGAGCGGGCTGTCCGAGGGGAGCGCGGCGACGCGGGGTTCGGTGACCAGTTCCACCGTCGCCAGGCCGGGCGTGCCGACCGGGCCCCGGAGCAGCGCCGCGTCGACCTCGCCCCGGGCCAGGCCGGCCGTGCGGTCGTCGATGCGCAGGAGTTCCAGCGGGGTCTCCGGGTGCGCGCGCCGCCAGCGCCGTAGCAGCGGCGTGGTGTACGGGCCGAAGGCCGACCACGCGTGCCCGAGCCGCAGCGGCCGACGGCGCAGCAGCTCCGGGTCCGCGGCCGCGTCGAACGCGGCGACCGCCGCGGCCGCCCGGTCGTGGAAGGCGCGGCCCTCCGGCGTGAGCGCGAAGTGGTGGGTGGAGCGGTCGACGAGCCGCGCGCCGAGATGCCGCTCCAGCGCGGCGAGGGTGCGGGACACGGCGGGCTGGGTCAGGTGCAGCCGGGCGGCCGCCCTGGTCAGGTTGCCCTCGTCGGCGATGGCCAGGAAGCAACGGAGGTGACGGAGCTCGATGCCCATGCGCCCGGAGCATAACCGCAGCCCAATCGGCATTTCACGCGCCGCGCACAGGGTCGTAGCGTGAATCCGGAAGACCTGTTGACAGGTTCAGTATTCTGGACTTGAGGTCCAATCAAGTGGACCTTATGTCGTGCACCACGCAAGGAGTGAGCCGGTGGACAGCCCGGTCGAGGACATCGCCGCCGTCTCCGTGCCCGAGGCCGCTGCCGCGCCGGAGGCCCCCGCTCCCGTGAAGGCCGCCCGCCTCGGCCCCGTCGCCCTGGTCGTCGCCGGCGGTCTGTCCGTGCAGTTCGGGTCCGCCGTCGCCGTGCTGCTGATGCCCCGCGCCGGCGCCCTCGGCGTCGTCACCCTGCGGCTGGTGCTCGCCGCCGCCGTCCTGCTGATCGTCTGCCGGCCCAAGGTCCGCGGCTACGGCCGCGCCGACTGGGGCACCGTGGTCGCCTTCGGCACCGCCATGGCCGGGATGAACATCCTCTTCTACCAGGCGGCCGACCGGATCCCGCTGGGCGCCGCGGTGACCCTGGAGGTCCTCGGCCCGCTGATCCTCTCGGTGATCGCCTCGCGCCGGCTGATGAACCTGCTGTGGGCAGGGCTCGCGCTCGGCGGCGTCGTCCTGCTCGGCGGCGGAGGCCTCGACCGGCTCGATCCGGTCGGAGCGGGCTTCGCCCTCGCCGCGGGCGCGATGTGGGCCGCGTACATCGTCTTCAGCGCCCGCACCGGCCGCCGCTTCCCGCAGGCCGACGGCCTGGCGCTCGCCATGGCCTTCGGCGCGGTGCTCAGCCTGCCGTTCGGCATCGCCGAGGCCGGAGGCAAGCTGCTGGTCCCGTCGACGATCGGCCTCGGCCTCGCCGTCGCGCTGATGTCCTCGGTGCTGCCCTACACCCTCGAACTCCTCGCCCTGCGCCGGCTGCCCGCCCCCACCTTCGCCATCCTGATGAGCCTCGAACCGGCCGTCGCCGCCACCGCCGGCTTCCTCGTCCTGAGCCAGGCCCTGTCCCCGACGGACGCCCTCGCGATCGGCCTGGTCATCGCGGCGAGCATGGGCGCGGTCCGGACGCAGACCGCTCGGACGGCTCGGAACGCTCGGACTGCTCGCAAGGATCGTCAGGCCCGCGCGAGGAACTGAGCACCCCATCGAAGCGGCGCGAGCCTGAGGTCTTCCGCCCAGGCGGGTCCTACTCCGTGACGGTGTACTGACCGGCGTACTCCTCGGTCGGCGGGGTCGTGGTGATCACGTCGATGAGCACCCCGTCCGGCGCGCCGACGATGAAGTGCCGCTGCCCGAAGTCCTCCGTGCGCAGCGGGAGGACTTCGGGCAGCCCCGCCTCGCCGACCAGCCGGCGGTGTTCCGCGTCCACGTCCGTCACCTCGAAGTTGAGGAGGAGGCCGCCCTGGGTGGGGTTGCGGTGTCCCTCGGGGAGGGTCGGGTGGCAAGAGTCGAGCAGCGCGAGCTCGTAGTGCGGGGCGTCGGGACGGTGCAGGCTCACGTACCAGTCGGCCTCGAAGGTGGTCGTGAAGCCGAGGTGGCGGGTGTAGAAGTCGCGTGCCGCGGCGACGTCGCGGGTGCAGATCACCGGGTAGAAGCTGGCGAGCTCGGTCTTCATGACATGACTCCTCGGCGCGTGCAGTGACTTCACATACCCGGAGTATGCGAAACGTGCGGCTAGCATACCCGGGGTATGTGAAATGGGAAGGGCGGTGCGCGGCGATGTCGGACGAGCGGGCGACGGGCAGCAGGGCGGAGCAGCGGGCGGCGACCCGGGCGGCGCTGGTGGCCGAAGGGCGGCGGCGGTTTGCCGACGACGGCTACCACGGCGTCGTCCTGGCCGAGGTGGCCCAGGCCGTCGGCGTCACCAAGGGCGCGGCCTACCACCACTTCGAGAGCAAGCTGGGGCTCTTCCGGGCGGTGGTCGCCGAGGTCCAGCGGGAGCTGGGCGACCGGGTCGCGGCGGCCGCGGAGGAGCAGGCCGATCCCTGGGAGCAGCTGCGCGCCGGCTGCCGGGCCTTCCTGGCGGCCGGCTCCGACCCGGCCGTACGGCGGATCGTGCTGGTCGACGCGCCGACGGTACTGGGCTGGGAGGAATGGCGGGCCCTGGACGAGCAGTCCTCGGCCCGGCACCTGACCGAGGCCCTGACGTCCCTGATCGAGGCCGGGGTCATCGCCGAGCAGCCGGCCGAGCCGCTGGCCCGCCTTCTGTCGGGGGCGATGAACGAGGCCGCCCTGTGGCTGGCCGGAAGCGGCACGCCCGAGTCGCTGGAACTCACGGTGAACGCCCTGGACGGCCTGCTGGCGGGGATCCGCAGACGGGAATCCTGAGCCCGGGCCCGCACCCGGACCCGCACCCGGACCCGCGCCGCGGCGCCCGAGCCCGCACCCAGGCCCGAGCCCTCACCCAGGCCCGAGCCCGCACCCGGGCCCGATCCTGACGATCTTCGGCCCGGGCGGGGGCTGTCCGGCGGCCCGCGCACCGGCAGGATCGGGCCATGGCTCTGGAGATGCGCGAGATCTGCGAACGCTGCGAGAAGACGACCCTGCCCGCCGACGGCCCCGCCCGGATCTGCACCTACGAGTGCACCTTCTGCGTGGCCTGCAGCGAGGTCATGGGCGACGTGTGCCCCAACTGCGGCGGTGAGCTCGTGCCCCGGCCGCGCCGCGCCAAGGCCTGAAACAGTCCCGGTCAATAAAGCAAGCACGCTTGATTGTTTCTCGTTGCGCTGCCATGCTCCTCGGCACACGCCCGTGTCCCACCCTGCCGAGGGGAGCGCACCGTGTCCGACCCTGCCGTCGTCCTCGACGATCTGCGCAGCGAGAGCGAGGAAGTCGACCGGCTCGTACGCGAGTTGAGCGACGAGGAGTGGGCGGCGCCGACCCCGGCCCCCGGCTGGACGATCGCTCACCAGATCGCCCATCTCGCCTGGACCGACCGGGCCGCCCTGCTCGCCGCCACCGACGCCGAGGCCTTCGCCGCCGAGACGGAGAAGGCGCTCGCCGCCCCCGACGCCTTTGTGGACCAGGGCGCCGAGGACGGCGCGGCCCTGCCGCCCGCCGAGCTGCTCGCCCGGTGGCGCGAGGGGCGCGAGCGGCTCCAGGAGGCCCTGCGCGCCGCCCCGCCCGGGAGCCGGTTCCCCTGGTACGGGCCGCCCATGAGCGCCGTCTCCATGGGCACCGCCCGGCTGATGGAGACCTGGGCGCACGGGCAGGACGTCGCCGACGCGCTCGGGGTCGTACGCCGCCCCACCGCCCGGCTCCGGCACGTCGCCTGGATCGGCCTGCGGGCCCGCGACTACGCCTATCTCGTACGCGGCATCACGCCGCCTGCCGAGCCCTTCCGCGTCGAGCTGACCGGCCCCGACAGCGAGCACTGGGCGTACGGCCCCGAGGACGCCGCCCAGCGGATCACCGGGCCTGCCCTCGACTTCTGCCTGCTCGTCACCCAGCGCGTGCACCGCGCCGACACCGCCCTCGTCGCGCACGGCCCGGACGCCGAGCAATGGCTCGACATCGCCCAGGCGTTCGCCGGTCCGGCCGGCCCCGGCCGCCCGCCCAAGGAGGCCTGATGGTCCTGCGGATCGGCAACGCCTCCGGGTTCTACGGCGACCGCTTCGACGCCGTCCGCGAGATGCTCACCGGCGGCGAGCTCGACGTGCTCACCGGCGACTATCTCGCCGAGCTGACCATGCTCATCCTCGGCCGCGACCGCATGAAGGACCCGGCCGCCGGATACGCCAAGACCTTCCTGCGCCAGATGGAGGAAGGGCTCGGCCTCGCCCAGGAGCGCGGCGTCCGCATCGTCGCGAACGCGGGCGGCCTCAACCCGGCCGGGCTCGCCGACGCCCTGCGCGCCCTCGCCGACCGGCTCGGCCTGCCCACCCGCGTCGCGCACGTCGAAGGTGACCAACTGCCCGCCGGGGACGGAGCGCTGACCGCCAACGCCTACCTCGGAGGCGCCGGGATCGCCGCCTGCCTGGCCGCCGGCGCGGACGTCGTCGTCACCGGCCGGGTCACCGACGCCGCCCTCGTCACCGGCCCCGCGCAGTGGCGCTTCGGCTGGGGGCCGCAGGAGTACGACAAGCTCGCGGGCGCGGTCGTCGCCGGGCACGTCCTGGAGTGCGGGACCCAGACCACCGGCGGCAACTACGCGTTCTTCCAGGGACACGACGTGCGCCGCCCCGGCTTCCCCGTCGCCGAGCTGCACGAGGACGGCAGCTGCGTCGTCACCAAACACCCCGGCACCGGCGGCCTCGTCGACGTCGGCACCGTCACCGCGCAGCTCCTGTACGAGACGGCCGGCGCACGCTACGCGGGCCCCGACGTGACCGCCCGGCTCGACACCGTACGGCTCACCCAGGAAGGTCCCGACCGGGTCCGGATCGACGGGGTGCGCGGCGAGGCCCCGCCGCCCACGCTCAAGGTCGGCCGCACCCGCCTCGGCGGCTTCCGCAACGAGGTCGTCTTCGTCCTCACCGGCCTCGACGTCGACGCCAAGGCGCAGCTCGTGCGGGAGCAGATCGAGGACGCCTTCGGCCGCGCCAAGTCCCGTCCCGCGGAGGTGCGCTGGGAGCTGGCCCGCACCGACCGGCCCGACGCGGACACCGAGGAGACCGCGAGCGCCCTGCTCCGGCTCGTCGTCCGCGACCCGGACCCCGAGGCCGTCGGCCGCTCCCTGTCCGGCGCGGCGATCGAGCTGGCCCTCGCCAGCTACCCCGGCTTCCACGTCACCGCCCCGCCCGGCAAGGGCGCGCCGTACGGGGTCTTCGAGGCCGGGTACGTGCCCGCGCAGGACGTCGCCCACACCGCCGTACTGCCCGACGGGACCCGCCAGGACGTCCCCGTACCGGCGCGGACCCGCGCACTGGAACCGGTCCCCGAGCCTCCGCTCCCCGACCCCCTGCCCGCCGGTCCCACCCGCCGCGTCCCCCTCGGCCTCGTCGCCGGGGCCCGCAGCGGCGACAAGGGCGGCGACGCCAACGTGGGCGTCTGGGTGCGCACCGACGACGCGTGGCGCTGGCTCGCCCACACCCTCACGGTCGAGCGGCTGGGGCAGCTCCTGCCGGAGACCGCCGAGCTGACCCTCGTACGCCACCTCCTGCCGAACCTGCGGGCGGTGAACTTCACCGTCGCCGGGCTGCTCGGCCAGGGCGTCGCCTCCCAGGCCCGCTTCGACCCCCAGGCGAAGGCGCTCGGCGAATGGCTCCGCGCCCGCGCACTCGACGTACCGGAGGAACTGCTGTGACCGTGCTCGCCTCGGCCCTCGACACGGCCGGACCCGACCACGCCGCGCACCGCGCCGCCATGCTGGACAAGCTCGCCGCGCTCGACGCCGAGCACGCCAAGGCGCTGGCCGGCGGCGGCGAGAAGTACACCGAACGGCATCGCAGGCGCGGCAAGATGCTCGCCCGCGAGCGGATCGAGCTGCTCGTCGACCCGGACACACCCTTCCTGGAGCTGTCCCCGCTCGCCGCCTGGGGCAGTGAGTACCCGGTCGGCGCGTCGCTGGTCACCGGCATCGGGGTGATCGAGGGCGTCGAGTGCCTGATCACCGCCAACGACCCGACCGTGCGCGGCGGCGCGTCCAACCCCTGGACGCTGCGGAAGGCCTTGCGGGCCAACGAGATCGCGTACGCCAACCGGCTGCCGGTGGTCTCCCTGGTCGAGTCGGGCGGCGCGGACCTGCCCTCGCAGAAGGAGATCTTCATCCCGGGCGGGGCGCTGTTCAAGGACATCACCCGGCTGTCCGCCGCCGGCATCCCGACGATCGCGGTCGTCTTCGGCAACTCGACGGCGGGCGGCGCGTACGTCCCCGGCATGTCCGACCACACCGTGATGATCAAGGAACGGTCGAAGGTCTTCCTCGGCGGCCCGCCGCTGGTGAAGATGGCGACCGGGGAGGAGAGCGACGACGAATCGCTCGGCGGGGCCGAGATGCACGCCCGCACCTCCGGGCTCGCCGACCACTACGCCGTCGACGAGGCCGACGCGCTGCGCCAGGCCCGCCGGATCGTCGCCCGCCTCAACCACCGCAAGGCGCACCCCGATCCGGAGTTCGCGGAGCCTCCCAAGTACGACGAGGAGGAGCTGCTCGGGATCGTCCCCGGCGACCTGAAGACCCCCTTCGACCCGCGCGAGGTGATCGCCCGGATCGTCGACGGCTCGGACTTCGACGAGTTCAAGCCGCTGTACGGGACCAGCCTGGTGACCGGCTGGGCCTCGCTGCACGGCTACCCGGTCGGCATCCTCGCCAACGCGCAGGGCGTGCTCTTCTCCGCCGAGTCGCAGAAGGCCGCGCAGTTCATCCAGCTCGCCAACCAGCGCGACATCCCGCTGGTCTTCCTGCACAACACCACCGGCTACATGGTCGGCAAGGAGTACGAGCAGGGCGGCATCATCAAGCACGGCGCGATGATGATCAACGCGGTGTCGAACAGCCGGGTGCCGCATCTGAGCGTGCTGATGGGCGCGTCGTACGGCGCCGGGCACTACGGCATGTGCGGCAGGGCCTACGACCCGCGGTTCCTGTTCGCCTGGCCGAGCGCCAAGTCGGCGGTCATGGGCCCGCAGCAGCTGGCCGGCGTGCTGTCCATCGTGGCCCGCGCTTCGGCCGCGGCCAAGGGGCAGCCGTACGACGACGAGGCCGACGCCGGGCTGCGCGCGATGGTCGAGGCGCAGATCGAGTCCGAGTCACTGCCGATGTTCCTGTCCGGGCGGCTGTACGACGACGGCGTCATCGATCCCCGCGACACCCGCACGGTCCTCGGGCTGTGCCTGTCCGCGATCCACACGGCACCGGTCGAGGGCGCGCGCGGCGGCTTCGGCGTCTTCCGAATGTGAGGGCTGCTCCGATGATCTCTTCTGTCCTTGTCGCGAACCGGGGCGAGATCGCCTGCCGGGTCTTCCGGACCTGCCGCGAACTGGGCATCGCGACGGTGGCCGTGTACTCCGACGCGGACGCCACCGCGCTGCACGTGCGGGAGGCCGACGCGGCGGTGCGGCTGCCGGGGGCGGCACCCGCGGACACGTACCTGCGCGGCGACCTGGTCGTCGCGGCGGCGCTCGCGGCCGGCGCGGACGCGGTGCACCCCGGCTACGGCTTCCTCTCGGAGAACGCGGACTTCGCGCGGGCGGTGACGGCGGCGGGCCTGGTGTGGATCGGGCCGCCGCCGGAGGCGATCGAGGCGATGGCGTCGAAGACCCGGGCGAAGGAGCTCATGGGGATCGCGCCGCTGGCCGACGTGACGGAGGCGGACCTGCCGGTGCTTGTGAAGGCGGCGGCGGGGGGTGGCGGGCGGGGGATGCGGATAGTTCGCGAACTCACCCTTCTGGATGGGGAGTTGGCGGCCGCCTCGGCGGAGGCGGCGAGCGCCTTCGGGGACGGCGAGGTGTTCGTCGAGCCGTACGTGGAGAACGGCCGGCACGTGGAGGTGCAGGTTCTCGCGGACGGGCACGGCACGGTGTGGACCCTCGGCACCCGCGACTGCTCGCTCCAGCGCCGCCACCAGAAGGTCATCGAGGAGTCCCCGGCGCCGGGGCTGCCGGCGGCGCTCGTCGAGGAGTTGTACGAGCGGTCGGCTGCGGCGGCGAAGGCGGTCGGGTATGTGGGCGCGGGGACGGTGGAGTTCCTGGTCGCGGACGGGCGGGCGCACTTCCTGGAGATGAACACGCGGCTGCAGGTGGAGCATCCGGTGACGGAGGAGGTGTACGGGGTGGACCTCGTCGCCCTTCAGCTGTCGGTCGCGGAGGGCGGGGCGCTGCCGGCTGAGGCCCCGACTCCGCGCGGCCACGCGATCGAGGCTCGCCTGTACGCGGAGGACCCGGCGGGAGGGTGGACGCCGCAGACGGGGCGGCTGCACCGGCTGGAGTTCGGAGAGCGGGGTGGGGCGGGGGCCAGGGAGCGGACGCGCCCGCGCGTACGTGTCGACACCGGCTACGCGTCCGGGGACACCGTCCCCGTGCACTACGACGCCATGCTTGCCAAGGTCGTCGTGCACGCGGCGACGCGGGCCGAGGCCGTGCGGAAGCTTGCGCATGTGCTCGAACGGGCTTCCGTCCATGGGCCCGTCACCAATCGGGAGTTGCTCGTCGCCTCCCTGCGGCACCCCGAGTTCCGGGATCCCGGGCGGCTCGACACCGGGTTCTACGGGCGGAACCTCGACGCGCTCACCCGGCCCCGGGACGGGGAGGCGTACGCCGCCGTGGCCGCCGCGCTCGCGGACGCCGCTCGCAGCGGCGGGCGGTTCGGCGGGTGGCGGAACCTCGCCTCGCAGGATCAGGTCAAGGCGTACGGGGAGCGCGAGGTGCGCTATCGGTACGGGCGCGGCGGCCACACCGTCACCGCCCCCGAGGGCGTCCGCGTCGTCGCCGCCGCTCCCGACCGCGTACGGCTCGAAGTCGGCGGGGTCGTAAGGGACTTCGACGTCGCCCGGTACGACGACGGCACCGTCCACGTCGGCCCGTACCGGCTCACCGCCCGCCCCCGTTTCACCGACCCCGCCGACCAGCAGGAACCCGGGTCGCTCCTCGCGCCCATGCCCGGCACCGTCGTCCGGGTCGCCGAGGGGCTCGCGGTCGGCGACCCGGTCGCCGCCGGGCAGCCCCTGCTCTGGCTGGAGGCCATGAAGATGGAGCACCGCATCGTCTCTCCCGCCTCCGGCACGCTCACCGCGCTCCACGCCGCCCCCGGCCGCCAGGTCGAGGTCGGCGCCCTGCTCGCCGTCGTACAGCCCGAAGCACCGGCAGTCGTACAGCCCGAAGCACAGGCCGACGTACCGACCGAAGCACAGGAGGAACAGACCTCATGAGCAGCCTCATCGAATCCGCGGAGCACACCGCGCTGCGCGCCGCCGTCTCCGCCCTCGGCCACCGCCACGGCCCCGGCTTCGACCGGGCGACGCTGTGGGCCGAGGCCGGCAAGCTCGGCTACCTGGGCGTGAACCTGCCCGAGGAGTACGGCGGCGGGGGCGGCGGCATGGCCGAGCTGTCCATCGTCCTGGAGGAGGCCGGCGCGGCGGGCGCGCCGCTGCTGATGATGGTGGTGTCACCCGCGATCTGCGGCACCGTGATCTCGCGCTTCGGCACGGAGGCCCAGAAGACGGCCTGGCTGCCCGGTCTCGCGGACGGCAGCCGCACCATGGCCTTCGGCATCACCGAGCCCGACGCCGGCTCCAACTCGCACCGCATCACCACCACGGCGACCCGCACCGAGGACGGCTGGGTCCTCAACGGCCGCAAGGTCTTCGTCTCGGGCGTCGACATCGCGGACGCCACCCTCATCGTCGGCCGCACCTCCGACGCCCGTACGGGCAACCTCAAGGCCTGCCTCTTCATCGTGCCGCGCGACACCCCCGGCTTCGAGCGACGCCACATCGAGATGGAACTGGCCGCGCACGAGAAGCAGTTCGAGCTCACCCTCGACGACGTCCACCTGCCCGCCGACGCTCTTGTGGGCGACGAGGACGCGGGCCTGCTCCAGCTCTTCGCCGGGTTGAACCCCGAGCGCATCATGACCGCCGCCTTCGCGATCGGCATGGGCCGTTACGCGCTCGCGCAGGCGGTGAAGTACGCCAAGGAGCGCCAGGTCTGGAAGTCCCCCATCGGCGCCCACCAGGCCATCGCCCACCCCCTCGCGCAGGCCCACATCGAGCTGGAGCTGGCCCGGCTGATGATGCAGAAGGCCGCCGCCCTGTACGACGCCGGGGACGACATGGCCGCCGGCGAGGCCGCCAACATGGCCAAGTACGCCGCCGGCGAGGCCTGCGTGCGGGCCGTCGACCAGTCCGTCCACACCCTCGGCGGCAACGGCCTCACCAAGGAGTTCGGCCTCGCCCGCCTGATCACGGCGGCCCGCGTCGCCCGCATCGCCCCGGTCAGCCGCGAGATGATCCTCAACTTCGTGTCCCATCAGTCCCTGGGTCTCCCCAAGTCGTACTGAGGTATGACCTCGCATCTGGCACCACGGTACGAAGACGACGGCGCGATGCGGGCGGCAGGGTACGGGGCATCAGCCCAGCGAGGGTGAGGAGCCCCCGACGATGTCCCCGATCCACCAGACCGCCCGCATGGCCGCGCGTACCGACGTCGGCATCGCCGCCCGCGCCTTCCTCGCCCTCCCGGTCGGCCTGGTGACGACCGCCCTGACCCTCGTCGGCCGCCCGGCCCACGCCGCCCGCCTGCGGGCCCGTGTCCTCGGGGCCGAGGGGGCCGCAGGCGGCTGGACCGCCGGCCGGCTCCTCACCCGCACCCTCCTGGGCGGGCCCCTCGACGCGGCGGTCTTCGCCCTTCTCGCGTACGCCCTCTTCAACTCGGCTCGGAACTTCGCGTACCCCCTCTGGTACCTCGACACCGACTACCACCAGGCCTGGGGCGGCCCCACCATGGCCGGCGTCTGGACCGTGCACGCAACCGGCTGGCTGCTCTGCCTCGCCCTCCTCCTCCACTGGCCGGTCCGCTGGCTGGCCCGAGGCCAGCGGGCTCTGGACCGACGCCTGGCTCCGGCAGTTCTGGGACACGTCAGTGCGGGATCGCGCGGATGATCTCCAGCGCCCCGTCCCGGATCAGCGTGGCGGCCACCGATGTCCCCAGGGCCTGGGCGTGGCGGCGTCGTCGATGTCGCCGGGGCGATCGCCGCGGTCCGTGACAGCAAGGTGTCGACCGGTCCGGCCCTGTCGGTGAGCTTGGGCGCTCTCGGCGCTCTGGTCGACGCGGTGCGTCACGGTCGGCTGTAGGCGGCCAGGCGCATGTTGTACGGCCCGTCCCGGTTCGGGGGTGGGCCGTTGTTTGGCCCTCAAGAATCATGCATGCGTGCTTGATTGTTTCTTGTGCTGCTGACAGGGTCTCCCCAAGTTGTACCGACCGGGGGATTCTGTCGTCCACCTTCCACCTCTCCAGGGGGCACGCATGGTGTTCAACAGCGAGTACGCGGACGTTCCGGCCCTGTCCGTTCCGATCCACGACGCCGTGCTCGGACATGCGGCGGAACACGGCGACACCCCGGCCCTGGTCGACGGGGCCGGGGAGCTGGTCCTCACGTACGCGCAGGTCGACGCGTTCCACCGGCGGGTCGCCGCCGGGCTCGCCGAGGCGGGCGTGCGCAAGGGCGACGTGCTCGCCCTGCACAGCCCCAACACCGTGCTGTTCCCGATCGCGTTCTACGCGGCCACCCGGGCCGGCGCGTCCGTCACCACGATCCACCCGCTGGCCACGGCGGAGGAGTTCGGCAAGCAGCTGCGGGACTCCTCCGCCCGCTGGATCGTCACCGTCTCGCCGCTCGCCGGGACCGCCCGCCGGGCGGCCGAACTCGCGGGCGGCGTCCGGGAGATCTTCGTCTGCGACCAGGGCGACCCCGCCGACGGGCACCGCTCGCTCCAGTCGATGCTCGCGAGCACCGCGCCCGAGCCGAGCGTCGAGATCGACCCCGCCGAGGACATCGCCGCCCTGCCGTACTCCTCCGGCACCACCGGCGTGCCCAAGGGCGTCATGCTGACGCACCGCTCCATCGGCACCAACCTGAACCAGCTCGACCCGTTCATACCGATGGGCCCCGGCGACCGGATCCTCGCCGTGCTGCCGTTCTTCCACATCTACGGGCTCACCGCGCTGATGAACGCCCCGCTGCGCAAGGGCGCCACCGTCGTCGTGCTGCCCCGCTTCGACCTCGACCAGTTCCTCGGCGCGATCCAGGAGCACCGGATCAACGGCTTGTACGTCGCCCCGCCGATCGTCCTCGCGCTGGCCAAGCACCCGGCGGTCGAGCGGTACGACCTGTCGTCGCTCGAGTACATCGTCAGCGCCGCCGCCCCGCTGGACGCCTCGCTCGCGCGGGCCTGCGCGGCCCGGCTCGGGCTGCCGGTCCGGCAGGCGTACGGGATGACCGAGCTGTCGCCCGGCACCCATGTCGTCCCGCTCACCGAGGCCGACCCGCCGCCCGGGGCGGTCGGCAAGCTGCTGCCGTCCACCGAGATGCGCATCCTCTCCCTCGACGACCCCGCGAAGGACGCCGCGCCGGGCGAGGAGGGCGAGGTCGCGATCCGCGGCCCGCAGGTCATGAAGGGCTACCTCGGCCGCCCCGAGGCCACCGACGCGATGATCGACGCGGACGGCTGGCTGCACACCGGCGACATCGGGCGGGTCGACGCGGACGGCTGGCTGTACGTCGTCGACCGGGTCAAGGAGCTCATCAAGTACAAGGGCTTCCAGGTCGCCCCGGCCGAGCTGGAGGCGCTGCTGCTCACCCACGAGGGCGTGGCGGACGCGGCGGTGATCGGGGTACGGGACGAGGACGGCGAAGAGGTACCGAAGGCGTTCGTGGTGCGGCAGCCGGGCGCGGCGGAATTGACGGCCGAGGACGTGCTCGCGTTCGTCGCGGGGCGGGTAGCCCCGTACAAGAAGATCCGCAGAGTGGAGTTCATCGACACGGTGCCGAAGGCGGCGTCCGGGAAGATCCTCCGCCGCGAACTGAGGGAGCGCCCATGACCCTGGTCCCCGCCGCCGACGAACGCGGCATCCGGACGCTGACCCTGGACTCCCCGGGGAACCGGAACGCGCTCTCGGCGGCCCTGGTCGCCGAGCTCGCGGAGGCGCTCACCGCGGCGGGCAAGGACCCGGCGGTCCGGGCGGTGGCGCTCACGCACACCGGCACCACGTTCAGCGCGGGCGCGGACCTGAAGGCCCCGCCCAACCCGTACGCCTTCGTGGCCCTGCTCCGGCAGATCGTGGAGCTGCCGAAACCGGTCGTCGGCGTGGTCGACGGACACGTACGCGCCGGGGGCCTCGGCCTGCTCGGCGCGTGCGACGCGGTCGTGGCCTCGGCCGGCTCGGACTTCGCGCTCACGGAGGTCCGGATCGGGGTGGCCCCGGCCGTGATCTCCCTGACCCTGCTGCCGAAGCTGGAGCCGCGGGCGGCGTCGCGCTACTACCTGACGGGCGAGCGCTTCGGCGTGCCGGAGGCCGTCGCGATGGGCCTGGTGACCGCCCCCGACACCGACCTGGACGGCATCCTGGACGGCCTGCGAGGCGCGTCGCCACAGGGGCTGCGAGAGGCGAAACGACTGGTCACGGCTAGAGTCCTGGAGACCTTCGACCGCGACGCGGAAGAGCTCGTCCAGCGATCGGCGTCCCTCTTCGCCTCGGCCGAGGCGCGCGAGGGCATGACGGCGCTGTTCGAACGACGGGACCCGGAATGGCGGCTGTGACCGCACCCAAGCAGGACAGGAGCCGCGCCACCCGGCAGCGGCTCCTGGAGGCCGCGGTGGCCTGCCTGGCCGAGCGGGGCTGGGCGGGCTCCACGGTCGCGGTCGTCGCCGAGCGGGCCGGGGTCTCGCGCGGCGCGGCCCAGCACCACTTCCCGACCCGGGAGGACCTGTTCACGGCGGCGGTCGAGTACGTCGCCGAGGAGCGCTCCCAGGCCCTGCGCTCCCTGGCCGCGCGCGACCGCCGCGAGGTCGTGGCGGCCGTCGTGGACCTGTACACCGGCCCCCTGTTCCGGGCCGCCCTGCACCTGTGGGTCGCCGCCTCCAACGAGGACCAGCTGCGCGCCCGCGTGACGGAGCTGGAGGCCCGCGTCGGCCGCGAGTCCCACCGCATCGCCGTCGACCTCCTCGACGCCGACGAGTCCCTCCCCGGCGTCCGCGAAACCGTCCAGGGCCTGTTGGACATGGCCCGCGGCCTGGGCCTGGCGACCCTGCTCACCGATGACACGGCCCGACGTCAGAGGGTCGTGGAACAGTGGGCCGCGCTGGTGGACGCGGCTCTGGAGTAGCCGCGCGGAGCGGGGGAGCGGACCGTGGGCGACTATTTCCAGACGATCGTGGACACCGAGGCCACGGAGGCGGAGGCGCCCGAGCTCGCGGCGCGGATCGTGGCGTGGCTGGTCGCGGAGGGCATGATCGAGGCCGAGCTGAGCGAGGGCTGGACCCTCGGCGCCCCCGGCCACAAGCCCCTGCCGGGCGCGAAGGCGGCGGCGAAGGGCCGGACGAAGTTCGACGAGAGCTGGGGCGGGCTCGAAGTGACCGCCGGCAAGCGCACGTCCTTCGACTCCGGGCAGTACACCCAGCCGGAACAGGCCCGCTGCCCGCAGTGCAGGGGGACCACGGAGTTCGTCGACGAGGAGTGGGAGGAGAACCCGGAGCTCTGGGAGCCCTTCGCCGACGCGCTCGCCGACTGGGAGAAGGGCGGCGAGGGCCTGGTCGCCTGCGCCGCGTGCGTGGCCGAGTCCCCGGTGAACCGCTGGCACTGGCGGTCCGAGTCCCTCGTCCCCGGCTGCCTGGGCTTCACCTTCTGGGGTTGGCCGGAGCTGACCGAAACCTTCCGTGAGGAGTTCGCCCGCCGCCTGGGAGGCCACAACACGGAGCACCTCCGGGGCAAGGTCTGACGCCGCGGCCCCCGCCCGCCCCCGGGCGGGGGGCCTGCGCCGCTGTGACCCACGCCACGCGCGTTCCGCGTGCCCCGCAGTAATCTGGTCGCATGCTTGTGCTCGTACGCCGTCGTCACGTGGACTTCGTCCGCGTCACTGCCATGGGCTGTCTGCGCTCCGTCTGATCTCGGAGCCCACTTCCCCACCCGGCCCGGAGCCCCCGCACCACCCCTCGCGGCCGCCCCGGGTCCCGTACACCCCGCGGATGCACACCATGACGAACACCGAGTCGTACGCGCAGCTCCCCATCATCGACCTGTCCGCCGCCGACCGCGGACCGCAGGCCCGGCGGCTGCTGCACGCGCAGCTGCACAACGCCGCGCACCAGGTCGGCTTCTTCCAGCTGACCGGGCACGGCGTGACCGAGGCCGAGACCGAGGCGCTGAAGCGCGCCATGCACGACTTCTTCGCGCTGCCGGAGCCCGCCCGGCTCGCCCTCGACAACGTGAACTCGCCGCACTTCCGCGGCTACACCCGGATCGGCGACGAGCGCACCGCCGGCGCCCGCGACTGGCGCGACCAGCTCGACATAGGCGCCGAGCGCCCCTCGCACGTCCCCGCCCCCGGCGAGCCCGCCTACTGGTGGCTCCAGGGCCCCAACCAGTGGCCCGCCGCCCTGCCCGAGCTGCGCACCGCCGCGCTCAACTGGATCGAGCGGCTCAGCGCCGTCGCCGAGCGGCTGCTGCACGAACTGCTCGCCTCGATCGGCGCGCCGCCGCGCTTCTACGACGGCATCTTCGGCGCCGAGGCCCACCCGCAGCTGAAGATGGTCCGCTACCCGGGAAGCTCCGGCGAGGGCGACGACCAGGGCGTCGGCGTCCACAAGGACTACGGCTTCCTCACCCTGCTCCTCCAGGACCAGGTCGGCGGCCTGCAGGTGCTGCGCGAGGACGGCGAGTACCACGACGTGCCGCCGCTGCCCGGTGCCTTCGTCGTGAACCTCGGCGAGCTCCTCGAAGTCGCCACCAACGGCTACCTCGTCGCCACCAGCCACCGTGTGGTGTCCCCGCCCGGGGCGACCGAGCGGTTCTCCGTGCCGTTCTTCTACAACCCGCGGCTCGACGCCAGGATCGCGCCGGTGCCGTTCCCGTACGCCTCCGACGCCCCCGGCGTCACGGCCGACCCGGCGAACCCGCTGTTCGCCGAGTACGGCCGCAATGAGCTCAAGGGCAAGCTGCGCGCCCACCCGTTGGTGGCGGCCCGCCACCACGCGGAGCTGCTGCTCAGGGAGACTCAGCCGGTGATGTCGGCTTAGCCCTCGCCCAGCCGGCGAGGGCCGTCTCGCCTCGCCCAGCCGGCGAGGGCCGTCTCGCCTCGCCCAGCCGGCGAGGGCCGTCTCGCCTCGCTCAGCCGGTGATGTCCGCGTAACCCGCGATGTCCTGCAGGTCGCGCCGGCCGGGGCCGATGTACGTCGCCGACGGGCGGACCAGGCGGCCGGTGCGCTTCTGCTCCAGGATGTGCGCCGACCAGCCGGCCGTACGGGCGCAGCTGAACATCGACGTGAACATGTGCGCCGGCACCTCGGCGAAGTCGAGCACGATCGCCGCCCAGAACTCCACGTTAGTCGCCAGGACGCGGTCCGGGCGGCGGTTGTGCAGCTCCTCCAGGGCGGCCTTCTCCAGCGCCTCGGCGACCTCGAAGCGCGGTGCGGCCAGCTCCTTGGCGGTACGGCGCAGCACGCGGGCGCGCGGGTCCTCGGCGCGGTAGACGCGGTGGCCGAAGCCCATCAGGCGCTCGCCCTTGTCCAGGGCCTGCTTGACGTACGCGGTGGCGTCGCCGGTCCGCTCGATCTCCTCGATCATGCCGAGGACGCGGGACGGCGCACCGCCGTGCAGCGGGCCGGACATCGCGCCCACCGCGCCGGACAGCGCCGCGGCCACGTCCGCGCCGGTGGAGGCGATGACGCGGGCGGTGAACGTGGAGGCGTTCATGCCGTGCTCGGCGGCGGAGGTCCAGTACGCGTCCACGGCCTTGACGTGCTTCGGGTCCGGCTCGCCGCGCCAGCGGATCATGAACCGCTCGACGACCGACTGCGCTTTGTCGATCTCGCTCTGCGGGACCATCGGCAGGCCCTGCCCGCGGGCGGACTGGGCGACGTACGACAGCGCCATGACGGCCGCCCGGGCGAGGTCGTCGCGGGCCCGCTCGGGGGTGATGTCGAGCAGCGGCTTCAGGCCCCAGACGGGCGCGAGCATGGCCAGCGCGGACTGCACGTCCACGCGGATGTCACCGGAGTGCACCGGGATCGGGAACGGCTCGGCCGGCGGCAGACCGGGGTTGAACGCCCCGTCCACGAGCAGGCCCCAGACGTTGCCGAACGAGACCTGGCCGACCAGATCCTCGATGTCGACGCCGCGGTACCGGAGCGCGCCGCCCTCCTTGTCCGGTTCGGCGATCTCCGTTTCGAACGCGACGACTCCCTCGAGTCCGGGTACGAAGTCGGACATCAGGCGGCTCCTCGTGGTGGGGTCTGATCGATGATCAATCAGCTTGTCTGGTCTTGTCGTGGGGAAGCAACAGTCATCCAGCCCAAGAGTCTGTACGGTTCCGATGATGCGGGGAAGCGTGACATCCGGCACACTCCGCCGATCCAGGGAGAGAGGATTAGCGAGGCGTCATGCCGGGCAGACTGGGGCGGTCACGTCGGGCTGCGGCAGGATGAAACCCGTGACTCACATCCTCGATCCCGCAGACATGCGCGAGCAGTACCGCACCAAGGAGCTGCACGTGGAGGACCTCGCTCCGGACCCGGTCGAACAGTTCGCCCGCTGGTTCGAGGAGGCGGCCGCGAACCCCGAGATCCACGAGCCGAACGCGATGGTCGTCTCCACGGCCACGCCGGACGGCCGCCCCTCCTCGCGCACGGTCCTGCTGAAGCACTACGACGAGGCCGGCTTCGTCTTCTTCACCAACTACGGCTCCCGCAAGGGCGGCGAGCTGGACGCCAACCCGTACGTCGCGCTGCTCTTCCCCTGGCACCCCGTCGCCCGCCAGGTCATCGTCACCGGCACGGCTCGGCGCACCGGCCGCGACGAGACGGTCGCGTACTTCCGCACCCGCCCGCACGGCTCCCAGCTGGGCGCATGGGCGAGCGCCCAGTCCGCGGTGATCGACTCCCGCGAGGAGCTGCTGGCCCGCTACGAGGAACTGGCCGCCCGCTACCCGGAGGCCGAGCAGGTGCCGGTGCCCCCGGAGTGGGGCGGCTACCGGGTGGCGCCGGAGACGGTGGAGTTCTGGCAGGGCCACGAGAACCGGCTGCACGACCGGCTGGTGTATGTGCGGGAAGGGGAGGGGTGGCGGGTGGAGCGGCTGTCGCCGTGAGGCGGTGACGGTCGCTCCGAGGCGATACGGGAGCTCCCCGCGGGGGCGAGGCCC
Organism: Streptomyces sp.; assembly: GCF_036566765.1. Taxonomy (GTDB): domain Bacteria; phylum Actinomycetota; class Actinomycetes; order Streptomycetales; family Streptomycetaceae; genus Streptomyces. Next base: position 31,903 of record NZ_DATCVQ010000423.1, read on the forward strand.
GCGCCGGTGCGCGGGCGCGCTCGCCCTCGCCCTCGCGTGAGCCGTTACGGAAGCTCCGCCGCCAGCCGGTCCATCGCCTGCCGCAGCTCCCGCCGCGCGCCGAACGGCACGATCGCCGCGCGGCCCGGGACCCGTACGCCGCCCGTGAGGGCGACGCGGGTCCCGCCGCCGGGCTCCGCGGTCGCCGCCATCCCGATGATCAGGAACCGGCTCTGCAGCCAGCACCACCCCGGCCGCAGCACCCCGTGGAACCGCGCCCGCAGCCCGTACCGGCTGCGGGCCAGCGCCTCGACGCGGTCGCCGTCGACCCGTACCACCCGCACCGACCGCATGTCCGGCTGGAACCGGCCGAACCCGCCCTCCAGGTCGCCCATCACCGCCCACACCTCCTCCGGCGCGGCCGGCAGCACCGCCTCCACCACCCGCGCCCCGCGCACCCCCGCACCCATCACGCGCAGCCGCCGCACGGTGTCGATCTCGATCTCCATCGGTTCAGCGCTCACGCCGACCACGCCTTTCGGAAACTCCGCCGGGCCCGGTGCAGCCGGGACTTGGCGGTGCCGGTGGGAACACCGAGGACGGCCGCCGCGGCCTCCTCGTCCAGACCCTCCACGTCCCGCAGGACGAGGACGGCCCGATGGCCGGGCGACAGCCGGGACAGCACGTCCCGGACGTCCGCGGCGAGTTGGGGATCACCGGGCGCGGGCACCTCGGCCAGCTCGGCCGGCCGGGCCCGGCCCGCCCGCTCGGCCACCCGCACCGCCTCCCGGACCGCGATCGTCCGCACCCACCCGTACAGCGCCTCCGGCTCGCGCAGCGACCGCAGCGAACGGAACACGGCGACCAGCGCCTCCTGCGTCGCGTCCGGCCCGTCGTCGAGCGCGATCGGGCCGCAGACGCGGGAGATGTACGGGGTGAGATGGTCGAGGAGGCCGTGCAGCGCGAGCGTGTCGCCGCGCCGGGCGGCCCGGGCGAGCGCGATGCCGCGCTCGGCGGGGGTCCCGTCAGCGGGGTCAACGAGTGTCACGGAGGAACTCTTCCATCAACCGGCCCACGGGCGCAGGGCAGTCGAGGGTCAGGGCGTGACCGCAGCCGTCCAGCTCCCGGACCCGGGCATCCGGCAGCAGCCGCCCGAAACGCGCCGCCTGCGCCACCGGCAGTACGCCGTCCTGCCGCCCCCACACCACCAGCACCGGCAGCCGCGTCTCCGGCAGCGCCCGCTGCGTCACGCTCCAGTCCAGGCCGCGCTCCAGCCGGTACACCGACCGCAGGTTGTCCGGCACGGCCGCCGGGCCCCAGGCCGCGTCCACGACCTCGTCCGTGGCGAGTTCCTTGTGCACGAAAAGCCCGCGCACGGACGACGCGGCGGCGTCGCGGCCCGCGCCGAGGTGCGTCAGCAGTTCGCCGACCAGCGGCAGCTTCAGCGCCTCCCACAGCGGCGGGTCCTTCTCGTCGAGTCCGGAGGAGGCGAGCAGCACCAGCCGGCTCACCCGTTCCGGATGCCGCTGCGCGTACGCGAGGGCCCAGCCGCCGCTCCAGGAGTTGCCGGCGAGGGCGACGCGGTCGAGGCCGAGTGCGTCGAGGAAGCTGCCCAGGGCGGCGGTCATGCCGTTCAGGTCCCAGGTGAGCGTGCGGTCCTTGAGCCGGGTCGGGCCCTGGCCGGGAAGGTCGACGACGTACACCGTGTGCGTACGGGACAGCAGGTCGAGCTGGTGCCGCCAGGCGAACGACCACGACGCGCCGGGGGAGACCAGCACGACGGGCGAGCCCTGCCCCTGCCGCAGGTAGTGGAACCGGGCGGCCGGCGTCTCGACGAACCGCGAATCGGCGAGTACGGGCGCGGGCCTCTCGGCGGGCGCGTAGCCGTACGCCCCGTACGCGGCGACCGCCGCCAGCACGAGCGGCAGCCCGAGTGCGGTGCCGCGGACCCAGCTGCGCCAGGTCAGCAGGGACGCGGCGGCGAGGCCGAATCCGAGGCACACGGGCGTGTAGACCAGCAGGTTCAGCCACCGGAACGCCTCCCCGGCGGCCCCGTCGCCGGCCCACACCACCCCGAGCAGCCCGCGCACGAGCAGCCCGGCGGCTACGGCGTAGGTGACGAGCGCGGGCAGCGGCCCGCCGCGCCGGTACGTGTACGCGAGGACGCAGGCGGCCGCGAGCAGCGTCACCGCGGCGAGCGGCAGCACCACGCGCGGCGCGAACGACACCACCCCGCCGAGCACGGCAAGTGACAACCCCCGCTCCCCGCGCGCGGGCCAGGTAGCCCCGGTGGCCCAGTACAGATGCGCCAGCCCGTCCAAGGCCAGCAGCCCGGCGACGGCGAGACCGGCCCGCCTGCGCATCAACGTGTCCGGCATGTTCATACCCCCTTGCCCGGCCGGAGTGGCCGACACCAAGGGGAGGAGCCGGGGCAGGGGAACGTTCCCTGTGACCTGAGTCACTACGTGGGACGGGTCCGGGAACGCAGACGACCCGTGGGCCTTTGGTCCCGTCCGCTCGAGTTCGGACGAGAGCCGGCCGGACTTACCGGCGGCCCACGGGTCGGGTGACTGCTTGGGTTTCGGCAGACGGCCTGCCGAGGTGCACATCGTGCGACGGCAGGCCTTAGCCCGCAGTCACCTCACGAGTCCGAAAAGAAATCATGTTTCCGGATCACCTCCTTTCGCGTGTGCACCACACATTAGGAGCGCGACCGGGAGGGCTCAACCTATTTATTCGCGTCTTTTCGCGGCGATGATCCGTTCCATCTCCGAGACCGGGAGAGAGCGGTTCCGACCTGCGGCTTCGGCGGTCTGCGGGTCGTCGTCCGAGAGGAGAGCGAGCAGGGCGGGGACGGGCACGCGGGGGTGGTCGGCGACGGCCCGGCGCACCCGCGCCTCGGGGTCGGTCGCGAGCTCCTCCGCGAGCGCGGCCGGAAGGTCCTGGTCTCGGGGCGCGAGCTCGCGGATGCGGGGGTCGGGGTCGGTCGCGAAACGGCGCAGGTACGCGGGCGGGTATGTGTACCGGTCGGACGGCCGGTCCGCCGGTTTCCGGGTGTCCTTGTGGGCCCGCTCGACACGCTCGACGGCGGACGGGTCGAGGTCCGCGCCGTGATGCCGGACGGTGACGAGGCGTACGTACTGGTCCTCGTCGTCGAGCAGCCGGGCGACGGCTTCGGCGGGCAGCGGCCCGCCGGCCGCAGCGGAGTGCCGGAAGCAGGGGTACGGCGAGTCGACGTGCGGAAGCGGGTCGGCCCGCACCCACTCGACCGTCCGGAACTGCAGATCGAGGAGGGCGACCTGGCAGAAGACATCCTCCTCGCTTTCGAGGCGGGCCGCTCCGGCGGTCAGGTACGCGTGGATCTCGGCCCGGAGCGCGTCGGGGGTGTCCTCGCGGACCAGGATCTCCGCGCAGAGGACCGGTTCCTGGCCCCCTCGCCTCCGAGCGAGTGCGTCCCGCAGCTCCGGAGGCAGCTGTGGGTGGGCGGCGACGGCCTCCCGGACCTCCATGTCGGGGTCGGCGGCCAGCGCGGCGGCCATCTCCGGCGTCAGTGGGTCCAGGTACGCCACAACGCCCGTTCGGGTCGCCGGATCCGCGAGCAGCGCCTCGTGCAGGTCGGACGGAGGGGCGGGGTGGGCGAGCCGCAGGGAGTACGTCGAGCAGGCCGCCTTACGGACGGTGGGCTCAGGGTCGGTGAGCAGCCGTCGACGTACGTCTTCGGGGGCCGTCACCCACGACGTGGCCAACTCTTGGCGGACCCTCGGGTCGGGGTCGTCCGCCAGCCGGAAGCGCACGCCCGACGGGACCTCCGCGCACTGAGCGAGGAACTTCCGTACGTCCGCATCCGCGTCGGAGCCGAGCGTGGCGAGGACGTCCGGCGGCAGGCTCGCCGCGTGGGCGGTGAGGGCTGTGCGGACCCGCGGCTCGCGGTGCGTGGCGAGGGAGCGCCTTACACCGTCGGGGAGCGCCGGGTTCACGGCGAGCGCCCTCGCAAGCCTGTCGTCCCCGGAGGCGAGGATCTCCTCGACGAGCTCCCGCGGCAGGTCCGTCCGCAGGCTCATGGCCTTCGCCCCCGCCTCCCGGTGCCGCAGCAAGGGCCGCAACAGCTCGGCGGGTAGAGCGAGGTTGAGGGCAAGGCCCTTCAGGACGTCACCGGTGCGCATGACTCCCCATGTTCGTTTCCGGGATGCAACGATTTCCTCGAATCAGGTGTGTCCTGCGTCACGTTCCAGTTGAATGGCCGTGGCGTGCGGTTCGGGCACGTGCGTACACCGTCCTGCAGGGGGTGCCGGGATGAGTGCTGCCAGGAGTGGGACCGCGGAGCGGTCGGCCGAGGGGCCCGGGTCCGGGGCCGGGGGCGATCTGTTGGCCGCGTTGCTCGACGGGATGGACGCGGCGCTGTGCGCCTTCGACGCCGAGGGGACCGTCACCCACTGGAATCGCGAGGCCGAGCGAATCCTCGGCTGGTCCGCCGAACAGGCCGTCGGGCGGCGCGGGTTCGCCGGCTGGGCGGCCAGGCGGGCCGACGCGGACGAGGTGCAGGGGCGGCTCATGGCCGCGATGCACGCGCCGGGCCGCCAGGTCCACGAGTTCGCGCTGCTGCGCAAGGACGGCGGCCGGGTCCTCGTCCGTACCCAGGCGGCCGGCGTGCGCGGCGCGGACGGGCGGCCCGCCGGGGTGTACTGCGCCTTCAGCGAGGTGCACGCGCAGATCGACCTGGAGCGGTCCATCGCGCTGAGCGAGGCCCTCTTCGAGGACGCCTCCTGGGGCGTCGTCCTCGTCGACGTCGACCTGCGCCCCGCCGTCGTCAACGCCCGCGCCGCCCGCGCCCTCGGCACCGGCCGCACCACCGCCCTCGGCCGCCCGCTCGGCGAGCTGATCGGCCAGGGCGTCGAGGACGTGGAGGGCGCGCTCCAGCACGTCCTGGCCGAGGGCGCGCCGCGCGGCCTCGTGGAGATGTGGGTGACGCTGCGGGCCGGTGACGGGGAGGAGCGGCGCCGGTGCTGGCGCAGCGGCTTCCTGCGGCTGGCCTCGCCGCTCGCGGAGGAGCCCGTACCGCTGGGCATCGGCTGGCTGTTCCAGGACGTCACCGAGGCCAAGCTCGCCGAGCAGGAGGCGGACCGGCTGCGCTTTCGCTGCAGTCAGCTGCACCGCGCCGGCGCGGCCGCCGCGGAGTGCGAGGACCCGATGGAGGCGGCGACCGTGCTCCTGGACTTCGCCGTCGCGGGCTTCGCCGACCACGCGCTGCTCGACGTCACCGCGGGCGAGCGGCGACTGGTCCGCGCGGCGGCCACGCCGACCGGCGCGCCCGGCCCGGTCGCCCCGGTCGCCTGCGGCGGCGTCCCC
>NZ_DATCVQ010000424.1:0-8058 GCF_036566765.1 Streptomyces sp.
CGTAACTGCTGTGACCTGGGAAAACGACTCTCCCCCGGGACATAGGTCACATCCTGGGGGAGATTCGGTCACGGCTCGGACGCGGGGCGGTTAGCGAAGCCGCGTCAGGACAGGCGTGCCAAGGCTCAGCGCCATGGCTCAACGCCATGGCTCAGCTGAGGCGCTCGATCACCATGGCCATGCCCTGGCCGCCGCCGACGCACATGGTCTCCAGGCCGAACTGCTTGTCGTGGAACTGGAGGCTGTTGATCAGCGTGCCGGTGATCCGGGCGCCGGTCATGCCGAAGGGGTGGCCGACGGCGATCGCGCCGCCGTTGACGTTCAGCTTGTCGAGCGGGATGCCCAGGTCCTGGTACGAGGGGATCACCTGGGCCGCGAAGGCCTCGTTGATCTCGAACAGGTCGATGTCGTCGACGGTCAGGCCGGCGCGGCCCAGGGCCTGCTTGGACGCCTCGACCGGGCCGAGGCCCATGATCTCGGGGGAGAGGCCGGAGACGCCGGTGGAGACGATCCGGGCGAGCGGGGTCAGGCCGAGCTCGCGGGCCTTCGTGTCGGACATGATCACGAGGGCGGCGGCGCCGTCGTTGAGCGGGCAGCAGTTGGCGGCGGTGACCAGGCCGTCGGGGCGGAAGACCGGCTTCAGGCCCTCGACGCCCTCCAGGGTGACGCCCGCGCGGGGGCCGTCGTCCGTGCTGACGACGGTGCCGTCCGGGGTGGTCACCGGGGTGATCTCGCGCGCCCAGAAGCCGTTCTTGATGGCCTGCTCGGCGAGGTTCTGGGACCGGACGCCGAACTCGTCGAGCTCCCGGCGGCTGATGCCCTTCATGCGGGCCAGGTTCTCCGCGGTCTGGCCCATGGCGATGTACGCGTCCGGGACGAGGCCGTCCTCGCGCGGGTCGTGCCAGGTGGCGCCCTCGGAGGCGGCGACGGCCGCAGTGCGGGCCTCGGCCTCGGCGAAGAGCGGGTTGTGCGTGTCCGGCAGGGAGTCGGAGTTGCCCTTCACGAAGCGGGACACCATCTCGACGCCGGCGGAGATGAAGACGTCGCCCTCGCCGGCCTTGATGGCGTGCAGCGCCATGCGGGAGGTCTGCAGGGAGGACGAGCAGTAGCGGGTGATCGTGCAGCCGGGGAGGTGGTCCATCCCCATCTGGACGGCGACGATCCGGCCCAGGTTGTTGCCCTGCTCGCCGCCGGGCAGGCCGCAGCCGAGCATCAGGTCGTCGATGTCGCGCGGGTCGAGCTCGGGAACCTTGGCGAGGGCGGCCTGGATGATGGTCGCGGTCAGGTCGTCCGGCCGCACATCCTTCAGGGAGCCCTTGAAGGCCCGGCCGATCGGGGAGCGGGCGGTCGAGACGATGACGGCTTCGGGCATCACGGCTCCAGGAGGGTGTGGCGACGTCGAGGGACTGAAAGGGAAGTTACCTGTACGTACGGCACGGGTCACCGCCCATGCGGTGTGACGCGGACCTCTTTTCTAAGCGCCCGCTCAGCCGAATTTGTTCCCACCAACGACAGTGCACCCCCCGCTGGGGGCATGCCCCCAGCGGGGCCGGGCGTTCGGCGGGGCCTACGGAGCCGGGGTGTCCGTTGGGGTTGGGGTTTCTGTCGGGGTGGGGACTCTGCGGCGGCGGCGGTGTTTCAGCAAGGCCCAGGGGGCCCGCGCGCCCGTGACCTCCGTGCCCGCCTCCGCCGCCGCTTCCGCCGCCGCCTTCGCCACCGGCAGCATGCCCTCGCGGCGGTCCACCTCCAGGCGTTCCTCCTCCGGCCAGACGCCCAGCGCCGCGCAGACCGTCGGGAGGATCGCCATCGCCGCCGTCGCGTAGCCCTCCGCCGAGGGGTGGAAGTTGTCCACGCCGAACATCTCCCGCGGGTTCGCCGCGAACTCCGGGCCCAGCAGGTCGCCCAGCGACACCGTCCGCCCGCCCTGCTCCACCGCCACGATCGTCTGCGCCGCCGCCAGCTGCCGCGACGCCCGCCGCGCCAGCCAGCGCAGCGGCTGGTACACCGGCTCGATCGTGCCCAGGTCCGGGCAGGTGCCGACCACTGCCTCCGCGCCCGCCGTCCGCAGCCGGCGCACCGCCGCCGCCAGGTGCCGCACCGACTCCGTCGGCGACATCCGGTGCGTCACGTCGTTCGCGCCGATCATGATCACGCACACGTCCGGCACCCCCGCCCCCGAGCCCGGCGTCGCGAGCAGCAGCGACACCTGCCGCTCCAGGTCGTCCGAGCGTGCCCCCGGCAGCGCCACGTTCCGCAGGTCCACCGGCCGCTCCGCCACCGCCGCGAGCCCCGACGCCAGCAGCGCCCCCGGCGTCTGGCCCACCCGGCGCACCCCCTGCCCCGCGGCCGTCGAATCACCCAGAAGGGCCAGCCGCAGCGGCTCCTCCCCGGCCGGCAGGGACGGCTCGAACGACCGTCCGTACCGGCCGTCCGCCGTCGGGGCGAGCGGCGCCACACCCCCGCCCACCGACCGCTTCGCCAGCTGCACCTCCGCCAGCAACACCCCGACCGCGGCCACGCCCAGCAGCCCGATCCCGCCTCCGCCGTACGCCGCGCCCGCCGCGATCCGCCGCGCCACCCTCGCCCTGGACATCCGGGCAGCCACCTCCTTCAAGCCGTTCAGGGAGTAACTGCCCCGTAACCTGCTCCGACTACGCATACGCTGGCTGCATCACTACGGAGACCCCGGAGATAACGGTGCAATTCCACGACTCGATGATCAGCCTCGTCGGCAATACCCCGCTGGTGAAGCTCAACAGCGTCACAGAGGGCCTTCAGGCGACCGTCCTGGCCAAGGTCGAGTACTTCAACCCGGGCGGCTCGGTCAAGGACCGCATCGCCCTGCGCATGATCGAGGCGGCCGAGGCGAGCGGCGAGCTCAAGCCCGGCGGCACGATCGTCGAGCCCACGTCCGGCAACACCGGCGTCGGCCTCGCCATCGTGGCCCAGCAGAAGGGCTACAAGTGCATCTTCGTCTGCCCGGACAAGGTGTCCACGGACAAGATCAACGTGCTGCGCGCGTACGGCGCCGAGGTCGTGGTCTGCCCGACCGCCGTCGACCCCGAGCACCCCGACTCGTACTACAACGTCTCGGACCGCCTCGTCCGTGAGACCCCAGGGGCCTGGAAGCCGGACCAGTACTCGAACCCGAACAACCCCCGTTCGCACTACGAGACCACCGGTCCCGAGCTCTGGGAGCAGACGGACGGGAAGATCACCCACTTCGTCGCGGGCGTCGGCACCGGCGGCACCATCTCCGGCACCGGCAACTACCTCAAGGAGATCTCCGGCGGGAAGGTCCGCATCGTCGGCGCCGACCCCGAGGGCTCCGTGTACTCCGGCGGCTCCGGCCGGCCGTATCTGGTCGAGGGCGTCGGCGAGGACTTCTGGCCCACCGCCTACGACCCGACCGTCACGGACGAGATCGTCGCCGTGTCCGACAAGGACTCCTTCCAGATGACCCGCCGCCTCGCCAAGGAGGAGGGCCTGCTGGTCGGCGGCTCCTGCGGCATGGCGGTCGTCGCGGCGCTGCGCGTCGCCGAGGGCCTCGGCCCGGACGACGTCGTGGTCGTGTTGCTGCCGGACTCCGGCCGCGGCTACCTGTCGAAGATCTTCAACGACGAGTGGATGGCCGACTACGGCTTCCTGGAGGACACCTCCTCCGCCACCGTCGCCGACGTGCTCCGGCACAAGTCGGGCGGCATGCCCTCGCTCGTCCACATGCACCCGGACGAGACCGTCGGCCAGGCCATCGAGGTGCTGCGCGAGTACGGCGTCTCGCAGATGCCGATCGTGAAGCCGGGCGCCGGCCACCCCGACGTGATGGCCGCCGAGGTCATCGGCTCGGTCGTGGAGCGCGAGCTGCTCGACCACCTGTTCACCCAGAAGGCCTCCCTGGAGGACGCCCTGGAGCAGCACATGAGCTCGCCGCTGCCGCAGGTCGGCTCGGGCGAGCCGGTCGCCGACCTGATGTCCGTCCTCGGCGACGCGGACGCGGCGATCGTGCTGGTCGAGGGCAAGCCCACCGGCGTGGTGAGCCGCCAGGACCTGCTGGCCTTCCTGGCCAAGGACGGCGCGAAGTAGGTTCCGCGCACCTTCCGCGCAGATCCCGGGACGACGCCCCGCGCAGATCCCGGGACGACGCCCCGCGCAGATCGCCGGACGACGCCCCGGGGCAGCTCCCGGGGCGTCAGAAGGTCCGCTGCGGGCTGCGGTTCGTGCAAACGGTACGGGCATGACACGTAGCCGCAGCACCCGCTTAACACGCGTCCGGCACATTGGTCGTTGTCGGCGTCAAGGACTACGGAGCGGCTCCCGGACCTCCTCGCGACGCCGCGGACGCGGAGACCGGCCCTGACCCGGGCCCGTGTCCCCCGCGGGGACCGCCGTCGTCCCGCCCCCCAGTGATGGGGGTGCGGCGGTCCCCGCGTCAATCTCCTCGCGCGCTCACTTCTCCCAGTCGGAGTCCCCGTCGGCGCGGTCGCGCGCCCGGTTCCGGCCGAAGCCGATGCCGCGGAACGCGTGCACCGCGTTCACGCCCACGATCCCCAGCCACGTGACGATCAGGCCCTCCAGCTCCGCCTGGTGCGCGGCGATCGCGGAGAGCGGGACGGCCAGGATCAGCGTGATGATCGCGAAGCCGAAGCGCTCGCCGAAGCCCTCCGCCCCGGAGCCCACGCCCTCCCCACGGGCCGCAGGTCGGCCGCCCCGGGCCACGACCATCCGGCTCTCGGCCAGCTGCCGCCGCACCTGGCGGTCGATCGTCGCGTCAAGGCGCTGCTCGACCTTCCCGAGGAAGGACTCGATCAGCGCGGACTCGTACTCCGTCCCGAGCTCGCGGCGGGCCTGGAGGGTGGCGTCGAGCTCGGTCCTGAGCTCCTGATCACGGGCGTCCATGCCGCCCACGGTACGGAGCGGACAGCCCCGTCACACTGGGGATAGCCCCCGTCTTGCCCTTGCTGCATATCCTCATGCAGAGTTCTGGATGAGTGAATAATCGAACGTGGCACGAAGTCGGACGTGAGACGAAGGGGGACGGCGCGGCATGAGCGACAGCCCGGCCGGACGGCTGCAGGCGCTCTTCGAGGGGCATCGGCTGACGCCGACGCAGCGGCGGATCGCGCACTGCATGGTGCGCCGCGCCGCCGACGTGCCCTTCCTGTCCAGCGTCGAGCTGGCCGAGCTCGCCGGCGTCAGCCAGCCGTCCGTCACCCGCTTCGCCGTCGCCCTCGGCTTCGACGGCTATCCGGCGCTCCGCCGGCACCTGCGCGAGGTCGCACCGCCCGAGCAGACCAGGGCCGCGGACAAGGGCAGCGAGCACAACGAGTACCAGCAGGCCGTCCTCGCAGAGATCGAGAACCTGCGCCACCTCGCCGAGCTGCTCGCCGACCCCGCCCCCGTGGAGCGGGCCGGCCGGCTGCTCGCCGCCTCCCGGCCGCTGCCCGTGCTCGGGCTGCGCGCCGCCTCCTCGCAGGCCCGGGGCTTCGCGTACTTCGCGGGCAAGGTCCACCCGGACGTACGGCTGCTCGACGAGGGCGGCTCGATGCTCACCGACCGGATCGACGCGGCGGCCCGCGCCGGCGCCACCGCCCTGCTCTGCTTCGCGCTGCCCCGCCACCCCCGGGAGGTCGTCGAGGCCCTGGAGTACGCCCGGGGCGCCGGCCTGACCGTGGTGACGGTCGCCGAGTCGGCTTTCGCCCCGGTCGCCGCGCACAGCGACCTGCTGCTCCCCGCCGCCGTCGGCACCGGTCTCGCCTTCGACACGGCCTGCGCGCCGATGCTGCTCGGCCGGGTGCTCCTGGAGGCGATGGCGGACGAGCTGCCGGACGCGCAGGCCCGACTGGAGGAGTTCGACGCGAAGGCGGCCGCCCGCGGGCTGTTCGTCGACTAGCGCCGCGTACGAACCGTCACACCTCCAGCCCGGCCTCGACCGCCTTCAGTTGGTGGCGGGCCATCGCCAGGTTCGCCCGGCCCTTGTCGAGGGCGAGGTACAGGAACAGGCCGTTCGTGCCGCGCTTCTTGAGCAGCCGGATCAGGTGGTACTGGCCGCCGAGGGTGATCAGGATGTCCTCGATGTCGTCCTTGAGACCGAGCATCTCCATCGCCCGGACCTTGGCCCGGACCACGTCCGTGTTGCCGGCCGCGGCCACGTTGAGGTCGAGTTCCTTGCTGCCGCCGATCGTGCCCAGAGCCATGCCGCTGGTGTAGTCGACGAGGGCCGCGCCGATGGCGCCCTCGATCGAGGCGGCTTCCTTGAGGGAGGTCTCGGTGTTCGCCATGGGTGTCACACTTCCTTTTCGGTGAGATGTGGGGGGCCTGTCAGATGTAGTGCTCTGTCGGTCAGTTCGGGTCTCTGCGTTCCAGCGCCGCGTCCACGAGCTCCCCTATCCGCGCGCTGGACCGCCGCGCCTCCAGATGGAGCCGGCCCACGTTGATCCGGGGCTCGGCGAGCAAGGTCAGCACGGCGGCGCCGCCCGCCGCGTACGTCGCGACGTAGCCGTGCTCGCCGCGCACCAGCAGTTCGCGGAAGGCGCCCTGGCCGGTGGAGTCGGTGAGCCGCTGCCCGACGCCGAGGGCCGCCGCGGTCAGCGCGGCGACGCTCTCCGCCTCGCCGTCGACGGTGTCATGGGCGAGCACCAGGCCGTCGGCGCTGGCGGCGAGCGCCCCGGTCAGCTGGGGCAGCCGGGCGCGCAGCCGTCTGAGCTCGCCGAGCACCTCGGCTTCTGCGGTCATCAGCTGTCTCCTCTCGGCGCGCAGGCGCAGGGCACGCCTCATCACAGACTTGCCTCCAGGGCGTCACGGAGCCGGCGCAGCAGGGCGATGTCGGGGTCGGTGGTGACCTCGCCGACCCAGGAGGGCAGCGGGGGCGGTTCGGCGGGCACGGGGTCGAGCGGGGTCGCGACGAGGCCGGCGGCGGCGAGCCGCCGGACGTCGAGCAGGGTGTGGAAGGCCGGGCGGCCGAGCAGCCGGGCCAGGTCCGCCGGGGTGCGGACGCCGTCGGCGGCGGCCAGCAGGGCGCGCTGCCGCCGGCCCACGGTCCGGCCGGGCTCGGCGGGGCGGGGGAGTACCGGGCCGGCGTCGACGGCCGGGTACGGCCAGACGCTGTCGAGCAGTTCGCGGCGGCGCACGGTCTCGCGCTCGACGGCGGCGGCGGAGACCGGCCGCACCGAGCCGAACCAGTGCCCGACCCCGTACCGGAAGCGGGTCGGCCCGCTCGCCGGGGCGAGCGCGAAGAAGGCCGCGTCGAAGACCGCGCCGAGGTGGCAGATCTCCAGCTCCCCGCCGCCGAGCCGGCCGCTGGCGACCAGGAACCGGCCGACCTCGCGGCGCGCCCCGGCCCGGTTCACGGCCTCGTCCCAGCCGTCGCGCGGCAGCCGGCCGCCGGCCGTGAGCAGCACGTCCAGGCCGGGCGCGGCCGGGCTCTCCGCGTGCACGACCCGCCCGTCGACGAGGTAGAGCGTGCCCTGGTCGCGCAGCAGCGCGCCGGTGGCCCGCTCGGCGGCGAGCCGGACCAGCATCGGGGAGACGGTCATCCGAGGACCAGCCGTTCCGCGAGGTCGCGCAGCCGGAGCCGGGCGAGGGCCAGGTTGCCGTCGGTGCGGTCCAGCCACAGGTGCAGGAAGACGCTGCTGTCGAAGGCGGTCTCGACGAACCGGAGCACGTGGTACCCGGTGCGGGTGGTGACGATCAGGTCCTCGACCGGCGGGCCCTTGGGCGCTTCGGCGCCTGGGTCCGCGCCGTCTGCGGCTAAGGAGTCGCCGGCCGCGAAGGACTCGTACTCCGCGGCCGCGCGGGCGAGTTCGGCGGTCTCGGCGGCCGTGGTCTCGTGGTCGCCGACCGGCGAATCGCCGGCGGTTCCCAGCGCGAGCCCGCTGGTCCAGTCGACCAGGGACGCCCCGCGTGCGCCTGGCAAGGCCATCGCCTCGAGCAGGCACTCGTCTATTCCGGGCACGCGGGTTCCCCTCCCGATACGGCGTGCGGACGTACGGCAGTGACGGCGACGTTACTCAACGTGCCGAGCCGTGGGGGGAGTTCTGGCATTTTCCATCGGAACATGCC
>NZ_DATCVQ010000425.1:0-12487 GCF_036566765.1 Streptomyces sp.
CTCCCCACGCCCCCCACGCCTCCCGCCCCGCCCGCGCCGAACCGGGGCCCTGCCGGTACGGGCGTTCCGCCGCCCGCCCGGGGCGGCCGCGGCCGCCAACGCCTCACCACCCTCTTCGCCACGCTCCTCGGCGCCCTGCTCGTCGTCGTGGCCGCCGTCCTGCTCGCCGATCTCGGCGGCGCGGGCGACGACGGGAAGCGGAGCGCCCCGCCGCCGAGTCCGACGCCCAGCGCGCGGCCGAGCACGCCGCTGCCCGCCGGGGTGAAGTGCAGCGGGGCCGGGTGCGCCGGTCAGGACCCGGAGATCATGGGCTGCGGCGGCGAGTTCGCGGCGACCGTCGCCCGTACCCGGGTCGGAACCGCCGAGTTGGAGGTCCGGCACAGCAGTACGTGCCGAGCCGCCTGGGCGCGGCTCACCGAGGCCGCCCCCGGCGACGTCGTCCGGGTCAGCGCGGCCGGAACCGGCGGCCAGGAGGCCCTGGTGGACGCCGACACCGACGCGTACACGCCGATGGTCGCGGTGGCGCAGGGCACGGACGCGAAAGCCTGCGCCAGCCTGAAGAGCGGCGCGACGGGCTGCACCGGCGGCTGACGCGCCGTCCGGCAGTTGTTCGGAAGGGGTTCGGGCGCGCCTCGGACGGGTGGCAGTGAGCCGTCCCACAAGGGGGAGGGGGTGCGAGGGGGCCGGGGTCGGATAGCCTGACCGCTGGATATCTCTTCACGTCGAGACACCGATCGATCGCGTGATCGATCGTCGATCAGAGGGGTATCCAGCATCAGGGGCAGGGACCCCCACCGCCAGCTGTCTTACGGAGATCGCCATGACCCGCACTCCCGTGAATGTCACCGTGACCGGCGCGGCCGGTCAGATCGGCTACGCGCTGCTCTTCCGCATCGCCTCGGGCCACCTGCTCGGCGCGGACGTGCCGGTCAAGCTGCGCCTCCTCGAGATCCCGCAGGGCGTCAAGGCCGCCGAGGGCACCGCCATGGAGCTCGACGACTGCGCCTTCCCGCTGCTCAAGGGCATCGACATCTTCGACGACCCGAACCAGGGCTTCGAGGGCGCGAACGTGGCCCTGCTCGTGGGCGCCCGCCCGCGCACCAAGGGCATGGAGCGCGGCGACCTGCTCGCCGCCAACGGCGGCATCTTCAAGCCGCAGGGCAAGGCCATCAACGACAACGCCGCGGACGACATCAAGGTCCTCGTCGTCGGCAACCCGGCCAACACCAACGCGCTGATCGCCCAGGCCGCCGCCCCGGACGTGCCGGCCGAGCGCTTCACCGCGATGACCCGCCTGGACCACAACCGCGCGCTGACGCAGCTGGCCCAGAAGACCGGCGCGTCGGTCGAGGACATCAAGCGCCTCACCATCTGGGGCAACCACTCGGCCACGCAGTACCCGGACATCTTCCACGCGGAGATCGCCGGCAAGAACGCCGCCGAGGTCGTGGGCGACGAGGCGTGGCTGGCCGACACCTTCATCCCGACCGTCGCCAAGCGCGGCGCCGCGATCATCGAGGCCCGTGGCGCGTCCTCGGCCGCCTCGGCCGCCAACGCCGCCATCGACCACGTCCACACGTGGGTCAACGGCACCGCCGCGGGCGACTGGACCTCCATGGGCATCCCGTCGGACGGCTCGTACGGCGTCCCGGAGGGCCTGATCTCCTCGTTCCCCGTCACCTGCAAGGACGGCGCGTACGAGATCGTCCAGGGCCTGGACGTCAACGAGTTCTCCCGCACCCGCATCGACGCCTCCGTCCGGGAGCTCGCCGAGGAGCGCGACGCGGTCCGCGAGCTCGGCCTGATCTGAGTCTGAGTCTGAGTCAGAGCTCAGCGCGACTTCCGCCCCGCCCCGGCCTCTTCTGAGGTCGGGGCGGGGCTTTTTCTTGATCCTCTTCGGCTGCTCGTGTTGTGCACCTGCACTCGAATGTAGTACTTCTTATACATGAGCGAGCAGGTGCACAACAGGCTCTCGGCCGTCCGGGCCGAGCGGAAGGTGTCGCGGCAGGCACTCGCCGAGGCAGTGGGCGTCCACTACCAGACCATCGGCTACATCGAGCGCGGCCAGTACAACCCCAGCCTCGACCTGGCCCTGAAAGTGGCCCGGTTCTTCGAGCTCCCGGTGGAGGCGCTGTTCTCCCTGGAGCCGTTCCAGCCGCTCACCGCAGAGGTCTACGGGAGGAAGCAGTGATGACCGCGACGCGCTACGACCGGCGTATGCACACCTTGATGAACGACCGCAGGGCCGCGCCCATGTACGCCACGGCGGCCCGCCGCCGCTTCGCCGTCGGCGCGCACATCGCGCTCACGGCCGCGGGCTTCGCGACCGCGGTCTTCTGGCCCGGGTTCTGGGGCGGGATCGCCATCCTGGTCCTGTTGCTGCCCTGGGCCGTGGCGACCGGCACGATCAACGCCGCCACCCGCGGCCTCCTCGAACTGCGCGGCCGGATGCTCGACGAGCGGCAGCTCGTCGAGCGGGACCGGGTGCGCTCGCTCGCCCACACCGTCACCACGTGGGTGCTGCTCGCCGGCGCGCTCGCGGTGGCCGCGGCCTCCCGGCTCACCGACGCGCACCTGGCCGACCACGTCGCTCCGCTGCTGTTCGCCGCGGTCGCGCTGCACTGGCTGATGCCGCTGTGGGTCGCCGGGCTGCGGGCCGAGGACGAGCCTGCCGACGACGAGCTCTGAGCCGTACGGCTACGGCTCACCCCACCCCGCCGCGCAACTCCTCGGCCAGGTCCCGGACATGGTCGAGCGTGCGCAGCAACAGCCCGGGCCCGAGGGTGATCCGGGTCGCCCCGAGCCGGCCGAGCTCCGCGAATGCGGGGCCGTCCGGCCGGGCGAACGCGTTGACCGGCAACGCGTCCCCGAGGCCGGCCCGCAGCAGCGGGAGGTCCCGGGGCGGCGCGCAGATCGGGTAGACGCAGTCCGCGCCGGCCGCCGCGTACAGCAGGGCGCGGTCGAGGGCCGCGGCCACGGGGTCGGGCGCGCCGCTCAGATAGACGTCCGTGCGGGCGTTGACGAAGAGCGCGTCCCCGGCCTCGGCCCGTACCTCGGCCAGCCAGTCGGCGTGCGCGTGCGCGTCCCGCAGGCCCGAGGCTCCGTCCGAGTCCTCCAGGTTCACGCCGACCGCGCCGGTCTCCAGGACCCGCCCCACCAGCTCCTTCGGGGCCAGTCCGTACCCGCCCTCCAGATCGGCGGACACAGGGACGGACACCGAGCGGACGATCCGCGCGACCGCGGCGAACATCTCGTCGGCGGGGGTGCTCCCGTCCTCGTAGCCCAGCGAGGCGGCGATCCCGGCGCTGGGCGTGGCCAGCGCCTGGAAGCCGGCCGCCTCGAAGGCGCGGGCGCTCGCCGCGTCCCACGGGCCGGGCAGGACCAGCGGGTCGTCGGCCGCACGGCCCACGTGCAGCGCGCGCAACGTGCGTACGGCGGCGCTCACTTGTTGTACTGGCCCGGCGTGTAGTGGCCGGCGACCAGGCGGGTGGTGACGCCGATCCGATTCCAGGCGTTGATGGTGACGATCGCCGCGATGACGCGGGCCAGCTCGTCCTCGTCGAAGTGCTTCGCCACCCGCTCGTACACCTCGTCCGGCACGAAGCCGTCGGTGAGGACGGTGACGGCCTCGGTCAGTTCGAGGGCGGCGGCCTCCTTCTCGGTGTAGAAGTGCCGCGACTCCTCCCAGGCCGACAGCTGGACGATCCGCTCGACCGTCTCGCCGTCGGCGAGCGCGTCCTTGGCGTGCATGTCGATGCAGAAGGCGCAGTGGTTGATCTGCGAGGCACGGAGCTTGATCAGGTGGTACAGGGTGGGGTCGACGTCCTTCGCGGCGGCGGTCTCCAGGCGGACCATCGCCCGGTAGAACTCCGGGACCCGCTCGGCGAGGGCGATGCGGGGGGTGTGCTCGTGGGCGTACTCGGCGTTCGTGCGCGTGCTGGTCATGTCCTCACCGTACGGGCGCTCTGGCGCACCGGTATGGTCCATTCTCATGGCGGACGACTGGGCCATTTTCGGGGCCGACCTGCACCTGGACCTGCGCGGCACGGCCGGACTGCGCACCGGCCTGATGGACGCGCTCCGGGACGCGGTACGAACCGGGCGGCTCCCGGCGGGGACCCGGCTGCCGTCCTCGCGGCAGCTCGCCGCCGACCTCGGGATCGCCCGGAACACGGTCGCCGACGCGTACGCCGACCTGGTCGCCGAGGGCTGGCTCACCGCGCGCCAGGGCTCCGGCACCCGGGTCGCCCGACGGGCCGAGCCGCGCCGGGGCGGGCCGTCTGCGGCACCGTCCGCCGCCCCGCGCCGGCGGACGCCGGGCGGGCCCGCGCACAACCTGAAGCCCGGAACGCCCGACCTCGGCTCGTTCCCGCGCGCGCAGTGGCTCAAGGCGGCCCGACGGGCGATCACCGCCGCGCCCAACGAGGCGTTCGGGTACGGCGATCCGCGCGGCCGGATCGAACTGCGCACCGCGCTCGCCGAGTACCTGGCGCGGGCGCGCGGCGTGTACGCGAGCCCCGAGCGGATCGTGATCTGCTCCGGCTTCGCGCACGGGCTGATGCTCATGGGCAAGGTGCTGCGGGCGCGCAAGACGCGGGAGGTCGCGGTCGACTCGTACGGGCTCGACGTGCACTGGAACCTGCTGGCCGAGGCGGGGCTGCGCACTCCGGCCCTCGGCTTCGACGAACGGGGCACGCGGACGGACGAGTTGGCGGCCCTGAAGGGTGTCGGCGCGGTCCTGATGACGCCCGCCCACCAGTTCCCGCTCGGCGGCGCGCTGCACCCCGACCGGCGGGCGGCGGCGGTCGACTGGGCGCGGACCTCGGGCGGGCTGGTCCTGGAGGACGACTACGACGGGGAGTTCCGCTACGACCGCCAGCAGGTGGGCGCGCTGCAGGGGCTCGACCCGGAGCGGGTGGTGTACCTGGGCACGGCGAGCAAGTCGCTCGCGCCGGCGCTGCGGCTCGCGTGGATGGTGCTGCCCGAAGCGCTGGTCGACGAGGTCGCGGCGGCGAAGGGGCAGGCCGACTGGTCGTGCGGGGTCCTCGACCAGCTGACGTTCGCGGACTTCCTGCAGTCCGGGGCGTACGACCGGCACGTACGGGCGATGCGGCTGCGCTACCGGCGCCGGCGCGACCAACTGGTGGCGGCGCTGGGCGAGGCAGCCCCGGACATCCGGGTCAGCGGCATCGCGGCGGGCCTGCACGCGGTGCTCCCGCTGCCGCCGGGCACGGAGCGGGCGGTCCTGCGCTCGGCGGCCTGGCAGGGCCTGTCGCTGCAAGGCATCGACGCCTTCCGCCACGCCTCGACCCCGCGCACGATCGAGGGCCTCGTCGTGGGATACGGCACCCCGACGGACAGCGCCTGGCCGGGGGCGCTGGAGGCGTTGTGCCGGGTGCTGCCGGGGGAGTAGGGCGCGGTACGGCAATGTCGGGCCGCCTCGTTGACCGGTCGCCCCTGTGCCCCCTCGCCGGCGCGGCTTTCGGCCGCGCCGAGAGGGAGCACCCCCGGTGCGTGTCGGGTCAGTCCGACAGCACCGCGCGCAGCTGCTCCAGGCCCCAGTCCAGGTCCTCCTTGCCGATCACCAGCGGCGGGGCGATGCGGATCGTCGAGCCATGGGTGTCCTTCACCAGGACCCCGCGCTCCATCAGCTTCTCGGAGATCTCCCGGCCCGTGCCCCGCGCCGGCGCGATGTCCACGCCCGCCCACAGGCCGCGGCCGCGCACCGCCTCCACCGCGCCCCCGCCGACCAGCAGGTTCAGCTCGGCGTGCAGGTGCTCGCCCAGCTCCGTCGCGCGCTGCTGGTACTCGCCGGTGCGCAGCATCGCGATCACCTCCAGGGCCACCGCGCACGCCAGCGGGTTCCCGCCGAACGTCGAGCCGTGCTCGCCCGGCTTGAAGACCCCCAGCACGTCCCGGTCCGCGACCACCGCGGAGACCGGCACGACGC
Source organism: Streptomyces sp. (assembly GCF_036566765.1). Taxonomy (GTDB): domain Bacteria; phylum Actinomycetota; class Actinomycetes; order Streptomycetales; family Streptomycetaceae; genus Streptomyces. The sequence continues at coordinate 5,951 of NZ_DATCVQ010000425.1, forward strand.
CGCCGCCCAGCGCCTTGCCCAGGATGTACACGTCCGGCACGACGTCCTCGTGCTCGCACGCGAAGGTCCGCCCGGTGCGGCCCAGGCCCGACTGGATCTCGTCCGCCATGAACAGCACGTTCCTGCGCCGGGTCAGCTCCCGCACCCCGCGCAGGTACCCGGGCGGCGGCACGAGCACCCCGGCCTCGCCCTGGATCGGCTCCAGGAGCACCGCGACCGTGTTCTCGGTGACCGCCGCCTCCATGGCGGTCAGGTCGCCGTACGGGACGATCTCGAAGCCCGGCGTGTACGGGCCGTAGTGGTCGCGCGCCTCGTGGTCCGTCGAGAAGCTCACGATCGTCGTCGTGCGGCCGTGGAAGTTGTTCGCCGCGACCACGATCTTCGCGTGCCCGTCCGGCACGCCCTTCACCTCGTAGCCCCACTTCCGGGCGGTCTTCACGGCCGTCTCGACGGCCTCCGCCCCGGTGTTCATCGGCAGCACGGTCTCCTTGCCGCACAGCTCCGCGAGACGGTCGCAGAACTCGGCGAACCGGTCGTGGTGGAACGCCCGCGAGGTCAGCGTCACCCGCTCCAGCTGCGCTCGCGCCGCGTCCAGGAGCCGCCGGTTGCCGTGCCCGAAGTTGAGCGCCGAGTAGCCGGCGAGCATGTCGAGATAGCGGCGGCCCTCGACATCGGTCATCCACGCGCCGTCGGCCGTGGCGATCACCACGGGCAGCGGGTGGTAGTTGTGCGCGCTGTGCGCCTCCGCGGAAGCGATCGCGTCTTGCGTTCTCGACACGGGTTCTCCGTTCGTCCTGCGGCCAGGGGCGGGTGTGAGCCCTGTTTCTATCGTCGCTCGGATGATGGACGAAGAAACCTCGGTGACGCCGCGCCCGCTAATCTGGAAACACGCACGGCGACTGGCGTACGGGGAAGCGACCCCGGGGGAGCCGTGCGCGGCAGACCACACGAGGTGCCGCTCGCCTGGGCACCGCGGGACCCTTCCCGTGTGGCGCCGCCCAGAAGTCGCGCCCCGGGATCCGCCGAACCGCCCGGAGGCACGCCATGACCAGCCCGCACCCCGCACTCGCCGCCGCCGACCCCGAGCTCGCCGCGCTCATCGGCGCCGAGGAACGGCTCCAGGCCGAGACCCTGCGGCTCATCCCCAGCGAGAACTACGTCTCCCAGGCCGTCCTGGAGGCGTCCGGGACCGTGCTGCAGAACAAGTACAGCGAGGGCTACCCCGGCCGCCGCTACTACGAGGGCCAGCAGAACATCGACCAGGTCGAGACCCTGGCGATCGAGCGCGCCAAGAGCCTCTTCGGCGTCGACCACGCCAACGTCCAGCCGTACTCCGGCTCCCCGGCCAACCTCGCCGTCTACCTCGCCTTCGCCGAGCCCGGCGACACCGTCATGGGCATGGCCCTGCCGATGGGCGGCCACCTCACCCACGGCTGGGGCGTCTCCGCGACCGGCAAGTGGTTCCGCGGCGTGCAGTACGGCGTACGGCAGGACAACGGGCTCATCGACTTCGACCAGGTCCGCGAGCTCGCCCTGAAGGAGCGCCCGAAGCTGATCTTCTGCGGCGGCACGGCGCTGCCCCGCACCATCGACTTCGCCGCCTTCGGCGAGATCGCCCAGGAGGCGGGGGCGGTGCTCGTCGCCGACGTCGCGCACATCGCCGGCCTGATCGCGGGCGGCGCCCACCCCTCCCCGACGCCGTACGCCGACGTGATCTCGACGACCACCCACAAGACCCTGCGCGGTCCCCGCGGCGCGATGCTGATGTGCCGCGAGGAGCACGCCAAGGCCGTCGACAAGGCCGTCTTCCCCGGCCTCCAGGGAGGCCCGCACAACCAGACCACCGCAGCGATCGCCGTCGCCCTGCGCGAGGCGGCCCTGCCGTCCTTCCGGGCCTACGCCGAGGCCGTCGTCGCCAACGCCAAGGCGCTTGCCGAGGCGCTCCTCGCGCGCGGCTTCGACCTGGTCTCCGGCGGCACCGACAACCACCTGATCCTGATGGACCTCACCCCCAAGGAGGTCCCGGGCAAGGTGGCCGCGAAGGCGCTCGACCGGGCCGGCATCGTCGTGAACTACAACACGGTGCCGTTCGACCCGCGCAAGCCCTTCGACCCGTCCGGCGTCCGCATCGGCACCCCGTCGCTGACCTCCCGCGGCCTGGGCGTCCAGCACATGGCGCAGGTCGCCGAGTGGATCGACCGCGGCGTCGCGGCGGCCGCGAAGGGCGACGAGGCCGCGCTGACCGCGATCCGCGCGGAGGTCGCGGACCTGATGGCCGCGTACCCGGCGCCGGGCCTGCCGGTCTGACGGGAAGGCCCGGGGCGGGCGTCCGCGCGCCCGCCCCAGGTCTGTCGGGAACGCCCGCCCCACGGCCTGTCGGGAACGCCTGCCGCACCTGAGAGAATGTGGAGCATGGCCTCTGACAGTCCTCGCGTGCTCTCCGGAATCCAGCCCACCGCAGGCTCGTTCCACCTCGGCAACTACCTCGGCGCGGTCCGCCAGTGGGTCGCCCTGCAGGAGACCCACGACGCCTTCTACATGGTCGTCGACCTGCACGCCATCACCGTTCCGCAGGACCCCGCCGAGCTGCGCGCCAACACCCGGATCGCCGCGGCCCAGCTGCTGGCCGCCGGCCTCGACCCGGAGCGCTGCACCCTCTTCGTCCAGAGCCACGTCCCCGAGCACGCCCAGCTCGCCTGGGTCTTGAACTGCCTCACCGGCTTCGGCGAGGCCGCCCGCATGACCCAGTTCAAGGACAAGTCCGCCAAGCAGGGCGCCGACCGCGCCTCCGTCGGCCTGTTCACGTACCCGATCCTCCAGGTCGCGGACATTCTGCTCTACCAGGCCGACGAGGTCCCGGTCGGCGAGGACCAGCGCCAGCACATCGAGCTGACCCGCGACCTCGCGGAGCGCTTCAACGGCCGGTACGGGGACACGTTCACGATCCCGTCGCCGTACATCCTCAAGGAGACGGCGAAGATCTACGACCTCCAGGACCCGTCGATCAAGATGAGCAAGTCGGCGCCCTCGCCGAAGGGTCTGATCAACCTGCTCGACGAGCCGAAGACGACGGCGAAGAAGGTCAAGAGCGCCGTCACCGACACCGACACCGTGATCCGCTTCGACGCGGAGAACAAGCCGGGCGTCTCCAACCTGCTCAGCATCCTGTCCACCCTCACCGGGACGAGCGTCGCCGACCTGGAGAAGAGCTACGAGGGCAAGATGTACGGCGCGCTGAAGACCGACCTCGCCGAGGTGATGGTGGACTTCGTCACTCCGTTCCGCACCCGGACCCAGGAATACCTGGACGACCCGGAGACGCTGGACTCGGTCCTGGCCAAGGGAGCGGAGAAGGCCCGGGCGGTCGCCGCGGAGACCCTGGCGCAGACCTACGAGCGGATCGGCTTCCTGCCCGCCAAGCACTGAGTCCAAGGACCCTGGCCACCGAGGTGGTGCAGGCCGCACACTGGCGGCTGCACCACCCATCATCCTGAGAAGACGTACGACGGAGGAGAACGACGTGGGGACCGTAACGCTCGGCGTTTCGATCGCGGTCCCGGAGCCCTATGGCAGCCTGCTCCAGGAGCGGCGCGCGGGCTTCGGGGATCCCGCCGCGCACGGCATCCCCACGCACGTCACCCTCGTCCCGCCGACCGAGGTCGCCGCGGAGCGGCTGCCCCAGATCGAGGCGCATCTCGCCCGGGTCGCCGCCGCCGGCGACCCGTTCGCGATGCGGCTCGCGGGCACCGGAACGTTCCGCCCGCTCTCTCCGGTCGTGTACGTGAGGCTCGCCGAGGGCGTCTCGGAGTGCACCCGGCTGCAGAAGCTCCTGCGGGACGAGGCCGGGCCGCTCGTGCGCGAGCTGCAGTTCCCGTACCACCCGCACGTCACCGTCGCGCACGGCATCGCCGACGAGGCGATGGACCGCGCCTTCGAGGAGCTGGCCGGCTTCGAGGCGGCCTGGACCTGCCGCTCCTTCGGGCTGTACGAGCAGGGCGCGGACGACGTGTGGCGCAGGCTGCACGCGTACCGGTTCGGCGGCGGGGTCCCCGCCCCGGGCGTCCCCGCGCAGGGCTCCCCGGTCGACGCCCCGGCCCCGACGAAGGCGTAGCGCGCCCCCTGCCGGTCACATCGGCAGGCGGCGGAACAGCGGGCGGGGCGCGTGCCGCAGCGCCGACATCACCACTCGCAGCGCGCCCGGCACCCACACCGTCTCGGTGCGCCGCCGCAGCCCCAGCTCGATCGCCTGGGCGACCGCCTCCGGGCTCGTCGCCAGCGGCGCCTCCGCGAGCCCGCGGGTCATCTTCGTCCGTACGAATCCGGGGCGGACGACCATCACATGCACCCCGGTGCCGTGCAGCGCGTCCCCGAGGCCCTGCGCGAAGGCGTCGAGCCCGGCCTTCGACGAGCCGTAGATGAAGTTCGCCCGCCGGGCGCGCTCGCCGGCCACCGACGACAGCACCACCAGCGAGCCGTGCCCCTGCGCCTGGAGGGCCTTCGCGCACACGAGCCCGGCGGAGACCGCGCCGGTGTAGTTGGTCTGTGCGACCCGGACCGCGGCGAGCGGCTCCTCCTCGTCCCGGGCCTGGTCGCCCAGGACCCCGAAGGCGAGCAGCACCATGTCGATGTCGCCCTCGGCGAACAGCTTCCCGAGCCGCTCCTCGTGGGACTCGGTCTCCAGCGCGTCGAAGGGGACGGTGCGCACGTCCGCGCCGAGGTCGCGCAGCGAGTCGGCGGCCGCGGTCAGGGCGGGGGAGGGTCGGCCGGCCAGCCAGACCGTACGGGTGCGGCGGGCGACGAGACGGCGGGCGGTGGCCAGCCCGATCTCGGACGTGCCGCCGAGGACGAGCAGGGACTGGGGGGCGCCGAAGGCGTCCTTCATGGCGGTCACACTCCTCAGAGAGCGAGTCGACGGGACAGGTCCGACCGGAACACCCCGCGCGGGTCGAGCCGCGCGCGGAGCTCGCGGAAGTCGGCGAGCCGGGGGTACATGGCGGCCAGCAGGTCGGGGCGCAGCCGGGAGTCCTTCGCCAGGTAGACCCGGCCTCCCGCCGCCGCGACCAGTTCGTCGAGCTCGTCGAGGAACGCGCCGAGCCCGCTGAGGCTCGCCGGGATGTCGAGCGCCAGCGTCCAGCCGGGCATCGGGAAGGACAGCCAGCCCGGGTCGCCCGCGCCGAATCGCTTCAGCACGGCCAGGAACGACGGGCAGCCGCGGCGCGCGATCCGCCGCACCACCTGCCGCAGCGCCTCCTCCTGCCCGTACCCGACGACGAACTGGTACTGGACGAAGCCGCCGCGGCCGTAGACCCGGTTCCAGTGCGGGACGCCGTCCAGTGGGTGGAAGAAGGCGGGGAGCCGCTGCAGCCGGCCGAAGGAGCGCCGCGGGGCCCTGCGGTACCAGAGCTCGTTGAACAGGCGGACCGTGGTGCGGCCGAGCAGCCCCTCGGGGACGTACGCGGGCGCGGCGGGCAGTGAGGCCGGCCGGAAGGCGCGCGGGGCGCGGCGGGCGCGGAGCGGGAGCGCGTCGTACGGGGCGTGGTCGCCGCGGGTGAGGACGGCCCGGCCGGTCGCCGCGCCCCGCGCGAGCAGGTCGATCCAGGCGACCGAGTACCGGTACTGGTCGTCGGTCGCGGTCAGCCGGGCCATCAGGTCGTCGAGGTCGGTGGCCCGCTCGGTGTCGACGGTCATCAGCGAGGTCTCGACGGGCAGCAGCTCGATCGTGGCGGACAGGATCACGCCGGTCAGGCCCATGCCGCCGGCGGTCGCGTCGAACAGCTCGGTCCCGGGGGCGGCCGTGCGGATCGTGCCGTCGGCGGTGAGCAGGCGCAGCGCGCGCACATGGCGGGAGAAGGAGCCCGAGACATGATGGTTCTTCCCGTGGATGTCCGCGCTGATCGCGCCGCCGACGGTGACGTACCGGGTCCCGGGGGTGACCGGGACGAACCAGCCGAGCGGCAGCAGCACCTCCATCAGCCGGTGCAGGCTGACGCCCGCGTCGCACTCGACGATCCCCTGGGCGGCGTCGATGGAGCGGATCCGGTCGAGGCCGGTCATGTCGAGGACCGTGCCGCCGGCGTTCTGCGCGGCGTCCCCGTACGCACGGCCGAGGCCGCGGGCGATCGAGCCGCGCGGCCCGCAGGAGCGGACGTAGGCGGCGGCCTCCTCGTACGAGCGGGGCCGGACCACACAGGCCAGGGTGGGGGCGGTGCGGCCCCAGCCGGTGATCGGTACGACGTCGGGGAAGTCGGTCTCGGCAGCCATGGCGGTGACCGTATCGCCCTACCTGGGCCCTATGCGTGGTTTGTCACGAGGCTCGCCGAAATGGGTGATTAAACGAGTGTCAGGAAAGATTGCCGTGCCGTACGGCGGTCCCTCGCGTCAGAGTCGCCCCGGGCCGAAGGAGAACCACCGGACGGGGAGGCAGAGCGGATGCGATACGGGGACTGCGCGGGCGCCGAGCGGCGGCTGCTGGCCGTGCTGCGGGGCTGCGGCCGGCGGCCGGCGGTGGCCGCGACGACCCGGCTGCTGTCGTTCGGC
>NZ_DATCVQ010000426.1:0-15267 GCF_036566765.1 Streptomyces sp.
CCCGCGACCCGCGGCCGCCGCGCCCGCCGCGGGTCCCAGGAGGCTCTGGCCCTCCCGCCGGCGCCTCCGGCGAACCCCCTGCCGACGCAGGCGACTCCGCCCACCACGGGGGTGCGAGCGATCCCGGGCCCGGCGGCTCTGGGCCCGGCCGGTACCTCGGCGGCGCCGAACGCGCTGGGTGCGGCCGGCGCCCCGGCGAGCCCGGTGACGGCAGGCACTCCCGGCGACCCGAACACCCAGGGCGGTACTGGCTTCCCGGCGGGCGCGGGTGCCGTGGGCACTCCCGGCGACCCGAACACCCAGGGCGGCACTGGCTTCCCGGCTGCCCCCGGTACCCCGCTTCCGGGCGCCTCAGGCGCTCCCGCCGACCCGCGCACGCCCGGCGCCCACGGCGGCAACGGCTACCCGACCGCTCCTGGCGGTCCGGCGACCCCCGATGCCGCTCCGGGCGACCCGAACACCCCTGGCACGCACAGCGGCAACGGCTACCCGGCCGCACCCGGCGGCACGATGGTCCCGGGTACTCCCGGTGCCCCGAACACCCCAGGCACCCCCGACGGCAACGCCTTCCCAGCCGCCCCCGGCGCCCCCGTTCCCGGTGCCGTCGCCCTCTCCGCGGGCCCGGGCGCCGCAGGCGCTCCCGGTTCGGCGAACACGCCCGGAACCCACGGCGGCAACGCCTTCCCGGCCGCCCCCGGCGTACCGGCTCCGGGTGCCACAGCCGGCCCCGCCGACCCGCGCACACCCGCCACCCACGGCGGCAACACCTTCCCCGCCGCCCCCGTCCCGAATCCCGCCGCTGCGGCCGAAGGCGCCGACGCCCCGCCCACCGGCCGTCGCCGCCGTGCCCTCGCCGGGGCCCAGGAAGGCGCGCGTGCAGCCTTCGCGTTGCCGCCTGCTGACGCCGACCGGCGCGACGGTGACGAGGGGCGGCATGACGCCGTGCGGGGGGAGCCGGACGAGGATCACACGCCGCCGCAGCCTCACCCCCTGCCTGCCGCGACCCGCGCCGTCGAGGAGACCCGCACCGGTTCCGTACCGCTGCCGCCCGCGCTGCCCATGCCCCCGGCCCCGGCCGTCGCGCAGCCGCTCCCCGCCGAGGCCCCGACCGGCGAGACGGCGCAGGGTCGGGCGTTCAGCGTGCGCACCCTCGGGCAGGGCGTGCCGTTCGCCCAGCAGATCGCCGCGCAGCAGAACGCCACCGGCCGCCGCCGCAGGCTCGCCACCCCGCCGGAGGACGACCGCCCGCTGCCGCTGCCCACCGCCGAGGCCAAGCCGCACCCCCAGCCCGTCCCGTCCAAGCTGACCCCGCCCGCCGAAGGCCGCGCGTACGCCATAGGAGCGCCGGACGAGGACGCCGACGAGGGCCCCGAGCCGCTCGACGGGCCCGGTGGCGCGGTCGAGGTGTCCAACCAGCCGGCCCCGCAGCCCGTCGACGACGAACTGCCCCCGGAGCCGCTCGACAACCCGCGCCGGCTGCTCGTCTGGCCCGCGCCGGACGTCTCCACCCAGCAGGCGCTCAGCGACCGCGGCTACCGGCCCGTGATCGTCCACTCCCGCGAGGAGGTCGACGCGCAGATCGCCGCCTTCCCGGCCGCGCTCTTCGTCGACCCGCTGACCGGGCCCATCACCCGCACCGCCCTCCAGTCCCTGCGCCAGGCGGCCGTCGCCGCCGAGGTGCCGGTGCTGCTCGCGGCCGGGCTCGGGCAGGCGACGCGGGAGGCCGCGTACGGCGCCGACCCCGCCGTACTGCTCAAGGCGCTCGCACCGCGCGACAGCGAGCAGCACCCGTCCCGGGTGCTGCTGATCGAGGAGCACGACGACATCGCGCACGCGCTGACCGCGACCCTCGAACGCCGCGGCATGCAGGTGGCGCGGGCCTCGGCGGACACCGACGCGGTGACGCTGGCCACCCAGACCCGGCCGAACCTCGTGGTGATGGACCTGATGCAGGTGCGCCGCCGCCGGGCCGGGATCATCGACTGGCTGCGCGCCAACGGCCAGTTGAACCGCACTCCGCTGGTCGTCTACACCTCCGCCGGGCTCGACGAGGAGGAGCTGCCCAAGCTCTCCTCGGGCGAGACCGTCCTCTTCCTCGCCGAGCGCTCCACCAGCGACGAGGTCCAGGCCCGGATCGTCGACCTGCTCGCGAAGATCGGCACCAACTAGCCCGCGGACACGGGCCGGTCGGTGCCGACTTCAGCGCCTTCCACCACTGCTACAGCTGCGTCACGTCCAGCTCCCCGTCCGCGTACTGCTTGCGAATGAGCTTCTTGTCGAACTTCCCGACGCTCGTCTTCGGCACCGCCGGGACGATCGTCCAGCGCTCCGGCAGCTGCCACTTGGCGATCGTCTCGCCGAGGAAGGTCCGCAGCGACGCGTAGTCGGCCGTCGCGCCGTCCTTGAGGACGACGGTCGCCAGCGGGCGCTCGCCCCACTTCTCGTCCGGCACGGCGACGACCGCCGCCTCCGCGACCTCCGGGTGCGCCATCAGCGCGTTCTCGAGTTCGACGCTGGAGATCCACTCGCCGCCGGACTTGATGACGTCCTTCGCGCGGTCGGTGAGCGTGAGGTAGCCGTCCGGGCTGATCACGCCGACATCGCCGGTGCGCAGCCAGCCGTCCGCGCTGAACTTGTCTTCTGGGACCAGCGGTTCGCCGTCCGAGCCGCCGTAGTACGCGGCCGCGATCCAGTTGCCGCGCACCTCCAGCTCGCCCGCCGACTCGCCGTCCCACGGAAGCACGTCGCCGCCGGGGGCGATCAGCCGGGCCTCGACGCCGGCCGGGAAGCGGCCCTGCGTGATGCGGTACGGCCACTCCTGCTCGGGCGTCAGGCCGGCCGGCGGGTGGGCCGTGGTGCCGAGCGGCGAGGTCTCCGTCATGCCCCAGGCGTGCACGAGGCGGACGCCCAGCTTGTCGTACGCCTCCATCAGGGCCGGCGGGCAGGCCGCGCCGCCGATGGTGACGGTGGCCATGCAGGAGATGTCGCGCGGGCGGGCGGTCACCTCTGCGAGCAGGCCCTGCCAGATGGTGGGGACGGCCGCCGCGTGGCAGGGCCGCTCCCGCTCGATCATCTCGGCGAGCGGCCCGGGCTGCAGGAAGCGGTCCGGCATCAGCATGTTGATGCCGGACATGAAGGTGGCGTGCGGCAGGCCCCAGGCGTTGACGTGGAACTGCGGGACGACGACCAGGGTCGTGTCCCTGTCCGTCAGGCCCATCGACTCGGTCATGTTCACCTGCATCGAGTGCAGGTAGAGCGAACGGTGCGAGTAGACGACGCCCTTGGGATCGCCGGTGGTGCCGGAGGTGTAGCACATCGCCGCGGCCTGCCGTTCGTCCAGCTCGGGCCAGTCGTACGCGGTGGGCCGGCCGGCTATCAGCTCCTCGTACTCGTGCACGCGGGCCGACGCGCCGTCGAGGACGGAGCGGTCACCGGGGCCGGAGACGACGACGTGCGCGACGCTCGGCAGGTGCGGCAGGAGCGGCGCGAGCAGCGGCAGCAGCGAGCCGTTGACGATCACGACCCGGTCGGCGGCGTGGTTGACGATCCAGGCCAACTGCTCGACGGGAAGACGGAGGTTGAGGGTGTGCAGGATCGCGCCCATGGACGGGATCGCGAAGTACGCCTCGACGTGCTCGGCGTTGTTCCACATGAGGGTCGCGACGCGGTCGTCCGCCCGGACGCCGAGTTCGTCGCGCAGGGCGTTGGCCAGCTGCGTCGCGCGGGCGCCCGCCTCGGCGAAGGAGCGACGCTGCGGCTCGGGCTCCCCCGTCCAGGTGGTGATGGTCGACTTCCCGTGGATCGACATCCCGTGCTGCAGGATGCGGGTCACGGTCAGCGGTACGTCCTGCATGGTGCTCAGCACGGCGTCCTCCCGGTGGGCGCTACGTGGCTAAAAAACGGTGTGCAGATTCTGCGCACATACCAAGCGGTATGTCACTACCCGGGAGTACAGGAATTGCCAGTGATCACTGGCCGAGTCGCGATCAGCGCACCGGCGTCAGCTCCGGATCCTCGCGGAGCTTGCCCAGCGCCCGGGAGACGGCGCTCTTCACCGTGCCGACGGACACCCCGAGCACCTCGGCCGTCTGGGCCTCGCTGAGATCCTCGTAGTACCTGAGGACGACCATGGCCCGCTGCCGGTCGGGGAGCTTCATCACCGCGCGCCACATCGCGTCGTGCAGCACCTGCTCCTCGGCCGGGTCCGGCTGCGGCAGCCCGAGCGGCTCCGGCAGCTCGTCGCAGGCGAACTCGTCGACCTTGCGTTTGCGCCACTGCGAGGTACGGGTGTTCACCAGCGCGCGGCGCACGTAGCCGTCCAGGGCGCGATGGTCCTCGATCCGCTCCCAGGCGACGAAGGTCTTGGCGAGCGCGGTCTGCAGCAGGTCCTCGGCGTCGCACGGGTTCGCGGTGAGCGAGCGCGCGGTGCGCAGCAGCACGGGCCCCCGGGCCCGTACGTACGACGAGAACGACGGGTATCCGGTGGCGGGCTTCGAGGCGCCGGCACAGACGGGACCGGGTGGCGGAGTCATACCTCCACGCTAGGAGCGGGTGCCGTACCCGGGGATCGGCCCCAGGTCCCGAACCCGGATCCGCCTCAGGTTGTAGGGGTGGGGACAGCCGGACCTCCTGAAGGTGGAGGGGCGGGTCAGGGTCGTCGGGGTCGGGGGGCCGGGCACGGAGGGGTCGGGGGGCAGGGGCCGGGGCCGTCCGCCGGTGCGCCCCATGGAGTCCCGCCCCGGCTCACGTCCCGTCCGCCCCCAGGATGAGCCCCGAGGTCGGTACGCCCGTGCCCGCCGTCACAAGCGTGCGCGCGGCCCCCGGCACCTGGTTCACGGAGGTGCCGCGCAGCTGCCGGACCGCCTCCGCGATCCCGTTCATCCCGTGCAGGTACGCCTCTCCCAGCTGGCCCCCGTGCGTGTTCAGCGGCAGCGCGTCCGCCGCGACGAAGTCCGCCGCCTCGCCCGGGCCGCAGAAGCCGAACTCCTCCAGCTGCATCAGCACGAACGGGGTGAAGTGGTCGTAGAGGATGCCCACATCGATCTCGCTCGGCGCGAGCCCCGAGCTCCGCCACAGCTGGCGGGCCACGACGCCCATCTCCGGCAGCCCGGTCAGCTCGTCCCGGTAGAAGCTGGTCATCGCCTCCTGGTTGCGCCCGGCCCCCTGCGCGGCCGCGACGATCACGGCGGGCGGCTGCCGCAGATCGCGGGCCCGCTCGGCGGACGTCACGACGATCGCCTGGCCGCCGTCCGTCTCCTGGCAGCAGTCGAGCAGCCGCAGCGGGTCGACGATCCAGCGGGAGGCCGCGTGGTCGGCGAGCGTGATCGGCTTGCCGTAGAAGTACGCGGCGGGGTTGCGGGCGGCGTGCCGCCGGTCGGTGACGGCGACATGGCCGAAGGCGTCGGGGGTCAGCCCGTACGCGTACAGGTAGCGCTGGGCGATCATCGCGACCCAGGACGCGGGCGTGAGCAGCCCGTACGGCAGCTGCCAGCCGAGCGCCGCGCCCTCGGCGGACGGCTCCCGCTGCTGCACCCCGGAGCCGAAGCGGCGGCCCGAGCGCTCGTTGAAGGCGCGGTAGCAGACGACGACCTCGGCGACCCCGGTCGCCACGGCGAGCGCCGCCTGCTGGACGGTGGCGCAGGCCGCCCCGCCGCCGTAGTGGACGCGGGAGAAGAAGGACAGCTCGCCGATGCCGGCCGCCTGCGCGACGGTGATCTCGGGGCTGGTGTCCATGGAGAAGGTGACCATGCCGTCGACGTCGGCGGGGGCGAGCCCGGCGTCGTCCAGGGCCGCGTGCACGGCCTCCACGGCCAGCTTCAGCTCGCTGCGGCCGGAGTCCTTGGAGAACTCGGTGGCCCCGATGCCCACGACGGCCGCCCGCCCGCCCAACGAGTCCCGCCCGCGCACGCTCATCGGGGGACCCCCGCGGAGACGGTGACGGTGACCGTGCCGGTGACGTGGCGCCCGAGCCGGTTGGCCCCGACCACGCGTACCTGCGCCGTGTCTCCGTCGACCTCGGTGACCGTGCCGGTCAACGTCATCGTGTCCCCCGGGTAGTTGGGCGCGCCGAGCCGGATCGCCACCTTGCGCAGGACCGCGCGGGGGCCGAAGCAGTCGGTGATGTAGCGGCCGACCAGCCCGTTGGTGGTGAGGATGTTCATGAAGATGTCCGGGGAGCCCTTCTCACGGGCCAGTTCGGCGTCGTGGTGCACGTCCTGGTAGTCGCGGGAGGCGACGGCCCCGGCGACGATCAGCGTGCGGGTCAGCGGGATGGTCAGCGGCGGCAGCTCGTCCCCGGCCTTCATGCCGTCTCTCCGTTCGGGGTGATTTCTTCGGCCAGCAGGTCGCCCAGCTCCTGGAGCAGTTCGGCCCCACAGCCCAGGTACGCGTCGAGCTGCCGGCCCCAGAGGAAGTGCCGGTGCACCGGGTGGTCGAGGTCCGCGCCCGTGCCGCCGTGCAGATGCTGGCCGGCGTGCACGACCCGCTTGCCCGCCTCGGACGCCCACCACGCCGCGGTCAGCGCCTGCTCGGAGCAGGGCAGCCCCGCGTCGTGCCGCCAGGCGGCCTCGTACGCGGTGACCCGGATCGCCTCGGTGTCCATGTACGCGTCCGCCGCACGGAGTTGGACGCCCTGCCGGGTGGCGAGCGGCCGCCCGAACTGCTCGCGGGTGTTGGCGTGGTCGACGGCACGGGCGAGCGAGCCCGCGCAGACGCCCGCCTGCAGTCCGGCGAAGGCGATGCGGGCGAGGGCGAGCACGTCGTCGTACGCCTCGGGCCCGCCGAGCCGCTCGCCGGGCGCGCTGTCCAGGAGCAGCCGCCCCGCCGACCAGGGGGCGGTCAGCTCGACGGGCTCGACGACCGCGTCCGCGGTGCGGATGAGCCAGAGCGCCCGCTCCTCGTCCGGTACGAGGACGTGGGTGGCGTCCCGCAGCCAGGGCGCCCAGGGCACCTCGCCGGTCAGCCGCCCGTCCGCGCCGATGCCGCCGTCGCCCCGGTCGGCGCGGGCCGGGAAGGCCCCGGTCGCGACGGCCGAGCCGTCCCGCAGCGCGGGCAGCAGCCGGGCGCGCTGCTCGGCGGTGCCGTGCCGGGCGACGGCGAGGATCCCGTACACGCTGCTCGCCGCGAACGGCGTCTGGGCGGTCGCCCGGCCCTGCTCCTCCAGGAGCAGCACGAGGCCGAGCAGCCCGATCTCCTCGACGGCGGCCGGCAGCCCGGCCGCGCACAACGCCTTCCACAGCTCGGCGTCGACGCCGGCGCCGGCCGCCGCGAGGCGCTCGGGCGTGGCCAGGTCGCCGAAGATCCGGGCCGCCAGCTCCCGGGCCGCGGCCTGCTCCTCCGTGGGCGTGAAGTCCATGGTCAGCCCTCCCCTCCGGACAGTCCGTCGAGCGCCCGGAACACGGGCAGCTCCAACTCCTCGTCGTACCGCCGGAATTCGAGCCGTACGGGCATCCCGATCCGCACCTTGTCGTACGGCACGCCGACGACATTGGCGATCATCCGCACGCCCTCGGCCAGTTCGATCAGCCCGACCGCGTAGGGCGGATCGAAAGCCGGGAAGGGCGGGTGGTGCATGACGACGTACGAGTAGACGACGCCGTCCCCGCTCGCCTCGACCGTGTCCCAGTCCTGGCCGCCGCACACGTTGCAGCCGGGCAGCCAGGGGAAGCGGAGCGCGGCGCAGGCGGTGCAGCGCTGGATGAGGAGACGGTGGTCGGCGACGCCGTCCCAGAACCCGGCGTTGTCCCGGTTGACGACGGGTCGGGGGCGCTTGGCCGCGGGCTTCGGCTTCTTGGCCGCGGGGGCGTACTTGAGGACGCGGAACCGGTGCGTGCCGGCGAGCTCGCCGTTCGCGCGGACGTCCATGCGCGTCGTGACGAAGTGGCCGGTGCCGAGCTTGGTCGTCTTGCGCGGCGAGACGGACTCGATCACGGAGTCGAAGGTGATCACGTCGCCGGGTCGCAGCGGCCGCAGGTACTCCTGCTCGCAGTCGGTCGCGACGATGGAGGTGTAGCCCGCTTCGTCGAGCAGCGCGGACATCTCGTCGTACGCGGAGGAGCCGTCGCTGTGCCCGGACAGGCCGCCCATCGTCCAGGCCTGGAGCATGGTCGGCGGCGCGACGGCGTCGGGCCCGGCGTACGCGGGGTGGGCGTCGCCCATGGCCTCGCACCAGTGCCGGATCATGGGCGCGTTGACGGGGTCCTTGCCGCGCCCGGCGGTGGTGTTGGGCCGGCCTTCGAAGCCCTTGAGCCGCTCGTACAGCGGATCGGCGCCGGTGTCCGTCATCGCCGCCCCCTCGTCCGCATCCCGAGCCGCATGGTGGCGACGATCTCCCGCTGGACCTCGCTCACCCCGCCGCCGAAGGTGTTGATCTGCGCGGCGCGGTTCATCCGCTCCAACTCGCCGTCCCCGAGCGCGCCGGGCGACCCGGCCCGGACGAGCGCCGCGTCGCCCGCGATCTCCTGGCACATCCGGTACACCTCGACCGCGGACTCGGTGCCCGCGAACTTCACCCCGCTCGCGTCGCCGGGGAGCAGCCGGCCGGCCCCCACGTCGCCGACGAGCCGCCAGTTGAGCAGCCGGGTGGCGGCGAGCCGGGCATGCGCCTCGGCGGCCCGGGCGCGTACCCACGGCTGGTCGATGCGGCGCCGGCCGGTGACGGGGTCGGGGGTGCGGGCGGCGGCGAGCGCGGCCTCGTAGAAGTCCTCGGCCTGCATGCCGATGGCGGCGAGGGCGACGCGTTCGTGGTTGAGCTGGTTGGTGATCAGCCCCCAGCCGGCGTTCTCCTCGCCGACCAGGTTTCCGGCGGGGACGCGGATGGAGTCGTAGTACGTCGCGGTGGTCGTCAGGCCGCCGACGGTGTCGATCGGCGTCCAGGAGAAGCCGGGCGCGTCGGTGGGGACGAGAACGATGGAGATGCCGCGGTGCGGGGGCGCGTCGGGGTCGGTGCGGCAGGCGAGCCAGATCCAGTCTGCGTTCTGGGCGTTGGAGGTGAAGATCTTCTGCCCGTCGATCAGCCAGGACTCGCCGTCGCGCACGGCTCGGGTGCGGAGCGAGGCGAGGTCGGTGCCGGCCTCGGGCTCGCTGTAGCCGATGGCGAAGACGGTCTCGCCGCGCAGGATGCGGGGGAGGAAGTAGGCCTTCTGCTGGTCGGTGCCGTACTTCATGAGGGTGGGGCCGACGGTGTTGAGGGTGACCATGGAGACGGGCGCGCCGGCCCGGTAGGCCTCGTCGAAGAAGACGAACTGCTCGTCGGGCCCGCGGCCCTGGCCGCCGTACTCCTCCGGCCACCCGAGGCCGAGCCGGCCGTCGGCGCCGATGCGGCGCAGCAGCCGGCGCTGGGCGGCGGCGTCGCGGGGGTCCGGGGGGCCGTCGGGCATGAGCGCGCGGAAGTACGCGCGGAGCTCGGCGCGCAGCCGCAGCTGCCGCTCGGTCGGGGCGAGGTGCACGGCGCGGGCCTCCCGGGTGGCTCTCCGATCAGGGTTTCTGACTGTCCGTCAGATACGGGGACCCTGTCAAGAGATCGGGGAGAGGCGACGGAACGAGGAGTGCGGGGACGGCGACGGCCCGCGCGCCGATACCGAAGTACCGCCGCGCGGGCCGCCGTTCACCCCCGCCGTCATGCCCCCCGTCGGGCCGGACCGATGGTTCTCGGTCCTGCTACCACCACAGCGGGTAGAACGTGACGTTCGTGTTGTCCTGGTCGATCGCGGTGAAGGCCGAGCCGTTCACGCTGGCGATGTTGCTCTGGTTGGAGGCGCCGGAGCCGGTGGCGACCTGCTGACTGGTGGTCGAGTTGCCGAAGTTGTCGCCGCCCACGCCGCTGCCGACGATCGAGGCCACGCTGGTGTTCGATCCGTCGTCCGCGAATCCGCCGTTGTCGGCCTGAGCGACTCCGCTGAAGATCGCGGCGGCGAGGGGCAGGGCGGCGACGGCGGCGATGACGCGGGCGGTACGGATGCTTGCCATGTTCATTTCCTCCAGGAACGCGGTGCAGAACTGCTTGCACTCGGCAGAAGTACGGCTTGTTCCAAGGCAGTTGGCCGACCGCCTCGGTCGATCTTCACGACGTCGCGAGTTCAGAATTGCCCACCGAATCCCCGGCGAACCACCCTGGAGGGGCCGATTCCCCCGCAAGCGTGAGGACAAGTAGATAAACACCCTTCTCGCTCCCGAAGCCGCAGCTCAGAGGGGTGTGGGCGGCGAAACCGGCGTGGCGGCGGGTCGCCGCAAGGGGGGAAGCGTTCCGGCAGATTTTCAGCCAATCTCCCCCGCTTCCCTTATTCGAATGCATGTACGAAACTGAATCCATGGCCACCTCCGACCGGCAGACCGCCACCCTGGCCCTGGCCCACGCGCTGTCCGCGGCAGAGCGCGGGCTCCCCGTCATCCCGCTGTCCCCCACGAAGCTCCCGGCGCTGCGCTCGCCGCACCACGAGGACCCCCCGGGCTCGGCCCGCTGCCGCGGCGAATGCGGCCTGCTCGGGCACGGCGTGCACGACGCGACGGCCGACCCGGCGGGGGTACGCGCGCTGTTCGCGGCCGCGCCCTGGGCGACGGGGTACGGCATCGCGTGCGGCCGGCCGCCGCACCACTTGATCGGCGTGGACCTCGACACGAAGGGGGAGACGGACGCGGTGACAGCGCTCCGTGAACTAGCCCTCCGCCACCTGTTCACCCTGCCGCAGACGGTCACGGTCCTCACGCCGAGCGGCGGCCGCCACCTGTGGCTGACCGGCCCGCCGGAGGTGGTCGTCCCGAACTCGGCGGGCCGGCTCGCGCCCGGCATCGACATCCGCGGCGCGGGCGGCTACCTGGTCGGCCCGGGCTCGGTCACCGCGCACGGCGCGTACCGCCTGGCCGAAGGCACCGCACACCTGCACCCGGCCCCCTGCCCGCAGGCACTCCTCACCCTCATCGCCCCACCACCGCGCCCCCACAACCGGGCTCATGGGGCCCGCCCGACCCGCGGCGAAGGCCTGATCAACTTCGTCCGCGCAGCCCAAGAGGGCCAACGCAACACCCGCTTGTTCTGGGCCGCCTGCCGCGCCTACGAAAACGGCCTGGGCGAAACCCTCGCTCTCCCTCTGATCGCCGCCGCCACCCAAACCGGCCTCACCCAAGAGGAAGCAGAAGCCACCCTCGCCTCAGCCGCCCGCCTCACAGGGCCTCCAACTACCGCCCCCACCACGGACCCCGACGATCCGCGCACGCATCACTGAGGCACCCGGACAACACGACGGCCCCCGACCGGATCATCCGGTCGGGGGCCGTGCGAGGAGCGGTGGGTGTGGGATTTGAACCCACGGTGACTCGCGCCACGACGGTTTTCAAGACCTTTCGCCGATCAAGGCCGGTCAGCGCTCCGCCGCAGGTCAGACGCGTGCGGGGACACCGGCGGAGCCGTCGTCATCGTCGTCGTGCCCCTTGCGTGCCCCATCGGCGTTCTCGTGTCCTTCGAGCCAGGCGTCAGAGGCGGTGGCCACCTCAGCGTCTCGGCCGGCCACGGGTCGGGCGTAGTGCCGGGTGGTGACGCTCGCGTTCGAGTGGCCGAGCCGGTGAGCCGCAGTCATCACGCCGTACTGATCGGCGACCCAGGTGCCGTGGGACGCTCGGAGGTCGTGTGGGGTGACGCCCGAGAGACCGGCCGCAGCGACCGCAGGGTCAAAGTGCGCCTTGCGCCACTGGTTGTAGCGCAACGGCCGACCGAAGCTGTTCGTGAAGAGCAGCGCATCGTCACCGCCGGGCAACGTGTCGAGGTAGTCACCCAGCCGCTTCGTCAACGTCGGTGCCAGCGTCAAGACGCGCTTCTGATGCGACTTCGGCGTATCGAAGACGAGGGCCCCGTTCGCCTCGGCGAGGTTCTCGTCCACCACGAGCAGGCAGCCCGCTACGTCGACATCCATACGCCTGAGCGCGAACGCCTCCCCGACGCGAAGGCCGGCGAAGGCGAGCAGAGCGATCAGCAGATTGTGCGGCGTGCTGGCACTGCGGACGATCCGGGACGCCTCGATCTGAGTCAGGATGTGCGGCTCGGTCTGCGGCATCCGGGGAAGACGCACACCGCGACAAGGGGTCTGCGCGATCAGGTCGTTGTCGACGGCCGAGGCCATGACCTGAGAGAGCACCCGGTACGCCTGCCGAATACGCGAAGCACTGAGCCCGGCACCCTTCATGTCGGCGATCCACTCAGCCACAGTGATCGGTCGGAGGCTGGCCAGTTCCCGGTCACCGAGCGCGGGATTGATCCGCGACTCGATCAGTGACCGGTACGACGCCTGCGTCTTGTGCTTGAGCTGGGGAGCTACCGCAGCCAGCCAGCGAGCCGCCCAGTCCCGCACGGTGGTCGCACCCTCCGCCGGGTCGATCCAGCGCCCTTCCTCGATCTCCACGCGCTTCTTGGCTAACCAGAGATCCGCGTCGGTCGTGGTGGCGAAGGTCCGGTCAGCAGGGCGAAGGACTCCGTCAGGGCCGGGGTAGCGCGCCTGGAAGCGGCCTGAGGGCAGCTTGCGCACCCGTCCGAAGCCCCGGCGGGACTTCCGCTTGCGAGCCATCAGGCAGCCCTCCTCAGCCGGGCCACCGGCCGGATGGTGACCGGCTCGATGGTGTTGACCGCAACGAAGGAGGCAACGGCGCTCTCGGGGATGCGGACGTGCCGGCCAACCTTCACGAAGGTGATCCGGCGTTCCTCGATCAGCCGCCGAGGGAACCGGACGGTGGTGCCCAGGAGTTCGGCGACCTGATCAACTGTGAGCAGTCGGTCCATGGTCACCACTCCCCCATGGTGTCGGTGGCTTCGAGTTCGGCGCAGGCTTCACGTGCGGTGTCGCGGTTGGTCTGGATGTCGCGTGCGATGCTTTCGGCGAGCCAGGACTCACCGGGCGTGTGGCCGTGTCCCGCGTAGGACCAATGGGCGATCACGAGCGTGGAGCCCTCCGCTTCGTCGGGGTCGGGCAGGCCGCGTTCGCGTCGCTCCTGGGCGGCGCGGTAGTCGGCGCGGGTCTGACGGAGCGCGCCGAGGGTGGTGGAGTAGCGGCGCGACTTGGTGGAGAAGTGGCCACGGAAGCCGAGCATGTGCGACCAGCGGGCCAACATCCGATCCGGGTAAGCCGCGTCCAGGTCCCAACAGGCCGCGATCAGACGGCGGGTGTGGTCGGGCAAGCCGGGCAGCTTGTCGAGTTCGGCGCGTTCGCCGATGCGGCGGTCGACGGTGCCGGTGCTCTCGGCGGCCTTGGTCGCGTACTTGGCGACGTACGAGGCAACGGCCTGTTCGGTCAGCTCCTCATGTCCGAGCGCGCCGATGGGCTGCACGTCGACCTGAGTGCCCCACGTGAGCGTGCGGGCGGGGTGTTCCCCGGTGGCGGGGACGGTGACGGCGACGCGGGCGGCAGCGGTCCTGATGGCGTCATCCAGGAGGCCGACAGTGGCCCAGGCGGGCGGGGCGGTGTCTGGACCGTCGGGCCCGTCGAGGCGCACGACCGAGTGGAAGTGGATAGCTCCGCGCTTCTGGAACTCGGCGACCTTCCCGAAGGAGACTCGGCAGGCGTCGGCGAGGGCCCGTTGGGTGAGTCCGGCGCGGGCGGCAATCTCGCGACGCAGGTAGATCGTGAACCGCTGCCACAACTGGCCTGCGTGGTTGTTCCACAGCACCGCGCCCGCGTAGTCGTAGCGGTCCGGGCGGATGGCGGTGCCGAGGGCCGGGGCGTTCTCGGCGTGGGCGGTGCCGCAGCGGCAGCGGCCGGACGCCGGCCGGTTGTGCACCGGGCCGAAGGACGGGGCGGTCAGCGTTGCGAAGACCCGAGGGTGATCCCGGACGGTGGCCGGGACGTCCTTGCGGTCGTCGCCGCTGATCCCGGCCCGGATCAGGTGGTAGGTGTCCCCCGCGTATGTCCAAGCGCACGAGGGGCACCGGGAGGCCCGCCGGTTGCCGCAGGCGACCCGTAACCGGCCGCCGGGCTCATCAGCAGTCGAGTACGAATACAGGACGTCGCCGGTCTTGCGGTCACGGGTGACGGTGGTGCCGGTCAGGTGGATCGGGTCCGAGCAGCCGCCCGTACGCCGAACCTGTTCCTGCCACCGGTCGAAGCCGGGCGTGGAGGCGACCCGCAGGAGGTCGGCGAGCGTGAGGGGGTCGGTGCCCACAGCCGCCGCCATGGGAGCGACGGCGGCCGGGGAAACGGGCAGGTGGGTCACGCAGCCACCTCCAGGACGACGGGGGCCGGGCGACCGGTGGGGTTGTGGCCGGGGCAGGCGATGTCCTTGATCCAGCCCGTGCCGCCGCAGAGGCAAGCGCCCTCCACCTTGGGCGTCCGCCGGTCCATCGCCTCCTGCGTCATGTCCAGGCCCGAGCAGACCGTGAACGATGTGGCGATCTGCTCGGCTCGGTCGAGGCGGCGGGCGTTGGGGAAGCGTGTCTGGTTGGCTCCGCGCTGATCGTCCGTGGTCAGGTCGGCCAGCCACAGCAGCCGGTAGCCGTAGAGGTAGGCAGCCGAGCGGTACAGCTCTTCCAGACCCAGCCGGATCGCGCCCTGAATGATCCACGCGGCAACCGCCCTGTCGTCACGCCGCTCCCGGCGAACGCTGGTCGGCATGTCGGACGCGTACAGGGCAACAGCCCTCTCCATGTTCGACAGGTCCTCAACCGAGATCGTCAGCGAGCGGGATTCGGCGGGCGAGATGTGGGCGGCGATGAGCGTTGCGGGCATGATGGAAGCTCCCTTCACGGGGACTGAGAGGGCGGCACATCTGCTTGGCGGTAGGGGTGCCGCCCTCTCGCTAGATGAAGTTCTCTAACTTCTCTTGTGTTACCTAGATTAGTTGTCGCCCGACTGAACGCAAGCCCTTGGGGCAGATTTCTTTAGATGACTTAGGTAACCTGGGTTTGTGACTGTGAGCCCGGACGACCCCCGTAGCGCATACGCGCAGGTAGCCGACGACCTTCGACGGAAGATTGCCGCCGGAGGGCTGAAGGCCGGGCAGCGTCTCGACGGAAACGCGAAGCTGGCCGAGCGGTACGGCGTTGCCGCGATGACCGTCCGGCACGCACTCGACATCCTTCGGGATGAGGGCTTGATCGTCAGCCAGCAGGGACGTGGGACATTCGTGGCCAGCGACCCGCCGAACGTCGAGACTTCGGAGCGGGATCGTCAGTTGGGCGATGAGCTCTCAGAGATCAAGGCCGCCTTGGATCTGATCAACTCGCGGCTCGATCGCCTCGAAGGTCAGGTCCGCGAGCGCCCGTAACCGAGGCCGTGACCCTGTCCACGCGTT
>NZ_DATCVQ010000427.1:0-37356 GCF_036566765.1 Streptomyces sp.
GCCGCCCGCGCCGAGGTCGCCAAGAGCACCATCTACCGCTGGTGGAAGTCGAAGGCCCCACTGGTCATGGACGCGTACCGCACGGTCGTCGAGCACCGCATGCCCGACGCCGACACCGGCACCGTGGCCGGCGACCTGACCGCCTTCGCCGCCGCCCTGTACGGCGTCTCCGCCCACCCGCTCCGGGTCCTGACGCTGCGTGGCCTGATGGCGGAGGCCCAGCTCGACCCGGCCTTCGCCGAACCGTTCCAGGTGTGGGTGGAGAGCCGTCGCGCCGTGGTGCTCGCGCTGCTCGCCCGCGGCGTGGACCGCGGCGAACTGCCGGTCGACGCCGACCTGGAGGCCGCGACCGACCAGCTCTTCGGGCTTTTCTGGTACCGCCTGCTGGTCGGCCACCGGGAGCTCGACCCGGCCGAGGTCCCGGACCACGTCGAGCTGCTGCTGCACGGACTGCGCGCGGAGCGACGGCCGTAGGCGGTGGCCCTGGTCAGTCCGTCAGCAGTCGCTCGCGGAGCCGGCCGACCACGGCGTCGTCGACGCCCACGTGGTCGCGGACGTACGCCTCCACCGAGCCGTACGTCGCCCTCACGTCGGCCAGGAAGAGCCGGATGACGTCCTCCGGCGCACGCCCGTAGCCCGGCCAGCGGAGCTTCCGGTCGGGGTGCGCGGCCTGCCAGTCGGCGACCAGGCGCTCCGTCGCCAGCTCGGTGAGCGCGAAGTCCGCGGCGACGGTGTCCTCGTCGACCCCGAGGAGCGTCAGGACCAGCGCGGCCAGCAGCCCGGTGCGGTCCTTGCCCGAGGCGCAGTGGAAGACCTGCGGAGCGTCCCCGTCGGCGATGAGCTCCAGGGCCTCCCGCAGCTCGGCGGCCCCGTCGAGGGCGACCTCGGCGTACCGGTCGGCGAGGTACCGCCACGGATCGAGGGCGGGGTCGATCTCCGCCTGGTCGTACGGCCGGTGCTCGATGCTGAGGTTCGCGTACACGAGCCCCTCGGCCTCAGGGACCCGGCCCTTCGCGTCGATCTCCCACGGATAGCGCAGGTCGATCACCGTCCGCACGCCCAGCTCCTGGAACCGTACCCAGTCCTCGCCGCGCAGCTTCCCGAGCGAGTCGGCCCGGTACAGCCGCCCCCACCGGACGGCGCGCCCTTCGGCGGTCGAATACCCGCCCAGATCACGGAAGTTGTGCAGGTGCGTGAAGGGGATGTGTCGTCTCATCCGGCCACCCTACGTGGGGGGCTCCGGGCCTGGTCAGGCCTGCTCGTACGGGCCGTAGAGCGCGGCGCGGGCGCCGACGGACTGGGCCCAGTAGCGGTCGCCGTAGGACCAGTGCCACCACTCGGTGGGGTAGTTGACCAGTCCGGCCGCGGTGAGCGCGGCGCCCAGGATCGCGCGGTGCTCGCGGGCCTCGGCGGTGATGCCCTCGGCTGCCGTGTAGCAGGTGCCGGCGCTCTCCTCGGGAGAGGCGTTCATGCGGGTGCCGAGGTCGAGTTCGCGGCCGTCGGCGTCGGCGAGCGTCAGGTCGACCGCCGCGCCCGCGCTGTGCGGGGCGATGTCGGGCGGAGATACGTAGCGGCTCGCCATGGCGTGCACCCGCTCCTCCGGCCAGTCCGGCCGGCTCGCGCGGAGCTCCGCCGCGTACTCCTCGAAGTACCGGCGCTGGAGCGACGGCGGGCGGTACCCCTCGACGAACAGCAGCCGCAGCCCGCCGGGCAGCGCCTCCTGCGCGTCGCGGAGCCGCCGCAGGACGTCCTGGCGGAGCAGCGCGAAGGCGTTCGCCGGGTCCTGCTTGCGCGGGTCGACGAGCAGCGAGCCGTCCTGCCGGACGTCGACCAGGGGCTCGCCGCACTCCTCGACCGGGATCCCGGTGACGCGAGGGTCGGACATCAGGATGATCTCGTTCATCGTGATCTCGTTCATCGGGCCATCATCCTTGACCTGGAGTTCGCTCCAGGACGTACCCTTCCCGGCATGCCCGAACTCCAGCGTCTGCGCGCCGACCACGCCCCCGCCCTGCTCGCCTTCGAGAAGGAGAACCGGGAGTACTTCGCCCGCTCCGTGCCCGACCGGGGGGACGCGTACTTCGCCGAGTTCGCGGCCCGGCACCAGGCGCTGCTCGACGAACAGGCCGACGGCGGGATCCACATGCACCTCCTCGTCGACGAGCACGGCGAGGTCCTGGGCCGGGTCAACCTCATCGACGTCGAGGACGGGACCGCCGAACTCGGCTACCGGATCGCGGAGAAGGCGAGCGGCCGGGGCCTGGCCACCGCCGCCGTCCGCGAACTGGCCGAGCTGGCCGGCACGGAGTACGGGCTGACCCGGCTCCGCGCCGAGACCACCCTCGACAACCCCGGCTCGCGCGTCGTGCTGGCCCGCGCCGGCTTCGCTCCCACCGGCGACATCGTCCTCGACGGCCGCCCGGGTACGTCCTATGTACTCGATCTGACCGGCGGCGCCTCGGGCTGATCCGACGCGCGCCGGTATCGGCCCGGCGTCGTGCCGAACTGCCGGGCGAAGGCGTGCGAGAGGGCGTAGGGCGAGCCGTAGCCGACCCGGCGCGCGACCGCGTCCAGGGAGTCCTCGGTGTCGCGCAGCAGCCTCGCCGCCCGGGTCAGCCGCCACCAGGTGAGGTACGCCATCGGCGGCCGGCCCACGAGTGCGGCGAACCGGCGCGTCAGGGTGGCCCGCGACACGCCGGACGCGGCGGCCAGGCGCTCGTTCGTCCACGGCCGGGCCGGATCCTCGTGCATCGCCCGCAGCGCCGCGGCCACGGCGGGATCGTCCAGCGCGGCCGGCCAGCGACCGCTGCCGGATCGCCCGCCCGCGGCCTCCTCGTCCAACCAGGCCCGGACGAGATACACGAGCAGCAGGTCGACGAGCCCCGGCAGGGCGATCCCGACGCCCGGCCGTTCCGCCGTGACCTCTCGCCCCAACAGGTCGATCGCCGAGCGGAGTTCGGGATGCCGACCGATCCGGTGCGGCACATGGAGGACGTCAGGCAGCTCCGTCGTCAGCGGATGCCCGTGCGTGCGGTCGAGCCGGTATTTCCCGCACAGCATCTCCACCCCACCCTCAGCGCTTTCCGTGCCCTGCTCTGCGCTCCACTCCTCGAACGGGAACGCCCGCTCCGCCGTCGCCGCGTCCACCGGCCCGTCCGCGAGCACATGACCCGTCCCGTGCGGAAGCAACACCGCGTCCCCCGGGCCGAGCGAGACCGGGGGACCGCCGTCGGGCAGCAGCCGGCAGCTGCCCTCGAGCACCACGTGGAAGCCCGCCCCGTCGTACGCCGCGAGCCGCGTGCACCAAGTCCCCGTCACCCGTACCCGCGTGGAGGAGGGCCGCCCGACCCGTACCGCCGCAACGGCGTCGCTCACCACATCCATCGGCCGAGCGTACCTCGATGAGCGTCATGCGTATCCGGATGAGCCCGTGGAGCATTGAGAGGCTCGCGGCGGCTTCCTACGCTCGACACATCACAGCCGCAAGGGACCGGAGGAACGCCGTGGAACGCATCATGCTGGGCGATGTGGAGATCATCAGGGTCATGGAGTGGCAGGGCCCGTTCGCGCCCGCCCGTGCCATCGTCCCCGGCCTCGCCCCGGAGGCCTGGCAGGCGGAGCGGGACTGGCTCGCCCCGGACCACTGGGACCCCGCCGCCGACCAGTACGTCGCCGCCCTGCAGACCTGGATCGTCCGTAGCGAGGGCCGTACCGTGCTCGTCGACACCGGCGTCGGCGACGACCGGGAGCGGCCCGACACGCCGCAGTTCCACCGGCTGCGGTCGGACCTCCCGGCCCGCCTCGCGGCGGCCGGCGTCCGCCCCGAGGACGTCGACGTCGTCGTCAACACCCACCTGCACGTCGATCACGTGGGCTGGAACACCGAGGAGCGGGACGGCGAGTGGGTCCCGCTGTTCCCACGAGCGACGTACTACGTCCCCGCGGCCGACCGCGCCCATGCCGAGCGGACGCAGCCGCTGATGTTCGCGGACAGCGTCGCACCGGTCCTGCGCGCCGGCCAGGCGGTTCTCTGGGAGGACACCGTCCGGATCGACGCGCAGCTCACCCTGGAGGCCGCACCCGGCCACACCCCGGGCTCCAGCGTCCTGCGCCTGGACTCCGGGGGCGAGCGGGCCGTCTTCGTCGGCGACATCCTGCACAGCCCGGTCCAGTTCCGCGCACCGGAGTGCAGCAGCTGCTTCTGCGAGGATCCGGCCGCGGCGGCCGTCACCCGCCGCCGCATCCTCGAACGCGCCGCCGACACGAAACAGCTGGTGATCCCGGCCCACTTCGGCGGCGCGGGGGCGGCCGAGGTGCACCGTGACGGCGAGCGGTTCGCCGTCACACGGTGGGGCGGCTTCTGATTTCGGCGCAGGCGGGATGTTCCTTCTGCAAACAATGCGACAGGTATCCGATTGGACAAAGAGTTGACCTTGCGGGAACGATGAGCCGCGCCATGTCGGCCGCGGCGGGGGTTCACCGCTTGCATGCGCAGCTTCGTGCCCGGGCCGTCACGTCCTCGACATCCCGACGGAGGGTCATTCGCCGTGAGCTTTGGCGACCCGAACAACCCGTACAACCAGCAGCAGCCGCCGCAGGGTCAGCCCGGCTATGGCTACCCGCAGCAGCAGCCCCCGCAGGGTCAGCCGAACTACGGCTATCCGCAGCAGCAGGCCCCGCAGGGCGTGCCGCAGCAGTACGGCTACCCGCAGCAGGCCCCGCAGCAGCAGCCGTACGGCGCCTACCCGCAGGCTCCCGGCGCTCCCGGTGCTCCCGGCGCCGGCATGCCGGAGCTGGCCCACTGGGGTCAGCGCTTCGGCGCGCAGCTGCTCGACGCGCTGATCATCGCCGGCCCGATGTACCTCCTCGGCTTCATCAACCTCGCCATCAGCGACGACGGTGAGCCCGGCGCCCTCTTCTTCATCGGCGTCGTATACGCGCTCGGCATGGCCGTCTTCCAGCTGTACAAGGAGGGCGCGACCGGTCAGTCGATCGGCAAGAAGGTCCTCGGCATCAGCCTGCACCGCGAGGCCGACGGCAGCCACCTCGGCTTCGGGATGGCCCTCGTCCGCAAGATCTCCCACATCCTCGACTCCATGGCCTGCTACGTCGGCTGGCTGTGGCCGCTGTGGGACGAGAAGAAGCAGACCTTCGCCGACAAGGTGTGCAACACCGTCGTCATCAAGAAGAACAAGGGCTGAGACCCGCACGATCAGGCCGGGGCCCCGCCCGCACAGCGCGGGAGGCCCCGGCCTCGTCGTGTCCGAACCGGGCTCCGTAGAGTGTCCGGCATGCCGCCTGCCCTTCTGTACTGCGCCGACCCGCTCGACGAACGTCGGGTCGACGGCCACTTCGCGGCCGAGGCCCGCGAGGCCCGGGCGCACGGCGGCACGGTCGCCCGCGTCGACCACGACGCGCTCCTGCGCGGCGACGCCGAGCGGGCCGCCGCCCGCGTGCCCGAGGGCTGCGGGCCGTGCTGGTACCGCGGCTGGATGATCCCCGCCGACCGCTACCGCGACCTCGCCCGCGCGCTGGAGCGGCGCGGGGCTTCGCTCCTCGTCACGCCGGAGCAGTACCGCACCGCTCATGAACTGCCCGGCTGGTACGAGGAGTTCGCCGAGCTCACGCCGGTCAGCGCCTGGACCGAGGGCGCCGCGGACGCGGCCGCCCTCGCGCTGCGCCTGCCGCCCGGGCCCGGCATCGTGAAGGACTACGTGAAGTCCCGCAAGCATGAGTGGGACGAGGCCTGCTACGTCCCCGACCTGCGCGATCCGGCGGGACTCGGCCGGGTCGTCGGGCGGTTCGCCGAGCTCCAGGGCGAGTGGCTCGCCGGCGGCATCGTGCTCCGCGCCTTCGAGCCGTACGAGAAGCCCGCCTCCGCGGCGACCGAGCTGCGGGTCTGGTGGCTGGACGGCGCGCCCAGGCTGATCACCCCGCACCCGGACGGTCCGGCCGCGCACGACCCGGACCCGGTCCCGGGCCCCGAACTCGCCCGGATCGCCGCTGCCGTGGCCCGGCTGGGCTGCCGCTTCGTCACCACCGATCTGGCGCGACGCACGGACGGCGTCTGGCGCGTGGTGGAGGTCGGCGACGGCCAGGTCAGCGACGCCCACCCGACGACCGCACCCGGCCTGCTGCCCCGGCTGCTTCTCGACGGCCAGGGCCCGTCCGGCGGATCACGGCCGGGGCCGCGACGCGACGTATCCAACCCTGATCCGCCGGACAGGCTCTAGCGGGGGGTCGAGTCGTCGCCCTTGAACGGGGCGCCGTGGCCGGGGACGATCAGGTCCGCCGCGGCGAGGACGCGCAGCCGGGAGGCGCGCAGGATCTCGCGGTCCGGGGCCACCGGGTCGTCCGCGGGGCCGTTCGCGTGCCACCACAGGTCTCCGGCGAAGGCCACCACGCCCGCGTCCGTGCCCGCAAGGAGCGTGATGTCCTCGGGGCTGTGGCCCGGGGTGCGGATCAGCCGGAGCGACGGGGTGAGTTCGTAGCCCTCGGCGTCCCGGTTCTTCCACTGGTCGCCCCGGTACTCCACCTTGTGGTCGTGCACCCGGGCACGATCGAAGAGGCCCACGTTCATGGTGTTGTCCGGGTGGTGGTGGCTGAGCACCACGTCCGTGATGTCCTCCGGGCCGAGGCCCAACTCCGCGAGCGGGGCGAGGATGTCGTCGCGGCTGGCCACCATGCCCGGGTCGAAGATCACATGCCGTCCCGCGTCGGATATGTAGGAGACGGTGGCGGCGACTCCGGGGCCGGTGGAACCCACGTAGCCGGTGGTCAGGACCTTGAATGCGGCGCTGCGGCCGAGCGGTGCGTCTGTCATGGCCTCAATCCTGCCGGGGACGGCACGGGTTCACGAGTGGCACCGCTGCCTCTCATCGCAGGATTCGTGCCAAACCTGTGCCACACTGCGCGCATGCCGCCCTTGCCGCCGAGGCCCCCTATGCCGCCCTTCAAGACCGTCGCCGCGTACGTCCCGCACGGCGTGGGCATGCTCGCCGTCGGCATCGTCACCGAGGTGTTCGGCCCGCACGGAGCGAAGGCGCCCGGCTTCGACGTCGCTCTGTGCGCCGACCAGGCCGGGCCGGTGCCGACGGACTGCGGCGTGCCGCTCTCCGTCGCGCACGGACTGGACCGGCTCGCCGAGGCCGATCTGGTCGTCGCCCTGCCCGGGGCTGATTTCCGTACACCCCCCACCCCCGCCGTACTCGACGCGCTGAGGGCCGCGCACCAGCGCGGCGCCGTGGTCGCGGCCCACTGCGTCGGCACGTTCGCGCTCGCCGCCGCCGGACTGCTCGACGGCCGGCGTGCGACCACCCACTGGCGGTTCGCCGAACTCCTCGCCGGCCGCCACCCGGAGGTCACCGTGGAGCCCGACGCGCTCTACATCGACGAGGGGGCCATCGTGACCGGCGCGGGAGCCGCGGCGGGCTTCGACCTCTGCCTCCACCTGCTGCGGCGTGAGTACGGCACCGCGCTCGCCAACACCGTCGCCCGGGACGTGGTCCTGCCCTCCCATCGCGACGGCGGGCAGGCCCAGTACCTGGCCGCACCCGTCCCCGGGGACGGCCAGGACGAGCGGCTCGCCGAGGTACTCGGCTGGGCCCGTGAGCACCTCCACGAGCCGCTGCCCGTCACGGAACTGGCCCGCCGCGCGATGATGAGCAGGCGCACCTTCGCTCGCCGGTTCACCGCCGCGACCGGCACCACGCCGCACGCCTGGCTGCGCAGCCTGCGGCTGAGCAGAGCCGAGGAGCTCCTGGAGTCCACCGACCTTCCGGTCGAGGAGATCGCCCGCCTCGTCGGCTACGGAAGCGCCGCCGTACTGCGCGAACAGTTCGTGCGGCGCCGGGGAGTCCCGCCCCGCGCGTACCGCCGCGCCTTCACCGGCACTCCGTAGCGATCCGAGGGCATGCCTCAGGCCGGCCGCCGGGCGGGGAAGCCGTGCGCCCGCGCGCCGAGCACGACGAGCAGTACGGGCACGAGCAGGGCAAGTACCGTCCACGGGAACGACGCCGGGCCGAACCGGTCGAGCAGCACCCCGCCCGCGACCCCGCCGCCCGCCATGGCCGCGTTCCACAGCGTGACCAGCATCGCCTGCGCCGCGTCCGCGGACTCCCCGCCCGCGTCGCCCGCGGCGGTCTGCAGCAGCGTCGGCGCGCCGCCCCAGCCGAGGCCCCACAGCGTTGCCGCCGCGTAGACCAGGGCAGGGCTGTCGACCCGTACGGCGAGCAGCGCGGCGCCCGCGGCGACCAGGATGGTGCCGGCGACGGTGAGGGCGCGCAGCAGTCGGTTGATCCGCGCGCCGACGACCCAGATGCTCAGCAGCGACGCGCCGCCGAAGACCAGAAGCACCAGATCCGTCGAGCCGCCCATGCCGCGCCGGTCCAGGAACGTGGCGATGTACGTGTACAGCACGGTGTGCGCCAGCACGAACGTGAACGTGACGAACAGGACGGGCGCCACCCCCGGCACCCCCAGCGCCCGCAGCACCGGTGTACGTGCGCCCCGGCGCTGCCCGGGGAAGTCCGGGACGGCCAGCGCGATCCAGCCCAGCAGGACCACGGTCAGCCCGGTCATCACCAGGAACGCCACCCGCCAGCCGAGCTGCGTGCCGAGGAAGGTCCCCGCGGGCACGCCCAGCGACAGCGCGAGCGGGATGCCGGCCATGGCGATCGCGATCGCCCGGCCCCGCAGGTACGCCGGTGCCATGCGGCGCGCGTACCCGGCGAGCAGAGCCCAGGCCAGTCCGGCGGCCACGCCGGCGACGAACCGGGCTGCCATCGTGAGCGGGTAGCTGTCGGAGAGCGCGGTGACGGTATTGGCGACGGCGAAACCGGCCATCGCCGTCAGGAGCAGCCGCCTGCGCCGCCAGCCGGCGGTGGCAGCGGTCAGCGGGAGCGCGGTCAGGGCGGTGCCGACCGCGTAGACGGTGATCGACTGCCCCATGGCGGACTCGCCGACCCGCAGGTCGCCGCTCATCGCGGGCAGCAGTCCCGCAGGCAGGGTCTCGGTCAGACTGGTGATGAACACGGCCGTGGCGAGGGCCAGAAGAGCCAGTAGGGGAAGCCGCCGGCCGTCGTCCGGGAGGGACGAGGCGGACGGGTCGGCCGAGGTGGTCATGGTGTCGCTTCGCATGCCGCGTATGCTCGAACCCTCACACTGATGTGAAGGTCAAGCCCGGCCGGACAGGAGGCGCGCACATGCGGATCGGCGAGCTGTCGGAGCGCACCGGGACCCCGCGGCGGCTGCTGCGCTACTACGAGGAGCAGGGCCTGATCGCCGCCGACCGCTGCGCCAACGGCTACCGTTCCTACGACGAGCGGTTCGTCGACCGGGTCCTGCAGATCCGGGGCCTGTTGGACGCCGGGCTGCCGACCCGCATCATCAAGCAGATCCTGCCCTGCCTGGACAAGCCCCGGGTCATCCACTTCAAGGACGCCACCCCGGAGATGCTCGCCACCCTGGAGGAGGAGCGCGACCGCATGACGCAGCGCATCGAGTGCCTCATCCGCAACCGGGACGCCATCGCCGAGTACGTGGACACGGTCCGGGCCGACGTGTGACGCGGCGGCGGGTGTCGGAGAGGCCGGACGGCTTCGGCTACTCGCCCTGGTTCCCGATGAACGCCTCGGCGAGGCCGGCGGCTTCGTCGTAGCTCGGCAGGCCGTCCGTCGCCGTGGGCGTGCTCTCCGCGACGGACCGGGCCGCGACGACGGCGGCGTGCAGCGCCGAGCGGAAGAGCAGCGAACCGGTGCTCACCCGGCGCACCCCGAGTCCGGCGAGATCCGGCAGGGAGAGGCCGCCGGGGGAGTGGAGCACGTTCAGCGGGACGTGCAGGCTCGCGGTGAGTCCGGCGATCGCCGACGGGTCCTGGAGCCCGGGGACGAACACGCCGTCCGCGCCCGCCTCCTGGTACGCCAGGATCCGGGCCTCGGTCTGCGCGGTGTGGCCCGGGAGCCAGTGCGTGTCGGTGCGGGCGTTCAGGAACAGCGCGGGGGCCTCCCGCTTCACCGCACGGATCACGGCGCACTGGTGCTCCGCGTCGGCGAGGGACCCGTCCGGCCGCCCGTCCTCCAGGTTCACGCCGACCACACCGAGCGCTTCGAGCTCCGCGGTCAACGCGCCCACCTCGCCCGGGTCATTGGCGAAGCCACCCTCGATGTCCACGCTGATCAGTGCGTCGAGCCGACTCAGACCTCGGGCCAGGGCGACGGTCTCATCCCGCGTGTCGCCGGTCGCGTCGAGCTTCCCCGCTGCGGCGGCGACGCCGAGACTGGTCGTGCCGATGGCCCGGAAGCCGGCCGCGGCCAGCGCGGCGGCCGACGCGTGGTCCCAGGCGTTGGGCAGCACGAGCGGCGCGCCGGGGCGGTGCAGGGCGCGGAACTCCTCGAAACGGTCGAGGGCGGGGGCGTCGATGTCGTTCATGCTGTGCCTGCTTTCGTGAGCTTCAGGATGTCGAGGACCCCGCCGGCGAGTGCGAGTGCCTGCGCCCAGGCGGGGCAGGGGCGCAGACCGTGCCCGAAGGGGAGTGGGTCCAGGCCCGGTTCGGCGGCTGCCAGGTCCAGTTGCAGCATCGTGCCCCGGGCGACCGGACAGCCCCCGACCGTCGCGTCGGCGAGTGCCTCGCGGCGCGTCGCGCGGACGGGCGGCTCCCGGCGCAGGGTGTTGGCGACCAGCCCGTCCACCGTGGTCCGGTCGTCGTGCGTCGCAGTCGCAGTCGCAGTCGCAGCCGCAGCCGCGGACGCCGCCCGTACGAGACCCGCCGTGGCGTCGCAGGCCTGCACCAGCAGGCAGATCAGTAGGGCGGCCCGCTCCGGATCGGGCTCCGGGAGCAGATCGAGCAGCGTCGCCACCCCGCCGTCGGCCGCCGCCGCGGCGGCCTCGGACGCGCCGGGCTGGTAGGCCGCCGCGACCAGCCGGGTCGCGGCTGCCGCGGGCGCGAGGTCCGGCTCCGCCACGCCCAGTACGGCGGCCAGCGTGGTCACCGGGACGTACGGGAGGTCCTCGGGACGGGCCTCCCGAGCCCGTCGCCGGGCCGCCTTCCGTAGCCGCTCCGGAGTGAGCTCCGGCGCCGCAAGCAATGCCTCGACCGCCGCCCGCCGGCGCGCGTGCACCGGGCCGTTGGCGAATCGGGGGACGGACTGTCGGAGCCACCGCAGCGAGCCCGGCGGCGTGTCGTCGACCGGCGCGGCCGGCACGCCGAAGCGGGGGTCGGCGAGCACGGCCCGCACGTCGGCGGGGGCGTCGACGAGGAGGGGCGAGAGGGAGGAGGTCATGTCGACGACGGTAGGCGCGGAACCGTTCGGCGGCGGCCGAAACATCGTGGTGTGCGGCCGACGCTCAAGTACCGAAGCGACAAAGCCGACATTCTTCCTAAATGAGGGGGAGTAATCTCCATGGAGGTCTCGTGCCCACGCCGACGGACATTCTCGACCGCGAAGCGGTCGCCCTGTACGACTCCGCCGCCTGGCAGGAACTCGTCGCCCATTGGGATGTCACGGCCCTCGAACCCGCTCCCCGCGCCCCCGCGCCGCCGCCTCCGCCTGCGCCGCCGGCCCCCACGGACTGGCGCGCCCTGCTGTCCCTCCCCGTCGACCGCCTGGTCGCCACGGCCCTCGACGCGCTGCCGCCCGCCCCGCCCGCCGAACGGCCGCTGCCCGGCCGGCTCGGCGCGATCCTGCCGGACCGCCTGCACGCCTGGCGCCGCCTCGGCCAGGCCGACCTGCGGCCCTCCACACACCTCGGCTACGCCCGCCGGGTCCTCGTCGAATGGGGCTGGCAGAACCAGCCGTACAGACTCCGCGACACGCGGGGCGCCCGCTGCGTCTGCGGCGCGCTGCTCACCGCCCACCGGCTCGGATACGGCAGCGCCGACACGATGAACCGCGCCGCCGCCTGGATCGTCACCGAACTGCGCGCGCAGGGCTGGTCGGACCTCATCGGCCCCTGGAACCGCGCCCCCGGCCGTACCGCCGCCGACGCCCTGGCCCTCGTCGACGCCACCATCCGCCGCGCCGCGCACGCCGGCTCGTGACGGAGCTCCGGGCTCCCCGCCGACGACGGGGAGCCCGGAGCCCGGAGCGCGCTGCTCAGTGGTCCGACTACCAGATCGACTCGATCCACTCCGGGTGGTCGATGAACGGGTTGCGGTTGCCCTGGTACGTGCCGTAGATGACGTCGTTGCGGCGCATCTCGAAGGCGCTGGGCGGGTCCTGCTCGTTCCACTGCTTCAGGATCGAGAGGCGGCCGTGCAGCGGGGCGCTGCCGTTGGAGACCGAGTCGTTGGGCTCCAGGTCGGCCCACGCGTCGTCGCCCTCGTACCGGACGGCCATGTACAGGATCATGCGGGCCACGTCGCCCTTGTCCGCGTTGCGCGGCTCGAACGAGTTGGAGTCCGTGTAGCTGCCGGACGCGCCGCTCACCGGGCTGCCGCCGTTGTCGAAGTCCTTGTTGCCGCGGATGCTGTTGACCTGGACGTCCGCGGGACGCAGGTGGTGCAGGTCCGTGCCCGGGCCTGCCGAGGTGCCGATGTCGCCGTGCGACTGCGCCCACACGTGCTCGCGGTTCCAGTTGCCGACGGCGCCGCCGCTGAGCGACTTGCTGCGCGAGGTGCCGCTGTACAGCAGGATCACGTTGCCGCTGTTGTTCGGGTCCTGGTCGGTGACCTTCAGGGCGTTCCAGACCGCGTCGTACGAGATCTTGCTCTGGCTGCTGATGATGGTGTGCAGGGAGGACTTCAGCGCCGGGCCGGTCTTGCCGATCGCGTTCTTGTAGTACGTGCTGTCGTACGGGCTGGTCGTGGCGCTCGCGGGGGCCGCGACGACCGTGGGAAGGGCGAGGCCGACGAGGACCGCGGACAGGGCGGCCGCCAGCGCCTTCCATCTGCCTATCTTCGCAGCGAACATGGGGGGTCCCTCTCTCGGGGGCGGAGCGAGCAGACCGTGGCGCCCGGCTCAAGAGCGCCGCGATCTACGCGTGTTGACATGTGCCAGCCAGGAGGGTGGCACGGGGGAGGGGGTCGCTGTGTGTCGGGGAGACGATTTTTCTGTGACGTTCTCGCGTACGGCGCACGCGTCAATCCTTTGGCCGGAATCCGCTGAACCCGAAGGCCGCTGAACCAGAAGGCCGCTGAACCCGGAACGCGAAGGGCCCGGGGCGGCGCGCGCGGCTTTCGCCGTGTGCGCCGCCCCGGGCCCGGTTTTCGAAGGCGGACCGCTGTCGGGTCGTCAGACCGTCGGCGGCACGTGGGACGGGCGGCCGCGGCCGCGCGTGAGCGTGTACCCCGCGATGCCCGCGAGCGCGCCGAGCAGCCCGCCCGCGGCGGTCCAGATCCAGCGGTCGGACCACCAGCCCGCCGACCAGCCCGACGCCAGCGCCCGCTCCTCCTCACGGGCCGCCTTGCCGGCGGGCCCCAGCGGGGCGGCGAGCGCGCCGTCGACCGCGTACGCGCCGCCCGCGTCGGCCGAGACGGCCTCGACCTGCGTCGAGATCGGCTGGCCGAGGTCCTGCTCGGGCAGGGCGGTGACGGCCAGGCGCACGTAGTAGCTGCCCGGCAGCGGGTCGTTCGCCCAGGTGTCGGCCCAGGAACGGACCGGGCGCAGGGTGCACGCCAGCTCCACCGCGGCGACGTCCTTCGCCGCCGTCCGCTTCTGCATGCCGTACATGCAGGGCTGGCGGCGGCGCAGCCCGTCGTAGACGTCGATCTGCCAGGTCGACGCGCCGCTCCGGGCGGCGGACTCGGGCAGCTTGACCGTGGCCTTGACCGTGGTCCGCTGGCCGGCGTCGGCCGGGAACACCCAGTACAGGTAGTCACCGGTGGACGCCTCGGCGGTGGCCCGCTGACCCTGCTCGAACGCGGCGGCGGTACGGAAGGCAGTGCCGGCCTCCGTGGGGCCCGCGCTCTCGCCGGAGGCGCTCGCGTCGGGCGACGGGGTCGGAGTGTCCGCCAGGGCCGCCGGAGCGGCCGTGGCGAGGAGACCGGCGCCCGCGAGGAGCGCGGCGGTCAGAAGACGTACGGGACGTACGGTACGCATCAGTTCGTCCTCCAGACGGCGATCCGCCAGCGCGAGATCCAGCCCCACACCAGGCCGGCGAGCAGACCGGCGAGCGCGAGCACGCCGAGCAGCCACCAGCCCCGGCCGAGCCCGAACGAGGCCACGTCGGACGCCTCGTCCGGCGCGTCGACCAGGTCGACGGTCAGCTCGACCGGCATGCCGGGCGTCGTCTTCACGGACGGCGGGGCGGCGAAGGAGTTGGAGACCTCCAGGCAGACCGTCTCGGCGGCCGGCTTGGCCTCCGCGTCGTCCTCGTCCGGGTCGAAGTCGATGCCGTCGACCGGGGCCTTGGGGTAGCGCAGGCCCGTCGAGATCACGTCGGTCCGGCCGTGACCGGCCTCCGAGCCACGCACGATCTCCCGGCCCCGGGAGGTCAGGGCGCGCAGCATCACGCCGTAGTCGTTGTTCACGGCGCGGTCCGCGGAGACGGTCAACGAGGCGCGCAGCTCCTGACCGGGCAGCACGTCGACCCGGTACCAGCGGTGCTGGCCGAAGGACGCGCGGTCGCTGTACAGGCCCGCCTTGAGCTGAGGGGCGTCGGCGCACTGCCGGCCGCCCCGGGTCTCCACCGGCGTCACGACCGGGTCGGCCGCCCGGTCCACCAACTGCCGGACCCGGCCGGACAGCTCGTCGGTGTGCTCCACGCTGGTGTACGTGCCGCCGGTCGCCTCGGCGATGCAGGTCAGCTGCTGCCGGGTCTTCGCGTCGGGCACGAGACCGAGCGTGTCGATGACCAGGTGGATGCCCTTCGCGGCGATGTCGCGGGCGACCTCGCACGGGTCGAGCGGGGCGCAGGTGTCCTCGCCGTCGGTGATGAGCACGATCCGGCGGGTCGCGTCACCGCCCTTGAGGTCCTCCGCCGCGCCGAGCAGCGCGGGGCCGATCGGCGTCCAGCCGGTGGGCGCCAGCGTGGCGACGGCGGTCTTGGCCTCGGTCCGGTCCAGCGGACCGACCGGGTAGAGCTGCCGGGTGTCCTTGCAACCGCGCTTACGGTCGTCGCCGGAGTAGTCCGCGCCCAGCGTGCGGATGCCGAGCCGCACCTCGTCCGGCACGGCGTCCAGGACCTCGTTGAACGCCTGCTTCGCCGCGGCCATGCGCGACTGCCCGTCGATGTCGCGGGCCCGCATGGACCCGCTGACGTCCAGCACCAACTCCACCTTGGGGGCTTCCTTCGCGACCGGCTCGCCCGCGACCGCACCCACCGGGACCAGCCCGGCGCCCATGGCAGCGAGCAGGATGCACACCCTGGCCGCCCACCGTCTTTTCGTGATCATCGCCGGATCGTATTGATGATCGTCCGACAATCCAAAACGGGGTTGAGACGGGAGCGGGTTGAGTCTCCCGTAGGGGGAGACGGGAAGGTGGGGGCATGAACCGGAATGCTTACCTTTCCATCGGCGAACTGGCGCGGCATGCCGGGGTCACCGTCAAGACGGTTCGGCACTACTCCGACCTCGGGATCGTGCCGCCCGTCGACCGCAGCCCGGGCGGCTACCGCCGGTACCGGGCCGGCGACGTCGCGCGGCTCGAACTCGTCCGGACCCTGCGCGAGCTCGGCATCGATCTGCCCACGATCCGCGAGGTCGTGGAGCGGAGGGCCACGCTGTCCGAGGTCGCCGCGGCCCACGCCGCCGCGCTGGAGGCGCAGATCCGGACGTTGCGGCTGCGGCGCGCGGTGTTGACGGCGGTCGCCCGGCGCGGCTCCACTCAAGAGGAGACAGAACTCATGCACCGACTCGCCACGCTCACCGCGGACGAACGACGCCGACACGTCGCCGACTTCATCGACACCGTCTTCCCGCCGCCGGCCACCGCTCCCGAACTGGCAGCCGCCCGCCGCTCGATGACGCCCGAACTGCCCGACGATCCGCGCGAGGACCAGATCGAGGCCTGGCTCGAACTCGCCGAACTCGCCGAGGATCCCGACTTCCGGGCCGTCCTGCGCGCCCTGGCGGAGGATCACGCCGCCGACCGGTCCGCGACCCCGCTCAGCCCGCCCCGCCCCGACCTCGTCGTCACGGTCCGGGACCTCGCGGGCCGGGCACTGGCCGCGGGGATCGCACCGGATTCGGCGGAGGCGGAGCCGGTCGTCGCGCGGATCACCGCGGGGTACGGGGCTGCCACGGATCCGTGCGACGTCCGCGACCTCGCGACCCCGGCGTACGAGCCTGCCACCGACCCGTACCCCGCCCTGCTCGCCCGCCTCGAACGCGCTGCGGACCCGCGCAGGGAGCGGTACCTGTGCCTGCTGGCCGTCGTCAACGGCTGGCCCGCGCCCGAGAGCCCTGCCCCGGCCCTCGGCTGGGCCGTCGCGGCCCTGCGGGCCCGCGCGGCCGCCTGAGAGGGCCCTACGCGCTCGCCGTCGGCTCCGGCTCGTCCGTCCACGTCAGCGACTCGATGAGCCAGTCGCCGGCCGCCGTCGTGCCGAACTGCAGCACCTTCCGCCCCCACGCGGAGAACGGCTCGCCGTCCCGTACCCCGTACTTGAAGTACCGCGAGGTCCGCACCGCCCGCGCCCCGGCGACGATCGTCGTCGACCCGGCCTCCACCTCGCGGAACTCCGTCAGCGACGGGCCGTTCAGCAGCGCCACGCGAGGCGCGAGGAAGCCGTCCACGTCCGTCCGGTCCACCGTCCCGTCCTCGGCGACCCGCTCGATCACCGCCCCCTTCGCGAGGACCCGCCGTGCCGCGTCCAGGTCCACCGGCTCGCCCGCCAGGCGCGTGAAGGCCGCGAAGAACGCGCGGGTGGCCTCGTCGACCGCCCGCTCGCCCGCCGACGGCGGCGGGGTCGCGCGCCACTCCGAGGCGAGCACCGCGAACTGCTGGGAGTTGTTCCAGCGCTCCTTCTCGAAGCAGTCCTTGCGCCACACCCCCTCCAGCCGCATCCCGATGCGCCGCATCAGCGCGGCCGAAG
This sequence comes from Streptomyces sp., assembly GCF_036566765.1. Lineage (GTDB taxonomy): Bacteria > Actinomycetota > Actinomycetes > Streptomycetales > Streptomycetaceae > Streptomyces. The sequence goes on from NZ_DATCVQ010000427.1 coordinate 16,972, forward strand.
GGGTGTTCTGCACATCGCAGATCCCGATCACCCGGTGCCATCCGAAACTGCCGAACGCGAGGTCGAGCCCCGCGGCGACCGCCTCCGTCGCGATGCCCGTCCCGTGCACGTCCGGGTGGAACGCGAAGCCGATCTCTCCGGTCAGCGGCTGGGCGTCACGCTTGAGCAGCACCTCGCCGACGACCCGCCCCGACGCGTCCTCGACGGCGAGGTCGAGCCAGTTCCCGGGCTCGGTCAGCGCCGCCCCGGCGATCACGCGCTCGAGCGTGTCGGCGGTCATGTCCCGCGTGTGCGGCTCGTGCGGGAGATACCGCGCGACCTCGGGCAGCGAGCGGTGCGCGTGGATGGCGTCGAGATCGTTGACGCGCACCGGACGCAGCGCCAGCCGCTCCGTGCGGAGCGGGTACGACGGGTGGACGGGGTCGGTCATCATGTCTCCTCGCGATCAGCGGTGTATGTCCGCCGGCCGGCCCAGTGGCGGAAGGGTGAACACACGGCCGAGGTCCGCATGGATCTGTTCGGCGGTCCGGCGCACCTCGGCGGGCACGTCCCCCCGCTCCTTGACGAGGCGGTAGTAGATCGGAGCACTGGATTCGAGCGTGTTCATGGTGTGAGCGCACTTCCTGGGGAGGGCGACCGGCCCTTGCCGGCCGGTCCGGAGGACCGCGAGTCTACGGGTCCGCACAGACAGCCCCTGAACTGGCTTGCGACGGAGAAGGGTTGTCGGGCCATACTGCCTGCCGTGATCACCGACGCCCAGTGGCTCCGGATCCGGCGCGGGCTGCGCCACGGGCAGCCGCTGACCGGCACGGTGGTGCGCGTCCCGAATCCGGGCGCGATCGGGATCTTCGTCGACGTGGGACTCGCCGTCGGCGGCTTCGTGGACGTTGTCCTCCTGCCCCGGACCGACGCGCGACGCTGGCCGGCCGTGGGAACGATCACGGAGTTCGAGGTGTGGGCGGCGGACGCGCGCAAACAGCTCCGCCTGAAGCCCGCCGACCCGGCCTTCCTGAGCGAGGACTTCGACGACTTCGTCACCCGCTTCCGCCCCGACTGGCCGGCGCGGATCGGTACGCCGCTGGTCCGCACGTACCCGTACACCGGGCCCGCCGACCTGGCGGACGGGACCGGGCCCGGCGGCCGGGGGTGCGCCGTCGCCTCGGCCGCAGACTTCGAGGCCTGGGCCGCGGGGCGCGCGCCGGGAGAGTGGGACGAGCCGTTCACGTACGTGGTCGGCACGGACGGGCTGCTGCGCCTGGCCCCGCGCCGCAGTGAGCATGTGGCGTGCGCCGGTGGGGCGTCCGTCCTCGCGGCGGGGGAGATGGCCTTCGGTCGTACGGGATCGGGCGGCGGGCGCTGGGCGGTCACGGAGGTGAGCAACCTGTCCACGGGCTACTGCCCTGACCTGTACTCCTGGCAGGCCGTCGGCGAGGCCCTGGACCGGGCGGGGTTCGAGCGGCGCGACCGGCCGGACGACTTCACGCACCCGATCGTGTTCCGGCGCTGCGTGTCCTGCCGGGAGCGCAATGTCGTGCGGGACGACTTCTTCGTGTGCGCCGTGTGCGGCGCGGACCTGCCGGCCGTCTGGAACGTGAACGACGGGGGCGACGCGGGCGAGGCGCGCACCGCCCTGTAGGCCCCCAACGCCCCGTATATCGGACACTGTTGGCCACCCAACGGACAAGTCATGGTCAAATTCTTGTTGCAGACCTGTCAAACAAGGTCGATAGGTGGCACGCTCCTGCCGCTGACCCATCCCCCACACATTCAGCGAAGGAGCCCGCGTTGACCCGCCAGCAGTCCTCGCAGCAGATCCCCACCGCCGCCCCGAAGCGTGCGCGAACCGCACGCGCCGCCGCCCTGATCGCCTCGGCCGCCATGGTCGTCGTCGGCATCCAGAGCGGATCGGCCACCGCCGGCACCACCGGCGCCACCGCGGCGAACCGTGAGGCAGCGGCCACCGCCGTGGCCCTGTCCGCCCCCGAGCGCACCGCCGCGCTCAAGGGCGCGCAGGCCGGCGCCGCCGCGACCGCGCGCGCGATCGGTCTCTCCGAGCAGGAGGCCCTCGTCGCCCGGGACGTCGTCAAGGACGCCGACGGCACCGTCCACACGCGCTACGAGCGCACGTACGAGGGCCTGCCCGTCCTCGGCGGCGACCTCGTCGTGCACCAGAAGAAGAACGGCGCCCGCTCCACCACCAAGGCGACCGGTGCCCGTATATCCGTCGCCGGCACCCAGGCCGCGGTGCCGGCCGCCACGGCGAAGAAGTCCGCGGTCGCCGCGTCCGAGGAGAAGAACGCCGCCGCGACCTCCGCCCGCAAGGTGATCTGGGCCGCCACCGGCAAGCCCGTCCTCGCCTGGGAGACCGTCGTCACGGGCGTCCAGGCCGACGGCACCCCGAGCGAGCGGCACGTCATCACGGACGCCGCCACCGGCAAGCAGCTGCACGCGTACGAGGCCATCGAGACGGGCTCCGGCACCAGCCAGTACAGCGGCGCCGTCACCCTCGACACCGCCCCCTCGTTCACGCTGACCGACACCGTGCGCGGCGGCCACAAGACGTACGACCTCAACGGCGGCACCAACGGCACCGGCACTCTCTTCACGGACGCCGACGACGTCTGGGGCGACGGCACGCCCACGAACCGTCAGACCGCCGGTGTCGACGCCCACTACGGCGCGGCCGTCACCTGGGACTTCTACAAGAACGAGCTCGGCCGCAACGGCATCCGCGGCGACGGCGCGGCCGCGTACTCGCGGGTCCACTACGGCAACGCGTACGTCAACGCCTTCTGGTCCGACCAGTGCTTCTGCATGACGTACGGCGACGGTGCGGGCAACGCCAAGCCGCTCACCTCCCTCGACGTGGCCGGCCACGAGATGACCCACGGCCTGACCGCCGCCACCGCCGGGCTGCGCTACAGCCGCGAGTCGGGCGGCCTGAACGAGGCCACCTCCGACATCCTCGGCACCTCGGTGGAGTTCTTCGCGGCGAACACCTCGGACGCCGGCGACTACCTGATCGGCGAGAAGATCGACATCCGCGGCAACGGCACCCCGCTGCGGTACATGGACAAGCCCAGCCGCGACGGCAGCTCCGCCGACTACTGGGACCGCAACGTCGGCCGCCTCGACGTCCACCACTCGTCGGGCCCGGCCAACCACTTCTTCTACCTGCTCTCCGAGGGCAGCGGCGCCAAGACGATCAACGGCGTCAGCTACGACTCCCCGACCTTCGACGGCTCCACCGTCACGGGCATCGGCCGGGTCAAGGCGTACAAGATCTGGTACAAGGCCCTCTCCACGTACATGACCTCGTCCACCGACTACAAGGGCGCCCGCACGGCGACCCTCCAGGCGGCGAGCGACCTGTACGGCGCGACCAGCGCGGAGTACACGGCGGTCGCGACGGCCTGGAAGGCCATCAACGTGAAGTAACCCGTGGGTCCGCTGAACCGGCAGGGCCGCGCTGGAGCGAGCGCGGCCCTGCCTCATGCCCGGGTCCCGGACGGCCGCCCGGCCCTCTGCCCTGCCCCACCGCGTGCCGGGGGAGGATCCTGGCCGCCACGTATGATCCGGGCCGACGGGGAGGAGTCGGAGATGGCGGGTCAGCAGGGGCGACGCAGGTATGCGGGGCGGAAGAGGAAGCGGAGCGAGAGCGGCGAGGAGGGGTGCTGCGCCGGGGTGATGGACAGTTGCGCGGCGAGCGGCCCCTGCTGTTCGATCTTCGCGCTGACCGCGCTGTTCACGGCGCTGGTGCGGCCGGCCCGGGCGACCGCGCGGCACGACGCCGACCCGGCGGCGCCGCGGCCCGCAGGGCGGGTGGCGGGGGCGCTCTACGGCGCCGTGCGGCACTACCGCACCGAGGTGAGCCCGGCGCTGCCGGCGTGCTGCCCCTACACGCCCACCTGTTCCACGTACGCCGTGCAGGCCCTGCACCGGCACGGCGCGCGCCGAGGCGCGCGACTGGTCGTCGCGCGCCTGCTGCGCTGCCGGCCGGGTGCGGCCCGCCGGCGAGGGTTCCGGGACCCCGTCCCGGAGTAGCCGCTCAGGAGCGCGACCCGGCGGGACGCTCGCGCAGCAGCAGGCCGGCGGTGAGGGCGACCAGCGCGGCGGTCAGGCCGTGGATGCCGAACGCCGCTGCCGCCGGGCCGCCGTTGCTCAGCACGATCGTCATGTCGCCGGCCGGCACGAAGGCGAGCGCCAGCATCGCCCAGCCCAGGCCCTTGCGCTGACCGGTCAGCAGGAGCGCGAAGATCACCAGGCCGCTCGCGACGTCGCGTACGCCCTTGATCGCGAAGAAGGCCGTGCCCTCGTCCACGGGCCAGGTCGGCACGCCGAACCCGCTGACGACGGACTCCGGCGCGATCAGGTAGCTGAGGCCGATGTACAGGATGAAGGCGCCGCCGAGCGCGGCCAGCCAGGTGGTGACGCGCTTCACGACGGCACCGCTCTCACGTCGGGCGGCGGTCGGGGCGGAGAAGGTCTCGTGGCGAAGAGTCGAGTTCATGGGAAGAAGACTGGCCCGGCCCTCCTGGAACCCACTTGGCGATCACTCGGCGCGACTTGGAGACGACTTGGAAGCCACCGCCGTACCCTTGTGGCGCGTGAAGGTGTGCATACGTGTGCTCGGTCCCTTCGGGGCCGACCGGGACGGCGTTCCCATCCCGCTCGGCGGCCGGCGGCAGCGCGCCGTCCTCGCGCTGCTCGCGGCGGAGGGCGGCCGGGTCGTCTCCGTCGACCGGATGATCGAGGAGATCTGGCAAGGAGCGCCGCCCGCACGGGCGTTGACGTCCCTCCAGGCGTACGTGTCCAACCTCCGCCGCCTCCTCGAACCCGACCGCGCCCCGCGCACCCCCGCCACCCTGCTCGTCAGCGCCCCGCCCGGCTACGCCCTGCGGCTCCCCGACGACGCGGTCGACGCCCGGCGGTTCGAGCGCCTGCTGCACGACGCCCGCGCGGGCGCCGTCGCCCCGGACGCCGCACTCCACTCGCTCGCCGAGGCGCTCGCCCTGTGGCAGGGCCCCGCCTACGCGGAGTTCGCCGACGAGACCTGGGCCGCCCCCGAAATCGCCCGCCTCCACGAACTGCGCCTCGTAGCCCGCGAGTCCCACGTCGCGGCCGCGCTGCGCACGGGGGACGTCGCCGCGGCCGTACCGGACGCCGAACTCCTCACCCGCGACGAGCCGTTGCGCGAGGAGGCCTGGCGCCTGCACGCCCTCGCCCTCTGGGCAGGAGGCCGCCAGGCCGACGCCCTGACCACCCTGCGCGCGGCGCGCGCCTACCTCGCGGAGGAAGTCGGCCTTGACCCGGGCCCGGCCCTGACCGACCTGGAAGCGGCGATCCTTGCCGGCCGCACGGAACTCCTCCGCGCGGCGACCCGCGTTGCGGAAGGGCGGGGGGAACGCCGCGCGGAGGGGCTGGAGGAACGGTTCGTGGTGGGGCCGCAGGAGCGACTCGCGCGAGGGGCGGAGGAACGGCTTGCGGGCGAGCCGGAGGAGCAGCCCGGCGTAGGACCGCAGGCACGGCCGGCCGAACAGCCCGTGGCGCGGCAGACGCCACGCCCGGCCGACACCCGGACCCCTCCGCCGGCAGCCCCTCTTGCCCCGGTCGGCGGCTTTGCCGCGGCCGCCGGCCCTGCCTCGGTCCTTGCCCCCGCCGCCCTTGCCCTTTCAGCCACTCCCACCCCCGACCCCCTCTTCGTAGGCCGTGACGTGGAGTTGGGGCTGCTCCTCGAGGTCGCTCGGCGCGCGGCCGTCGCTGGGCCCGCTGTCGCGCTCGTGACCGGCGAGGCCGGGCTTGGGAAGTCCGCGCTGTTGGAGCGGCTCGCCGCTCGGCTGGAGGCGGACGGATGGCTGGTCGCCGTCGGGCGGGCCACCGACGCCGAGGGCGCGCCGCCCGCGTGGCCGTGGGTCGAGATGCTCCGTACCGTCGCCGCCGCCGTGCCGCCCTCGCCCGCGACGGCCCGGATCCTCGCCCCGCTCCTCGCCGACGACGCCCGTACCGGGGAAGCGGAACGGGACGTGGATGCCGGGCGGTTCCGGCTCCACCGCGAGATCTGGCAGTGGCTCGCCGAGGCCGCCCGCGCGCGCCCCCTCGCCGTACTCCTCGACGACCTGCACTGGGCCGACGCCGAGACCCTCGCGGTCCTCGGCGGGTTCGCCGACCTGCCCCCGGGCTCCCGGCTGCTCCTCGTCACCGCCCACCGGCCGCACGAGACCGACGGCAGGCTCGCCGACCGGCTCGCCGTGCTCGCCCGGCACGCGCCGCTCCGGCTGCCGCTGCCCGGACTGCCGGAGGCCGCCGTCGCCGCGGTCGTCGAGGCGGCCGGGGTGCCGTCCGTCGACGCCGAGACTGTCGCCGCGCTCACCGAGCGCACCGGCGGCAACCCCTTCTACGTCCGCGAGACCGCCCGCCTGCTGGCCGGCGAGGGCGCGCTCGTCGCGCTCTCCGAGGTCCCCGAAGGCGTACGGGACGTATTGCGTCGCCGACTCGCCCGACTGCCCGAGAGCGCGGTGTCCGTGCTGCGGCTGGCCGCAGTCGCCGGCCGCGAGACCTCCGTCGACCTGCTCGTCGCCTCCGGCGACTCCGACGAGGACGACGTGCTCGCCGCCCTCGAAGCGGGCATTCTCGCCGGGCTGCTGACCGAACCCGCTCCGGAACAGGTGCGGTTCGCCCACGCGCTGGTACGGGACACCCTCCTCGCCGACCTGAGCGGACTGCGCGCCGCCCGGCTGCACGGCAGGATCGCGGCGAGCCTGGAGAAGCTGACGCCCGGCGACGTGTCCGCGCTCGCCCACCACTTCGCGCGCGCCGCCGGATCCGCGACCGCCGCCAAGGCCGTGCACTACTGTCTGCGCGCCGCCGAACTCGCCGAAGCGCGCTACGCCCACGACACGGCGGCCGAACTCCTCACCACCGCCCGCGACTGCTTCGACCGCATCCCCGCGTCCGACCGCATCCCCGTGCTCGACGGGTCCGCTGCGGTCGACGGGGTCCCTGAGCTCGCTCGGTCTGCCGTACTCGACCGGATCCCCGCGCCGGACCCGTCCGTCGGGCCCGACAGGTCCGTCGCGCCCGCCCCGACCGCTGCGGCGACACCCGGCTACGCCACCGCTGCCGCCGATCGAGACGCCGAACGCATCGCCCTCCTCGGTCGCCTGCTCCGTGCGCAAGTGCGCGCAGGGGCCGTCATGGCGGCCCGCGCCACCCAACAGCAGGCGATCGAGCACGCCGCCGGCACCGGGCGGGAGGACCTGCTCGTGCGGGCGCTCACCGCCTGGTCCGAGCCGACCCCGTGGCAGACGCGGCCGTACGGGGTCGTCGACGAACCCCTCGTCGCGCTGCTCCGCCGCGCCCTGGCCTTCCCCGGGCTCGCCCCCGCCGACCGCTGCGGGCTGCTCCTGGCGCTCTGCGCCGAGCGCTCCGACCTGAGCGACCCGGACGTCCGGGCGGCGGCCGCCGAGGCGCTGGACCTGGCCGACGACGTCGGCCTGCGGGCGCGCGCGCTCGCGGCGCTCGTGCGCGAGAGCGATGCGGAACGGGACCCCCGCGCGCTCGCGGAGCACTCCGCGCAGCTCGTCGAACTGGCCGCCGCCCACGACCTGCCGGCCTTCCGCTGGTACGGCTCGTTCGTCCAGGCGACGGTGGCGGCCGTCGAGGGCGACGTCGAGGGCGCGTACCGCCGGCTCGACGCCGCTGCGGATCTCGCCCGTGCGTACCGGATGCCCGGACCGCTCGTGGTCGGCGAGACCGCCCGGGCCACGCGCGCCGCGGTCGAGGGGCGCTGGGCCGATGCCGAGCGGCGCTACGCCGAGGCCACAGACCTGATGGCTCGTCAGGGCTCCCCGCACGCTGAGGGCTTCCATCAGGTCGCCGTGGCCACCGTCCGCTTCACCCAGGGACGGCTCGGCGACTTCCTGCCGCAGGCCCGGCGGCTCGCCGACGCGTACGGGCCGATGACGGCCGACGTGCTCGCGGCCGCGCTGTGCGCGGCGGGGGAGCTCGATGAGGCCCGCGCGCTCCTGGAGCGGGCCGCCCCGCTGCGCCCGGACTACTTCTTCAAGGTCTTCGCGACCTTCCGCGCCGCGACGGTCGTCGCGCTCGCCGACCGGCCCCGCGCCGAAGAGCTGTACGCCGCACTCCTCCCGTACCGGGACGCGGCGCCGCCCTCCGCCGGCTTCAGCGTGGCGATCCCGCCCGTCGCCCGCACCCTCGCCGACCTCGCCCGACTCCTCGGCCGCACGGACGAGGCCGCCACGCACGCGCGGCGCGCCGCGGAGATCGAGGCGCTTTGGCGCGGCGGGACGCCGAAGGTCGACCGCGAAGCCTGACGCCCAGCGCCCTTCCGCCGATACCCTACTTGCCGGTAAGTTCGTACGGAGGCATGGCGAGAAGGGGAGTCGGGCTATGGAGCGGCAGTGGAGCCTGGAGGAGAGCACCGTCGTGGACGCGCCGCCGGAGACCGTCTACCGGCTCGTGTCGGATCTGCGGAACATGGGGCGATGGAGCCCCGAGTGCCGGTCCGTCTGGGTGGCGCGGCCGCCGGCCAAGGCCGGGATGCGGTTCGTCGGGTTCAACCGGCGCGGGCCGTTCCTCTGGTTTACGGTCGGACGGGTGACGCAGGCCCGCCAGGACCGTGAATTCACCTTCGACGTCGGCGTCTTCGGGCTGCCGATCGCCCGCTGGGGCTACCGCTTCGAGCCGGAGGGCACCGGGACCCGGGTCACCGAGTTCTGGCAGGACCTGCGGATCGGCGGCGGCGCCGCCAAGGTCGCCGACGCCCTCGGGACGGTCTTCGCCGGGTCGAACCCGGCCCGCCGGATCGCGCTCAACCGGGCCGGGATGCGCACCACCCTCGCCCGCATCGCGCGGAGCGCCGAGTCCGCCGTGGCTGCCGAGGCCCGGAGCTGAGCCCCGGGCCGAGCCGAGGAGCAAGAGCGGCCCTCACTCCGTCGCGGGCGACGACTTGCGCAGCGCGGTGATGCAGGTCGCGATGGCCTGCTGCAGCGCCTCCAGACGCTGGACCATGTCGTCCTCGTAGATCGCGTCGACTTCCGCCGCGTCGTCGAACGTCAGCTCCTCGAAGACCTTCGTGGCCTTCTGCAGGCTGCTGTAGAACTTCGTCCGCCGCTCCTGGACCCGGAGTTCGGGGTCCTCCTCGACGGCCCGCACGACCAGACCCTTGACCGCCTGGTACGCCTCACCGGCCCACTCGCCGGCCTGCTCCGAGTCGTCGAGCTCGTCGATCAGCGACAGGTGCCGCTCCGCCTCCGCGCGCAACTCCGCGGGGGCGTCCACCGTCTGCCCGGCGGGCGTGCGGATCTGGCCGTTCTCGACGATCTGGCGGACGTACCCGATCCGGTCCGCCGCCTTGTTCTCCTCCGCCACCGCCTTCTTCAGGACGTCGGTGCGAGCGATGGCGCGGGCCATCTCGGTCTGCAGCGCCGAGTCCTCCTTCATCCGGTCGAGGAGGGCCGTGCGGGCGGCCTCGGCGGTGCCCGGGTCGGCGAGGATCGCCGCCCGCAGGGCCGTCGGGTTCTCCGCGACCTCAAGGGCCTTCGTCGGCCGGATGCCCTCCGCCTCGGCGGCGGCCGTGATCGCATGGCCGCGCACGGACGAGGCGCTGGAGCGGGAGGCGTAGTACGACAGCCAGACGTCGGCGTCCGGGAGCTCGACGTCCTCGCCGGGCGTCAGCGCCTCGAACTGCGGCACCAGACCGTCGTCGGCGGCCGTGTCCCAGGCCTTGTAGTAGCGCATCACGCGCTCGGCCGAGCAGCCGGCCAGCTCGCCGAACGCCTTCGCCGAGACCTTGGGGGAGTCCGCGGCGGACTGCCCGCCCGGCCGCACGCTGCGCGCCACCTTGAGCGCGAACGCCCAGCCGCCGGTCCGGGCGTAGATCCCGAACTCCCGGGCGTCGCGCACGATGACCTCGGGCACGGGCCGAGCGGCCGGCTCCACCCACTCTTCGGACGGGGACGGGACTGCGGTGGTCTCGGACGGGTCGAGCGCGACGGTCACCGATGACTCTCCAGGAAGCGAGGAAGATCGAGGAAGATCGAGGAAGATCGAGGAAGATCGAGGAAGGGAAACGAATCTGCTTCGACACCCTATACACACCTCTTGGTGTGAATGATCCGAATCCCGGGCACGCCGCGCCCGTACACCGCACCCCCACGCCCCCCCGAATTCTCCGCCGCACGACTCTGGGAACCTCCGCCCTCCGCCGCTACCCTCCGCGCATGATTTCCACGGTGGTGTGGGGAACGGGCAATGTCGGCCGCGCCGCGATCCGGGCCGTCGCGGCCCATCCGGCGCTCCGGCTCGATGCCGTACTGGTGCACAGCCGCGCCAAGGTGGGCCGGGACGCGGCCGAACTCGCCGGTCTCGACGGCAAACTGGGCGTCGAGGCCACCGACGACGTGGCCGCCGTGCTGGCCGGCCGGCCGCGCGCCGTGGTCTACGCCGCCTCCGGCGACCTGCGGCCCGACGAGGCCCTGGCCGACGTCGTACGGGCGATCCGGCACGGCGCGGTGGTCGTGACGCCCGCGCTGTACCCGCTGTACGACCCCCGCAGCGCCCCGGCGGAGTGGCGGGACCCGGTCGAGGCGGCTGTCGCGGAGGGCGGCGGATCGCTGTTCGTCTCGGGCGTCGACCCCGGCTGGGGCAACGACGTGCTGCCGCTGCTGATCAGCGGGCTCGGCACGACCGTCGACGCGATCCGCTGCCAGGAGATCTTCGACTACTCCACGTACGAGCAGGAGGAGTCCGTCCGCGATCTCATCGGCATGGGGCACCCCATGGAGTACGAGCCCCCGATGCTCCTGCCCTCCGTGCCGACCATGGTCTGGGGCGGGCAGATCCGGCTGATGGCCCGCGCGCTCGGCGTCGAGCTCGACGAGATCCGCGAGACGCTGCTGCGCCGCCCGCTGGACACCACGGTGACCACTCGCACCATGGGCACGTTCGAGGCCGGCACGCAGGGCGCGGTCCGCTTCGAGGTGCAGGGCGTCGTCGCGGGCGAGCCCCGCATCGTCATCGAGCACATCACCCGCATCCACCCGTCCTGCGCCCCCGACTGGCCCGCGCCGCCCAACGGGGACGGGGCGCATCGCGTGATCATCGAGGGCCGGCCGCGCATCGAGGTGACCGTCGAGGCCGTCGACGAGGGCGCGAACCGCTCCGCGGGCGGCAATGCCACCGCCGTCGGCCGGCTGGTCGGCGCGCTGGACTGGCTCGCCGACGCCCCGCCCGGGCTGTACGACGCCCTGGACGTCCCGCTCCGCCCCGCCGTCGGCACACTGGGAAGGAAGCAGCAGTCATGAACATCGACATCCCCGAGGGCAAGGACCCCATCCTGTACGTCTGGGGCGAGATGGTCCCCGGCATCGGCCTGGCCGCGTCGAACTTCTCGCTCTCCGTCTACGAGCACACCACCCTGGGGCTGCGCGAGTTCGAGGCCGCCCGGCTGCGCATCGCGCAGATCAACGGTTGCGCGTTCTGCCTGGACTGGCGCACCGAACGGGACGGGGAGAAGGTCGAGGAGGAGTTCGCCGAGGCGGTGACGGACTGGCGCACGACCGACGCCTTCGACCAGCGGACCCGGCTCGCCGCCGAGTACGCCGAGCGGTACGCGCTCGACCACCACGCTCTCGACGAGGAGTTCTGGGCCCGGATGACCGGGCAGTACAGCCAGACCGAGATCGTGGAGCTGACCATGAGCATCGGTTCCTGGCTGGCGTTCGGCCGGCTCAACCACGTCCTCGGCCTCGACACCGTGTGCGTACTGCCCGGGCATTGACCGCCTGTCACAGATCGGCGGCGACGATGTGCTCGATGTTCCGTTCAGCGAGGGCCGTGATGGTCACGAACGGGTTCACGCTGGTGTTGCCGGGGATCAGCGCGCCGTCGATCACGTACAGGCCCGGATGGCCGTGCAGCCGACCGTAGTTGTCGGTGGCCCGGTTCAGCACCGCGCCGCCGAGCGGGTGGTATGTCAGGTGGTCGCCCCAGATCTTGTACGCGCCGAACAGGTCGGTGCGGTAGATCGTGCCCTCCTTCGCGTTGATCTTGTCGAAGATGGTCTTGGCCGCGTCGATGGACGTCTGCTTCCACGCGGTCTGCCAGCTCAGCTCCACGCGGTTCGCCGCCGCGTTCCAGGAGAACTGCGCGCGGCTCGGGTTCTTGGTGATCGACAGGTAGAACGAGGCGTAGGTCTCGATCCCCGTCGGCAGGGGCGCGACCTCGGCGAACGCGCCGCCGGCGGCCCAGTTGTCGATGCCGGCGGTGGGCATGGACGACTGGAGCTTGCCGGTCGGGTCCCACATGTGGTTGGCGCGGCCGCACATCACGTTGCCGTTGTCGCCCCAGCCCTTGCCGATCTCGTCGTTGAGCCCCGGCAGCGCGCCGGTGGCCTTCAGGCGGGTCAGCAGCTTGCTGGTGCCGACGCTGCCCGCGGCGAAGAAGACCCGGTCCGCGGTCACCGTCTTGGTCGCCGTGACGCCCCCGCCGGTGTCGAGCTGGTCGATCAGGACGGTGTACCCGCCGCCGGCCGCCGGGGTGACCGTGGTGACCTTGTGCAGCGGTGAGATCGTGACCCGGCCGGTGGCGCGGGCCTGGGCCAGGTAGGTCTTCTGGAGCGTCTTCTTGCCGTGGTTGTTGCCGTACAGGACTTCGCCCGCCAGCGCCGAGCGCGGCACGGCGCCGGCCGCCTCCTGCTTCATGTACTCCCAGTCGTACACGTTGGGCACGAAGACGAACGGGAAGCCGGACCGCTGGGCGTGCTTGCGGCCCACGCGGGCGTACTGGTAGCAGTCCGCGCTCTCCCACCACGCGGGGTCGACGGCCCAGACGCCGAGACCGGCGTTGGCGCGCGGGTAGTAGACGCCGTACATCTCGTCGGCGTTCACGGACGGGAGGATCGCCGCGAAGTTCTCGCGCCGCGGCGTGACCGCCATGCCGCCGTTGACGAGTGAGCCGCCGCCGACGCCGCGGCCCTGGTAGACGGTGATGCCGGCGAACTCCTCGGCGTCCAGGATCCCGGTGTAGCAGGGGATGTCCTTGTCGAGGGGGAAGCCGAGGAACTGGCTGAGCGGCTGTTTCGTGCGGGTGCGCAGCCAGAAGGACCGGTGGTCGGGACGGGTCGTGTTGGCGAAGATGTTCCCGTCCGAACCGGGGGTGTCCCAGGCCATGCCCATCTCGACCATGTGGACGTCGACGCCGGCCCGCGCGAGGCGCAGCGCGGCGACGGAGCCGCCGTACCCGGTGCCGATCACCAGTACGGGGACGCGGTCGCCGGACGCGAGCGCCGGGGCCGCGGCTTGGCCGGCCTGCGCGGCTTGTGCGGTCGTCGGGACGAGGGGACCGGTCAGCGCTGCCGCGCCGAGAATAGAACCTGTTCCAGTGATGATTTTTCGTCGTGAGACGCCCTGAGATTGCTCGTTGTGCAAGGTGGAGTCACGCATGTGACCTTCCTCACGCTCGACCGAATGGGAGCTTGTTCTACTGGCGTGAGCATGCGAAGTCACGACAAACCGCCCGGTAACTTATGGCGGAATCCTGGCGGTCGTCACCAGGCCAGGCTCTCCAGCGCGTCCAGATCCGGCACCGGCCCCTCCGGCCCCCCGTTCCCGCCGCCCAGCTCCATCTCGGCCCAGATCACCTTGCCGCGCTCCGTGTACCGCGTCCCCCACCGCTCGGCGAGCTGCGCCACCAGGAACAGCCCGCGCCCGCCCTCGTCGGTCGTCGCCGCGTACCGCAGGTGCGGCGAGGTGCTGGAGCTGTCCGAGACCTCGATGATCAGACCCCGGTCGCGCAGCAGCCGCACCCGGATCGGCTCCCCGCCGTACCGGATCGCATTCGTGACCAGCTCGCTCAGGATCAGTTCCGTCGTGAACACGATGGCGTCAAGACCCCACGCGGCCAACTGCGCCGACGCCGCCTGGCGGACCCGTCCCACGGCCGCCGGATCCGCCGGCACGTCCCACCGCGCGATCCGCCCGGCCTCCAGCAGCCGGGTCTCCGCGACCAGCAGCGCGATGTCGTCGCTCGGCGACGGCAGCAACAGCGCCGCGAGCACGTCCGCGCAGGTCTGCTCGGGCGTGCGGGCCGGACTCGCCAGGGCGTCCTCCAGCAGCCGCAGACCGGTCTCGAAGTCCCGGCCCCGGTCCTCCAGGAGACCGTCCGTGAACAGCACGAGCCGGCTCGCCTCCGGCAGCGACAGCTCCACCGACTCGAACGGCACCCCGCCGATGCCCACACCCAGCGGCAGCCCCGCCGGCACCTCGGGGAACTCGACCCGGCCGTCCGGATGCACCAGCGCCGGGCCCGGATGCCCCGCACTCGCCATCGTGCAGCGCCCGTCGGTCGGGTCGTAGACCGCGTACAGGCAGGTCGCGCCGGTGATCCCGGCCCGAGAGCCGGCGCCGGGCTCGCCGTCCTCGTCCGTCTCGACGGCCTGGTCGATCCGGTCGATCCGGTCGATCAGCTCGTCGAGGTGGCCGAGCAGCTCGTCCGGCGGCAGGTCGAGCGTCGAGAAGTTCAGCACCGCGGTGCGCAGCCGCCCCATCGTCGCCGCCGCGTGCACGCCGTGCCCCACCACGTCCCCGACGACCAGCGCCACCCGCGCGCCGGGCAGCGGGATCACGTCGAACCAGTCACCGCCCACGCCCGCCTCCGCCGGCAGATACCGCGAGGCGACCGAGACCGCGTTCTGCTCCGGCAGCGCCCGCGGCAGCAGGCTGCGCTGGAGCGCCACCGCCATCGTGTGCTCTCGGGTGAACCGGCGGGCGTTGTCGATCGAGACCGCCGCCCGGGCCGCCAGCTCCTCCGCGAACGACAGGTCCTCCTCGCCGTACGGCTCCGGTGCGTCCGCCCGCCAGAAGTTCGCCATGCCCAGGACCACACCACGGGCCTGCAGCGGCGTGGTGATCAGCGAGTGAAGACCGTACGTGAGCGCCTGCGCCGCGCCCTCCGGATCCTGCGCGCGCCAGCCGTCCGCCGTGGGCAGATCCGCCACCAGGACCGCCCGCCCGCTGTCGAGCGCCACCGCCATCGGCGTCGTCGGCACCACGAACCGGATCACGTCGCCCACCGGCTGCAGCGGATTCTCCGCCCGGATCCCGGACAGGGCCGCCCGCCGCATCTCCGTGTACGCGCCCGAGGGTTCCTCGCCGCGCAGCACCGGATCCAGGAGCTCCACCGTGACGAAGTCCGCGAAGCGCGGCACCGCCACCTCCGCCAGCTCCTCCGCCGTCCGCGCCACGTCCAGCGTGGTGCCGACGCGCACGCCCGCTTCGTACAGCAGATGCAGCCGGCGGCCCGCGACCTCCGCCCGCCCGGACAGCGCCGCCAGCTCCGTCGAGTCGCGCAGCGTCATCACCGTGCCGGTCTGGCGGCCGCTGAGTCCCGGGGTCGGGCGCACGTTCACCGCGAGCATCCGGTCGCCGGACAGGTGCACCTCGTCCGTCGCGGGCCGCCCCGAGGCCAGCAGCGCCGCCGTCCGCGGATCCAGGCCGAGCTCGGTGACATGCCGCTGCTCCGCGTCCGGCGGCAGGTCGAGCAGCCGGCGCGCCTCGTCGTTGGCGAGCATCAGGCGACGGTCCGGCCCGATGATGAGGACGCCCTCGCGCACCGCGTGCAGCACCGCCTCGTGGTGCTCGTTGATCCGGGCCAACTCGTCCGGCGCCAGGCCGCGGGTCTGCCGCCGGAGTCTTCGGCTCACCAGGAACGCCCCGCCGATGGCCAGCAGCAGCGTGCCCACACCGGCGCTGATGATCAACGGCAGCTGGCCCTCCACGACGTCGGAGATGTTCTGCAGCTCGATCCCGGTGCCGACGAGCCCGATCACCACGCCGTGGGTGTCCCGGACGGGCACGATGGCCCGCACCCCGTCCGCGGGCGCGCCCTTGTACAGCTCGGTGAACGACTCGCCGCCGGCCGCGCGCTGGATGTCCCCGGTGGCGCGCTTGCCGATCAGCTCAGGACGGGCGTCGGTGTAGCGGACCCCGTCCGGCGTCATCACCGTGATGAAGTCCAGGCCCGAGGCCGTCCGTGAGGCCTCGGAGAGCGGCTGCAGCACCGCCGTCGGATTCGGGGACTTCAGCGCCGCCTCTATGCCGGGGGCGTGCGCGAGCGTCTCGGCGGCGGCCAGGCTGCGGTTCCGCGCGTCGCGCTCACTGTCGTACCGCGCCTGCAGGACCAGCGCCACGACCGCCGCCGTGCTCAGCAGCAGCACGATCACCGCCGTCAGCACGAACACCTGACCGGCGACGCTGCGCAGCAGCCGGGGGCCCTTGGGCCGCTCTCCCCGCATGATCATGCGGCTCCACCCCCGGTCGGACGGCTCCGGGCCACCAGCAGGGCGACGTCGTCCGGGTCCTCCGGGTGTCGCATCGCCTCGAGCAGCAGGTCGCAGGTCTCCTCCAGCGGGCGGCGCGGGTCGTCGAGCAGCGCCACCAGCGCGGCGATCCGTTCGTCGAGCGGATCGTGCCGGGTCTCGACCAGGCCGTCCGTGTACAGCACCAGCTGGTCCCCGATGCCGAACGGGACCCGGGTCGTCTGGAACGCGACCCCGCCCACCCCGAGCGGGACCCCCGTCGGCAGGTCCACGAGCACCGCCGGGCCGCCCGCCGCGGGCACGAGCACGGGCGGCAGATGGCCCGCGTTGGCCACCAGGCACTCGCCGAGCCGCGGATCGTAGACCGCGTACAGGCAGGTCGCGATGTAGTGCTCCAGGCCCTCCGTGATCCGGTCCAGGTGCCGCAGCACCTCCGCCGGATCGAGGTCCAGGTCCGCGAACGCGCAGGTCGCGGTCCGCAGCCGGCCCATGGTCGCGGCGGCGTCGATGCCGCTGCCCATCACGTCGCCCACGACCAGCGCGGTCTTGTCGCCGGACAGCGGGATGACGTCGTACCAGTCGCCGCCGACCTCGCTGGACGCCTGCGCGGGCATGTAGCGGGCGGAGACCTCGAGCCCGGCGGCGTTCGCCGGCCGCCCGGGCAGCAGGCTGCGCTGCAGCGTCACGGCGGAGTTGCGCACGCTCTGGTACCAGCGGGCGTTGTCGATGCTGACGGCCGCCCGCGCGGCCAGCTCGCCGGCCAGCAGCACGTCGTCGTCGTCGAACGGCAGCGGGTTGTCGCTCCGCTTGAGGTCGAGCGCCCCGAGCACCTCGCCGCGGGCGATCAGCGGCACGGCGAGATACGAATGCACGCCCGCGCGCCGCAACAACTCGGCGGCCTCCGGGCTGCGCGCGATCCGCGTCAGGTCGTCCGGCCCCACGTGCGACACCAGCACCGGCAGCCCGGTGTGCACGCACTGCGTGACGAGGCGGTCCGCGCCGTACATGGCGGGGCGGCCCGTCGGGTCCGCGGCTTCCAGGGCCTCCGAACGCCCCTCGCCCTTCACCGCCAGAGCCCGGAACAGCTCGGGGCCGCGGTCCGGAGCGCCGGGACGACGCAGCGACAGCACGGAGTCCAGCACGTCCACCGCCGCGACGTCGGCGAGCTCCGGAACCGTGACATCGGCCAGCTCACGCGCCGTCCGGTCCACCTCCAGCGTCGTGCCCACCCGGGCGGAGGCGTCCGCGATCAGCGCCAGCCGCCGCCGGCTCCGCTCCGCCGCCAGGGACGCCCGATGTCGCTCGGTCACGTCGACGACTGAGCCGGCCACCCCGAGGATCTCCCCGTTCGCTCCCTCCAGCCGGTAGAACGACACCGCCCACGTGTGCTCCTCGTCCGGGCGGGCGGCCGTCCGGCCGACCGTGTACTGGTCGACGACCGGGACACCGCTCTCCAGGACCTGCCGCAGCACGGCCTCCAGCGTCGCGCTGTCGACCTTCGGCAGCACGTCGTGGATCCGGCGGCCGATGTGCTCGTCGGCAGGAATCCCGTTCATGCGCTCCAGCGCGGGGTTGACCAGCACGTACCGCAGTTCGGTGTCCAGCATCGCCATCCCCACCGGCGACTGGGCGACCAGCTGCTCGGACAGCGCGAGATCGTTCTCGACCTTGGTGACGGTGCGGTGGTCGGCGGCGATGCCCAGCGCGTACACGTCGCCGAGATCGTCCTGGAGCCGCATGTTGCGGAACTCCACCAGCCGCTCCTCGCCGCTCTTGGTCCGGACGGGGAAGGCGCCGGCCCAGCTCTCGCCGCTGGTCAGGACCCGGGCGAACAACTGGACCACCCGCTCCACATGCTCCTCGGCCACCAGCAGCCGCGCGGCGGACTGGCCCAGCGCCTCGGCGGCGCTGTAGCCGAACAGCTCGTCGGCCTGCGGGCTCCAGAAGACGATCCGCCCGTTCAGGTCCAGCACCACGGCCGCGACCCCGAGAACGTCAAGCAGCCCCCGAGGCCCCGACGGCACGCCCGGCCAGCCCTCCTCCTCCGTCGCCCGGAAGGACTCGGCCGTCACGTCACTCCCTCCGCCCGCCGACGCCTGTACTACCTCCATGCTGCGCCTGCCCCGGGCACCCGCGCAGCCCGTGGCCGCCGGGCGGCCCCTGGGGTCCGTCCCCGGCGTCCGCGAAAGGGAGACCGCCGAGCAGCGCGTCGGTGACCGTGGTCGAGTGAACCGTGGGCCGGGCGGCGGCGCGGTGATCCGCGGCGGCAGGGACGGCCCCGGAGCAGGATCCCGCCCGTGCCGGCGGGGTACGCGTCGGGACGACGTCACCTGTGCGGACCAGCGGACGGAGGCAACGCGATGACCCTCGGATGGCGCTACACCACCCACCCCGGACTGGGGGTGCTCTCCCTGGCCGGCCACCTGGGCGCGGACGCGGTCGCCCAGTTCACCGGGGCCGTCGGCTGGGCGCTGGCCCGGGGGAGCGGCCCGGTGATCCTGGATCTGACCGAGCTGCGCGGCTGGTCGGTCCGCGGTCGGCTGGCGGTCGGCGAGGCGGCCCGGCGGCTCGCCGCCGAGGGGCGGCCCCTCGAACTCGCGGCGATCCCCGCCGACGGCTCGCTCGTCCCCGACGCCGGCGGCCCGCCCATGACCGTCCACTGCGACCTCACCACCGCCCTGGCCGCGCATCGGGGCTGCGGCGAGGAGCAGCGGGAGTGGCGCAGCGACGACTGGCCGGAGTGACGACTGGCCGGAGCGACCTGCTTCTGGACGCTACTTCTGGGCGTTCTGCCCCACGTAGAACAGCAGCCACACGAACCCCGCGAAGGCGTGCGTGGCGAAGACGTACACGAAGACGCGCAGCATCACGCCGCGCTCCTTCCACCGCTCCACGTCCTTCTGCGGTTCGGCCTCCTGCTCCGCCATGCCCTGTTCCTCGCTCATGATCGGCTCTTCCGGGTGTCTTGCGTGCGCAGCTCGGCCAGCAGCTCCTGCTGCCCCGCGAGCAGGTCGGACAGGATCCGCCGGGCCGCGGCGAGCAGCTCGGCGACGTCCCCGCCGGCCAGCTCGTACACCACCGTGGAACTCTCGCGGGTCGCCGTCACGATGCCCGAACGGCGCAGGACGGCCAACTGCTGCGAGAGGTTCGACGGCTCGATCTCGATCGCCGCGAGCAGCTCGCGGACGGGCAGGGGCCCGTCCTGGAGCAGTTCGAGGACCCGGATGCGCACCGGGTGTCCGAGCATGCGGAAGAACTCCGCCTTGGCCTGGTACAGCGGAACCGGCAGTGCCTTCACGCCTCGCCCACCTCTTGCTCGGGCGCGCCCGCGTCCCCCGACCGCTCCGTGCCGTCCGTGTCGATGCCGTGCTTGCGCGCCAGACGCAGGGCGTCTTCCAACTCGTCCTCGGCCATCGCCGCGTCGTACGCGTCCCCGGCGGCCTGCGCGGCCTCCAGCCGGGCGCGTGCCGTGCGGACACGCTCCAGTACCGCTTCGGCGAACGTGCTCACGTCACCCTCCCTGCACCTGACGAATTGAAGAACTCTTCAATTCTAGGGGGCGGGGCCGACCGCGCCGCCCCTCGGTCAGCCGTTCGGGAAATCCGCGACACGGGTGGACCTGGGCGACTCGACGACACCCCCGGGGTCATTGGGGCGTTGGGGTTGCCGAGACGCCGTGCAGTGACGGTTCTGCAGTTGCGGCGTCAGCGATCGGCAACGCGAGGAACGGCACGGGGAGTGGCAGACGTGGGGACACCGGAGCACGGGCCCAGGACATCGCACGGCCCGGTGGGCAGGGACGAATCGCACAGCCTCGTGGGCAGGGAGAAATCGCACAGCCTCGTGGGCAGGGAGAAGGAGACGGTCGCGCTGCGCCGGCTCCTGGAACGGCATCGCGTGGTCACGGTGGCCGGCCCCGTCGGCATCGGCAAGAGCCGGCTCGCCGCGACCGTACGCGCCGGCCGTGCCCGCGTACCGGGGCGGCGCATCGTCCTCGTCCGCTGGCGCGGCACCCGCCCCGGCGCGCCCGGCGCGCTCGCGGCGGCCGT
>NZ_DATCVQ010000428.1:0-4394 GCF_036566765.1 Streptomyces sp.
GCCGTCGGCCGTCACGGCCTCCAGCGTGTAGAAGTACGTGTTCTGCTTCGTCGCCGTGGCGTCCTCCCACGTCCGGGTCGCCGTCGGCAGCAGACCGTCGTGCTGCGGCTCGTACGCCCCGGCTGCCGGGTTCCACCGGCTGACCCGGTAGCCGACGACCGTGTCGCAGAGCGCCGTGTCGGTGCACTGCCAGGTGACGGTCGGCCGGATCGTGATCGTCGTGCCGTGGCCCAGGGCGCCGAGCGCCCAGTTCCTGGTGACGGTCACGGACGGCCGGACGTCGAGCTCGGTGGCCTCGACGACGGTGACCTTCGGGTCGCTCGGGGGCAGCTTGTTGCCCCAGCGGTCCACGGCGACCACGGCGTACACGTGCTTCGTGCCGTCCGGGAGGTCGCCGCAGAGGGTCGCGAGCGGGTCGCTCGGGTTGTCCCAGCAGGTGTCGGGGCCGAGCCACTTGACCGTGCCGTCGGTCTGCCGGATGCCCTTCCACACCACGTACTCGTCGATGTCGTCCTCGGGCGAGGCGGCCCAGCTCACCACCATGCCGTCGGCGCGCGGGGTGACCTTCACCCCGGTGACCGGCCCGGGCGCCACGTCGTCGCCGGTGCGGACGACGAGCGGGGCGGAGTACGCCGACTCGACTCCGTCCGGGTCCACCGCGGTCACGGCGTACGTCACGTACGTGTTGACGGGCATGTCCAGGTCGACGCACGCGCCCCCGTTGTCCGCCTCGTTGCTCCCCTCGGCGTCGCAGGTCACCTGGGTGCGGGCGGCGGGGTCGAACGTCTTGCCGGGCGAGCGGTACACGCGGTAGTGCCCGCCGTTGTCCCAGTCCTCGCCCCAGCGGCCGCCGGGCGCCGTCCAGTGCACCGTGGTGGAGCCGGGACGGGCGTAGGAGTTCAGATCGGTCGGGGACCCCGGCGGCGTGCGGTCGACGCCGTCGCCGGTGACCGTGGCGTACGCCCCCGGGTTGCCGAGCGCGTCGATGCCGCGGACCCGGTAGTACCGCGTCGTGTTCGCGGGCGCGCCGGCCATGTAGGACGGCGTGGTCGTCGTGGCGAGCCACTCGAACGGACCGGTGGCCGCGGACGAGGCGTACACCTCGTACTTCGCCGCGTCGGCGACGGCCTGCCAGTTCAGGTAGGCCAGCCACGCGTCGCTGACGACCGTGAGACCCGTCGGGGCCACCGGGCCCGTGAGGTCGGGGGTCTTCGCCGTGACGTCGAGGCTGCCGGCGGACTCGTTGCCGGCCTTGTCGACGGCGCGGACCTCGTAGAGGTACGTCTGCCCCGTCGCGGGCGGGGCGTCGACGAAGGACGGGGACGTGAGCAGTGTGGACGGGCTGACCCTGGCCCACTGGGTGAGGCTCAGTCGCCGGTAGACGCGGTACCCGGCGAGGTCCATCTCCTTGTTGGCGGCCCACCGCAGCGTGGTCTTCAGCGCCATGGCGTCGTATGTCGCGGTCAGGCCGGCCGGCGCGAGCGGCTTGACCGTGTCGACGGCCGCCTCGGTGCGCGGGGCGTACGTGAACGCGGCGTAGGCGTAGCCGGTCCAGGCGACGTAGTCGACGCGGATGGTGTGCTTGCCGGCCGGGATGCTGAGGTCGACGGTCTTGCGAGCGGTGGCGGAGACGTTGCTCCACATGTCGATCTTGCGAACGCCGTCGACGTAGACGCGCATGCCGTCCTGCGTGGCGGCGTTGAGGCGGAAGGGGCCGCCGGAGCCGAAGTCCCGGGTGAGGGACCAGCGGATCGAGAAGTTGTCGTTGGGCAGCGTGACGCCGGCCGGGTCGCCGTTGCCGTAGTTCTCGGCGATCGCGGAGTCGCAGGCGGTCAGCTTCGGCGTGCCGCTGAACGAGGTGTTGGCGAAGTACTGCGCCGTCCAGACCGGGGAGGTGCAGGTGACGGCGGCGGAAGCCGGGGTGGCGGTCAGCAGACCGCCGGCCGTGGCGAGCGCGGCGGTCAGCGCCGCCGCTCCCAGGCGGGTACGAGACATCACAGAGAGTGGGGCCCTTTCCGGACCGACGTGAAACACGTGCAACGTAGTGATGCCTGTGTGACTCGTGAGGACGGGGCAGGGTTGCCCCCGCCCCCTCACCTTTTTCGCCCGGCGGCGAGTGCTGCCGCTGGCGGAGCACCGGTGCGAGTTCTACGAGGAGCCGCCCCGGACCGTCGGGAGCCCCCGCGGTGGTGTCAGTGGCTGCTGTTAGCGTCCGGCCGTTCTGGAAGGGCTACGCAGGGAGGGCCGCATGGGCGCGTCGGGGTGGGACTACTCCGTGCCCTATCAGGAGGATCTCGTCGGGGCGTTCGAGGGGCTCCGGCGGAGGGTCTTCGAGGAGCGGGACTACTACTGGGGGCCGGGTGCCGACTGGCAGCCGGAGGAGGACCGGCTGCCGTGGCCCGAGACCGAGGAGGAGTTGTGGGAACACGAACTCGTCCAGCATGACGGGACGCATTCGATCCTCGACATCTTCAAGATCATCGGGCCGGACGAGGAGCCGGACTACGGCACGGTCAAGCAGGTCACCGAAGAGGAGGCGCTGCGCCTCCTGGGGGTGCGGAAGCTCACCCGGGCTCACGTGCCGAGGTTCGAGGAGTTCGATCACTGGCGTTGGTACGGCCGGTGCGCCGTACTCCACGACGCCGAGGGGGAGCCCCAGGAGATCTACTTCTGGGGCTACTCCGGCGACTGAGCCGGCGCCGCGGATCAGGTGTGAAAGGGAGGCACCGACACCAGCCGGGGCTGAGCCGTCGGCGCCTACCGCCGCTCCAGGGCTACAGGGCTTCCAGGTTCGGCTTGGGCGGCTCGCCCGTCTTGCTTACCGGAGGCAGGACCGACCAGGGGAAGTTGATCCACTCGTCGGTCTTCTTCCACACGTACTCGCACTTCACGAGGGAGTGGGACTTCTCGTAGATGACCGCGGAGCGGACCTCGGCGACATGGTCGACGCAGAAGTCGTGGACGAGCTTGAGCGTCTTGCCGGTGTCGGCGACGTCGTCCGCGATCAGGACCTTCTTGTCGGAGAAGTCGATCGCACTGGGGACGGGCGCGAGCATGACCGGCATCTCGAGCGTGGTGCCCACACCGGTGTAGAACTCCACGTTCACGAGGTGGATGTTCTTGCAGTCGAGGGCGTAGGCCAGGCCGCCGGCGACGAAGACGCCGCCGCGGGCGATGGAGAGCACGATGTCGGGCTCGTAGCCGTCGTCGGCGATGGTCTGGGCGAGCTCGCGGACCGCGTGCCCGAAGCCCTCGTACGTCAGGTTCTCCCGTGCCTCAGTCATTGCGTCACACCTGCGTCCGATGGAAGTTCTGGAACGAGCGGGAGGCGGTCGGGCCGCGCTGCCCCTGGTACCGGGATCCGTAGCGCTCGCTGCCGTACGGGAACTCGGCGGGCGAGCTCAGTCGGAACATGCACAGCTGGCCGATCTTCATGCCCGGCCAGAGCTTGATCGGCAGGGTGGCGAGGTTCGACAGCTCGAGGGTCACGTGCCCGGAGAAGCCGGGGTCGATGAACCCGGCGGTCGAGTGGGTCACGAGCCCGAGCCGCCCGAGGGAGCTCTTGCCCTCCAGGCGGGAGGCGATGTCGTCCGGCAGGCTGATGACCTCGTAGGTGGAGGCCAGCACGAACTCGCCGGGGTGGAGGATGAAGGCCTCGTCACCCTCGGGCTCGACCTCGCGGGTCAGGTCGTGCTGTTCGACGGCGGGGTCGATGTGGGGGTAGCGGTGGTTCTCGAACACCCGAAAGAAGCGGTCGAGCCGCACGTCGATGCTCGAGGGCTGCACCATGGATTCGTCGTACGGGTCGATGCGCACCCGGCCTGCGTCGATCTCGGCCCGGATGTCCTTGTCTGAGAGAAGCACGCCCCCACGATACGCAGAGGGCGCGGGCCGCCCCAATCGGGACGGTGCCCACGCCCTGCCCGCATCAGCGCCGCTCAAGCTCCACGGGCACCGCGTGCCGCAACCGGGCACACCGTGGACAGCGAATGAGCCGCCCCGGCCCGATCCGCGCGGGCCCGAGCTGCTGCAACGGGAACGAAGCTGTACTGAACACGTGCCCCTCGGCACAACGGACGACGGTGCGCTCCATCGAAGCCATCAAGTCCCTTCCCCAACAAACATGGACGAGACCGCCACATTAGGGGATAAACAGGACGCCACTCCATCCGGCACTCCGCCCCCGACCCTACGCCCCAACTTCCGCCCCCCACACCCCTGTCCACCCCCCGCCAAACGCGAAGGACTCCACGACGCGACACGTCGGGAGTCCGGGATGAGGTACAGTGTGTGACGCTACGGTACGGATCACCGACCGACGCGCGGATGTAGTTTAATGGTAGAACATGAGCTTCCCAAGCTTATAGCGCGGGTTCGATTCCCGTCATCCGCTC
>NZ_DATCVQ010000429.1:0-2400 GCF_036566765.1 Streptomyces sp.
GCCCGGGCCCGCCCCCGCCCCCGTCCCCGCGACCTCGCCGTGGGTGCAGTACGACCCCTGGAGCACCCCGGCCGGCGCCGCGACGGGCCCCGTCACGCCCGTACCGCCCGGCAAGGCCGCCCGGCGCGGCATCGGGTTCCTCGGTGCGCTGGTCATCGCGCTCGCCACCGGCATCGTCGGCGGCGGTGTCGGTGCGTACATCGAGCGGAACGACGGCCTCACCACCATCGAGCTCCCGCAGGCCGGCGCCGAGGACAGCGGCCGCGCGCCCGACAGCGTCGCCGGCATCGCCGCGAGCGCGCTGCCGAGCGTCGTCACCATCCATGTGAAGGGCGGCGGGTCCGCCGGCACCGGCACGGGGTTCGTGCTCGACGACAAGGGCCACATCCTCACCAACAACCACGTCGTCGACCCGGCCGGCAGCTCCGGCGACATCTCGGTCACCTTCAGCAGCGGCGAGACGGCCGAGGCCAAGCTCGTCGGCAAGGACAGCGGCTACGACCTCGCGGTCGTCAAGGTCAGCGGCGTCACCAACCTCAAGCCGCTGCCGCTCGGGAACTCCGACAACGTCCGCGTCGGCGACCCCGTCGTCGCCATCGGCGCGCCCTTCGACCTCCAGAACACCGTCACCTCCGGCATCATCAGCGCCAAGGAGCGGCCGATCACCGCCGGCGGCGAGAAGGGCGACGGCAGCGACATCAGCTACGTCGACGCCCTACAGACCGACGCCCCGATCAACCCCGGCAACTCCGGCGGCCCGCTCGTCGACTCCAAGGCCCAGGTCATCGGCATCAACAGCGCCATACGCGCCGCGGGGAACGGCTCGAACCCGACCACCGGTCAGTCCGGCTCCATCGGCCTCGGCTTCGCCATCCCGATCAACCAGGGCAAGCGCGTCGCCGAGGAGCTGATCAACACCGGCAAGGCCACCCACCCCGTCATCGGCGTGAGCCTCGACATGCAGTACAGCGGCGACGGTGCGCGGGTCGGCGACAAGGGCAAGGACAAAAGCCCGGCGATCACGTCCGGCGGACCGGCCGACAAGGCGGGCATCCGCGCCGGCGACGTCATCACCAAGGTCGACGGCCAGCGGGTGCACAACGGCGAGGAGCTGATCGTGAAGATCCGTGCCCACCGCCCCGGCGACCGCCTGGAGCTGACGCTGCTGCGCGGCGGCAAGGAGCAGACCAAGACGTTGACTCTCGGTTCCGCGCAGGGCTCCTGATCGCCATGTGGCGGACGCCTCGAGGTACCGCGCCGGCAGTTTCGGCGGGTACCGTGGATCGGGCCCGGACCCCCTGAAGGAGCAGCAAGGTGTTCAACGACATCGGCATACTCGAGCTGGCCACGCTCGTTGTCCTCGCCGTGCTCATTTTCGGTCCGGACAAGCTGCCGAAGGTCATTCAGGACGTCGCCGGCTTCATCCGCAAGGTCCGGAGCTTCTCCGAGAGCGCCAAGCAGGACATCCGCAACGAGCTGGGACCCGAGTTCAAGGACTTCGAGTTCGAGGACCTGAACCCGAAGACGTACCTGCGCAAGCAGCTGGACAAGGACGGCGAGCTCAGCGAGCTGAAGGATCTGCGCGACAGCTTCGACCTCCGCAAGGAGATGAACGAGGTCGCCGACGCGGTGAACAGCCGCGAGCCCGAGTCCGAGCCGTCGTCCGTGGCGGCGGCGAACGGCTCGCCGAAGCCGGACCTCGTGAAGAAGACCGACACGCCCGACGGGGGCGACCGCCCGCTGTTCGACGCCGACGCCACCTGACCCGCCCGGCCGCCAAATCCCGGGCGGCCGGGGCGGGGTGGCTATCCTCGACTGTCGTCCGTTGATGCGGACACGAAAGATCGAGGAGGCGGCCGGAGATGGAGACGACGAGTCGGGTGGAAGGGGTGCCCGCTGCCCGGCGTACCGCCGAGGGCTTCCTGAGCGCCCCATTCGCCTGGTACGGGCTCGACGAGGCGTTCACCGGGCCGCGCTGGCTGATGCAGGTCGGCACGGCCGCGGACGGGACGGTCCAGCACGGTTCGCTGGGGCACGGCGACGAGCCGTCGATAAAGTCCGACGCGGGGGGTGCGGAGAAGGAGCGCTTCGCGGTGGTCGTGACGGTCGCCGCGAGCCCGGTACGGCGTTCGGGGGACGGTACGGGGGTGCTGGACGCCACCACGGTGTCCTCGGCGGCCTGGCTGGCCGGCTCGGGCCTGCTGGCGTACACCTGGCCCGCCCAGCTGGACCACGCGCTGCGCGACGACTGGCTGGAGCAGCAGACGGAGGCGGCGTTCGAGCTGGCGGACGACCTTGACGGGCCGGAGTGGTCCACGCTGTCGCTGCCGGTGGACGGGGTGCCGATGCCGTTCCACTACCGCGAGTCCGAGTTCGGGTGGGTGCTGGCGGGGAGTACGG
>NZ_DATCVQ010000430.1:0-12506 GCF_036566765.1 Streptomyces sp.
CAGCCGGCCGGTGCGGCGGTACGCGCGGGCCCGGCGGAGCGCCTCGTACAGGCCGAAGCCGCAGAGCGCCACGGCGAAGCCGAGCACGGGGGTGCCGCCGACGGCGGCGAGCGGCAGGAAGATCCCGTCGGCCTGCCCGAAGGCGATCTTGCCCCAGGGGAAGCCGCCGAACGGGGCCCGGGCGCGGGCCGCCTCGCCCGCGATCCAGACGGCCGCGGCCCACAGGGGCCAGCCGGGCAGCTTCGACACGGCCGCGATGCCGAGACCGGAGGCCGCCACGAAGACGGCCTCGGCCGCGACGAGGGCGATCCACGGTCCGGGGCCGACGACCGCGCCGGTCCAGATCAGCAGCGGGGCGAGGAACCCCAGGCCGACGAGGTAGCCGAGCCCGAAGCCGGCCCGCAGCCGCCGGCCGCGCAGGGTCCAGCCGAGCAGCGCGAAGCCGGGCAGCGCCAGCCACCACAGGGGTCTGGGCGGGAAGCTCAGGTAGAGCAGGACCCCGGACAGCACGGCGGCGGCGGGCCGCGCCAGGCGTCGTGGCAGCCCCGCCCGCGCGGGGGACGCGGAGGGCTGGGCGGGCTCGGACGCGTCGACGGGAGTCATGGTGGTGCTCACAAGGCGGAGTCTACGGTGGGGCCGGGGGCGCAGGAGGTCGGTGCAACCGCCCTTTTCCCGGCGATGCCGCAACGTTCCTGCACGAAGTCTCCCCACATCCCGTGCACTGCCGTTACCGTGACGGCGGCTCCGGCGCGCGGCCCGATCGGCCTGCGCGCGGTGCCGTCACAGTCGGGGGGTCGACGGGGATGACTGCGCGAGTGGCCGAACGGCCGACCGTGCGCGAGCACGGGCACGCCACCGACGTCGCCGGGGTCCTGGTCCTCGGCGCGTGCGTGCTCTGGGCGCTGATCAGCGCCGCCGGGCGCGACGCCCGGCCCGAGGGGGTGGTCCTCGCGGTGCTCGCGGTGGCCGCGGGGTACGCCGTGGGCCGGATCGTCGGCACGCTGCTGCCGGTCGCCGCGGCGACCGCGGCGGCGCTGGGGCTGCTGGGGTTCGTACTGTTCCCCGGGGACGGCGTGCCGGGCGCGGTGGACGCCGCCGTCCCGATGGGCCGTACGGGGGCGTCGGCCGCGCTCCTCGTCCTGGCGGCCGGGGCGGCCTGCTGCGCGGCCGCGGCGGCCGGACCGGGTCCGCTGCGCACGGCGCTGCGGGCGCTGGCCGTGGTCGTCGCCGGGACGGCGGCGGTGCTGGGCTCGGCGGTGGGCATGGTGGCCACGGTCGGCGTGCTGCTGTGCTCCCTGGCCGCGGTCCGCATGCGCCGCCGCGTCCTCGGCCTGGCGGGGCTCGCGCTGGCCACCGGCCTTGTGGTCGGCGGATCCTGGGCGGTCGCGGAGGACGCGCTGCCGGAGGGCCCGGCGGTCTCCGCGGAGAGCCTGCTGACCGGCCACCGGGTGCTGCTGTGGCGGGACGCGCTCGCGATGGTCCGGGAGGACCCGGTACGCGGGGTCGGCCCCGACCGCTTCGGGGGCCTCAGCCCGACGGCCCAGCAGACGCTGTACGCGGACGGCAAACCGCACTCGGCCGCGCTCCAACAGGCGGCGGAACTGGGCGTGCCGGGGGTCGTGCTGCTCGGCGCGGCGTACGGCTGGCTGCTCTGCGGCCTCGCCTCCTCACCCCGCCCCACCCCGGTCGTCCTCACCGCCGCCGCGACCCTCACCGCCCTCGCGGCCCTGGCCTCGGTCGGCAACGCCCTCAGCTTCACCCCCGTCACCGCCGCCGCAGGCCTCCTGGCCGGTCTGGCGACGGCCCGCACGGCGGCCGTGGCGACGCCGGAGGTCGAGGTAGAGGCCGACGTTCCGTAGAGGGCCGTACGCCCCCTACACCCCCGCCGTCGGCGTCGCGCGTCGGAGGTGGCCGCGGATGACGCGGACGGCGGCCTCCGCGTCGTCGACCGTGACCGTGAAGCTGCGGCCGTCGCCGAGGGTGAGGACCAGGCCCTCGCCGCGGCGGACCACGACCGCGGTGCCCATCTCGGGACGCCAGCGGTAGCCCCAGCCGCCCCACTGGCGCGGGTCGACCCGGGGGGCGAACTCCGCGCCGACGACGTGCGAGAGCGGGATGCGGCGGCGCGGCAGGCCCATGTGCCCGCAGCGCACCTCCATCGCGCGCGCGTCGACCTTCACCGCGACGTGGACGAACGCGAGGGTGCCGAACATGATCAGGAGACCGGCCGCGACGCAGCCGATCACGGACATCAGCAGCGGCGTGATGCCAGAGGTCCACGGGTTTCCGACGGCCAGCTCGATGCCCAGCGCCGCGAAGCCCGCGCCCAGGGCCGCGAGTACCCACTGCACACGGTTGGTCGCCCGACCGGTCCAGATCTCGGGCACGGGTCCTTCGCCGCGCCGCTCGTCTCGGGGATGGTCCCTCATGAGTGGCAGCCTACTCACGTTCCGCTCACACGGCGCTTCGCCAAGCGGCCTCAGCGGGCGGACGCCACCGTCCCGAGCAGCCGCCCCTCCGGGTACGCGAGCGCGGCCTGCGGGAGTACGGACGTACGGCCGCTGTGCAGCACGGTCAGCCCTCCGGTGAGAGCCCGCTCGGGCGCGGGCTCCGCGCCGATGCGGCGCAGCGCCTGTGCCGCTACTGCCCCGGCGGAGCCGTGCAAAACGACCGGCGGCAGGCCCGCGGGCTGTACCGCCGTACGGATGAGGTCGGCGACGAGCTCGTAGTGCGTGCAGCCGAGGACGACCGCGCGGACGTCGCGCGGGGTGAGCGCGGCGGCCGCGGCGACGGCCCGCTCGACGGCTGCGGCGTCCGCCGCCTCCACGGCGTCGGCGAGGCCCGGGCAGGGCACCTCGGTGACCTCGACGCCGTCCGCGAACTCGCGGATGAGCCCTCGCTGGTACGGGCTGCCGGTCGTCGCCGGGGTCGCCCAGATCGCGACGGGACCGCCGCTCGCCGCCGCGGGCTTGATCGCTGGGACGGTGCCGATGACGGGGATGCCGGGCTCCAGCTCGGCGCGCAGGGTGGGCAGCGCGTGCACGGAGGCGGTGTTGCAGGCGACGACGAGCGCGTCCGGCTCGTGGGCGGCGGCCGCGCGGGCCACCGCGAGCGCCCGCTCGACGATGTCGTCGCAGGAGCGGGGGCCCCAGGGCATGCCGTCGGGGTCGGAGGAGAGCACCAGATCGGCGTCCGGCCGCAGCCGGCGCACCGCGGCCGCCGCGGCGAGGAGGCCCGTACCGGAGTCCATGAGGGCGATCTTCACCCGGTTACCCTAACCGACCGCCCTTGCACTCCCGGCGATCTGGGGCAGACTGCGGCGAATGAGCGCCATTGCCTGGATCGCCGTGGGTTCGCTGGCCGCCTGGGGGTGGCTGCTGCTGGGTCAGGGGTTCTTCTGGCGGACCGACCAGCGGCTTCCCGCACGGGTCGAGCCGCCGGTGTGGCCCCGCGTCGCCGTGGTCGTACCGGCGCGGGACGAGGCCGAGGTGCTGCCGGTCAGCCTGCCGTCGCTGCTCGCCCAGGACTATCCGGGCCCGGCCGAAGTCGTGCTGGTCGACGACGGCAGCACGGACGGCACGGGGAAGCTGGCGCGCGAACTGGCCGACCGCTTCGGCGGGCTCCCCCTCACGGTGATCTCCCCCGGAGAACCGGAACCGGGCTGGACGGGCAAGCTCTGGGCCCTGAAACACGGCATCGCCCGAGCCCGAGCGGGCTGCCCGCCACCGGACGGGGGCCTCCCCGCACCCGTCACCCCCGAATACCTCCTGCTCACCGACGCCGACATCGCGCACGAGCCCGACAGTCTGCGGCGGCTGGTCGCCACGGCCGGGGCGAATGGGCTCGATCTGGTGTCGCAGATGGCGCGGCTTCGGGTGGCGAGCGCCTGGGAGCGGTTGATCGTGCCCGCGTTCGTCTACTTCTTCGCGCAGCTCTACCCGTTCCGCTGGATCAACGACCCGGGCGCGCGGACGGCCGCGGCGGCCGGCGGTTGTGTGCTTCTGCGCACGGAGGCGGCCGTGCGGGCGCGGGTGCCGGAGGCGATCCGGCAGGCGGTGATCGACGACGTGTCGCTGGCGCGCGCGGTGCAGGGGTCCGGCGGGCGGATCTGGCTGGGGCTCGCGGAGCGGGTGGACAGCGTGCGGCCGTATCCGCGCCTCGCGGACCTGTGGCGGATGGTGTCCCGCAGCGCGTACGCCCAGCTCCGGCATAGTCCGCCGCTGCTCGCCGGGACGGTCGCGGGCCTCGCGCTGGTCTACCTCACTCCCCCGACCGCGCTGGCGTACGGGCTGCTCGCCGGTGACGCGCCGGCCGGGTGGGCCGGTGGCGCGGCGTGGGCGGTGATGGCCGGGACGTACGTACCCATGCTCCGCTACTACGCGCAGCCGCTGTGGCTCGCGCCGCTGCTGCCGTTCACCGCGCTCCTCTATCTGTTCATGACGGTGGACTCGGCGGTGCAGCACTACCGGGGGCGCGGCGCGGCCTGGAAGGGGCGAACGTACGCCCGC
Source organism: Streptomyces sp. (assembly GCF_036566765.1). GTDB lineage: Bacteria > Actinomycetota > Actinomycetes > Streptomycetales > Streptomycetaceae > Streptomyces. The sequence continues at coordinate 4,509 of NZ_DATCVQ010000430.1, forward strand.
CCCGAGGCCGCGCCGGACCGCTGAACCGCTGAACCGCTGAACCGCAGAACCGCAGAACCGATTCCGCCGGACTCCCCCGGCCTCCCTCGCGTCACTTGCGTCCCGGGGTCCAGTTCATGCCCCAGCCGTACGCCTGGTCGACGGTGCGCTGCGGGCTGACGCCGCGCGCGGGCACCAGGTAGCGCGCCTCGCGCTGGACGACCAGGTCGCCGCCGTTGTTGGTGAGCAGCGCCAGCGCGCAGACGGTGGAGGGGACGGTGCACTCGTCGAGGGAGAAGTCGATGGGCGCACCGTGCTGCGGCTGGAGGGTGACCGTGGCGTGCAGGTCGGCGAAGCTGCGCGCGCCCTCGTAGATGGTGACGAAGACGAGCACGCGGCGGAGCTTGTCACGGTGGTCGAGGTTGATGGTGAGGTTCTCACCGGCCGCGAGCGCTCCGGTCCGGTCGTCGCCGTCGAGGTGGATGTACGGGGGGTGGTGCAGCGCGCCGAAGGCGTTGCCGAGCGCCTGCACGACGCCCTTGCGACCGTCCGACAGCTCGTACAGGGCGCACAGGTCGAGGTCCAGGTCGGAGTGCTGGGCGACGGCGCGGCCGAACTTCGCGCCCCAGCCCGAGAACTGCCTGCGCACCTCCCAGTTGAGGTTCACCCGCATCCCGCCCGAGGTGCCGCCCTGCTTGGCGAGGGAGACGGACGGCGAGTCCTTCGTGAGGGTGACTTTCGACAGGCGCACGGGCTGCGGCGGCGCGGCCGGCACGGGCGCGGGAGGCGGCGTCGGGGTGAAGGAGGCGGTCGGCATGGAGGGCATCGTCGGCTGGCTTGCGATGGTGGGCGCGGGCGGCGCGGGGGCCCGAACGGTAGGCGCGGGCGGCGCGGGCGCCCGGACGGTGGGCGCGGGCACGGGGGCCTGCGGCGCCGGGCGCTGCGGCTCGTCGACCGTGATGCCGAAGTCCGTGGCGAGCCCCTCCAGGCCGGAGCCGTATCCCTGTCCGACCGCGCGGAACTTCCAGGCCCCCTGCCGGCGGTACAGCTCGCCGAGGATGAACGCGGTCTCGACCGTCGCGTCCGTGCTGTCGTAGCGGGCCAGTTCGGAGCCGGACCCGGCGTCGACGATCCGTACGTACAGTCCGGGCACCCGCCCGAACGTGCCGCCGTCCACCGAGGCGGCGAGCACGATCCGATCGATCGCGGGCTCGACCCGCTCCAGGTCGACGCTCAGCGTGTCCGTGACGGCCCCGCCGACGGTGCGCTTCCCGTCGTGCCGCACCGAGCCGGAACCGTGCGCCGGCTGGTTGTAGAAGACGAAGTCGGCGTCGGAGCGCACTTTCCCCGATACGAGGAGTAGCGCCGAGGCGTCGACGTCCGGAACGCCCCCGGTTGAACGCCAGCCCAATTCGACGCGGACGCTCCGCGCCGCCACCGGAACATTGGCCCCTTTAAGCATGGACATGATCGCCCCCATCGCGAGTCCGCGTGCACGGAGATTTCGTACGCCAACCTATTCCGAAGGAGCCTTCTCGGGGGCGGAAGTGGCGTCGAAGACCCATTGATACGTCACCGGGGACCCGTCGGTAACCCCTCCTCAGCTCGGCCTTTACAAGATCAACGCTCTAGTTGTCGCCCGTTTTTGTCAGATTCGCTCGCATTGGGGAATCCACGGTCACTGGAAGCTCGTCAAACAACCCGCTTATCGGGCTCCCCAACCAGCACATCGTGGGCTTAACTTATGTGCCATGACCTCCCCCCGCTCCACCTACGGCGGCGGCTACTACTCCGCCATGTCGTTCCCCGACACCCCGATCTACGACTCCCTGGTCGCGGAGCGGGGCACCCCTCAGATCGCGCCGATCCGAGTGCCCGCCGCCTACGACACCGGCAACAGCTATCTGCCGGCGCTCCCCGCGGCTCTTCCCGCCCTCCCGGCGGCCCCCAGCCATCCGACCCCGGCCTACAACGGCGGCTCGTACGGCTACCCGCAGCAGATGCAGCCGGTCGCGCCCGCGCCGCTGCAGCACGCTCCGGCCCCGTACATCCCGCAGCAGCCCGTCGCCCCGCGCGGCTACGGCTACCCGGCCCCCCAGGCCCCGCAGCCGCAGCCGCCCCGGCCGATGGCCACCGGCTACGAGGCGATGCGCCCGGCGGCCCCACGGCCCGTCCCGGCGCAGGCCCCGTACGACGACCCGTACAACCGCCCGTACCAGGGCGGCGGGTACTGACCTACTAAGGGGCGCGGAGCCGCTCCGGGCACGGAGCGGCTGGCAGGATGTCCGCATGTCGAATCCTGTGGTGCGTTCCGTCCATATCCACCCGGTCAAGGCGATGCGCGGGTTCGCGCCCGCCGAGGCGGAGGTCCAGCCATGGGGACTGGCCGGTGACCGCCGCTGGACCGTGGTGGACGCGTCGGGCAAGGTCGTGACCCAACGCCGTCATCCGCAGATGGCGTTGGCGTCGGCGGAGCTCCTGGCGGGCGGGGACATACGCGTGTCCGCGCCCGGCCGGGAGCCGCTGACGGTGGAGGTGCCGGAACCGTCGGCAACGATCCGGGTGGAGGTCTTCGAGACCCCGGTCGAGGCGGTCCCGGCGGGCGGAGCGGCGGACGCCTGGTTCAGCTCCTACCTGGACGCCGAGGTCCGTCTGGTGCACATGGACGACCCGGCGCGCCGGCGTCCGGTGGACCCCGAGTACGCGCTGCCGGGCGAGACGGTCTCGTTCGCCGACGGCTACCCCCTCCTGGTCACCGCCACCTCGTCCCTGGACGCCCTCAACTCGCTGATCGCGCAGGGCGATCGCGCCGACGAGGGCCCGCTCCCGATGAACCGCTTCCGGCCGAACCTCGTCGTCGAGGGCACCGCGCCCTGGGCCGAGGACGGCTGGACCCGGCTCGCGGTCGGCGAGGTCTCCTTCCGCGTCGCCCGGACCTGCGGCCGCTGCGTGGTGACGACGACCGACCAGCTCACCGGCGAGCGGGGCAAGGAGCCGCTGCGCACCCTCGCCCGCCACCGCAAGCAGGGCAATCGGCTGATCTTCGGTCAGAACCTGGTGCCGGAGCACACCGGCGTGGTGCGGGTCGGCGACGAGGTCAAGATCCTCGACTGAGCGCGCTGAACGAAGCCGCCGGCCGTCCGTGATGCGGACGGCCGGCGCGCGGGGAACCCGCCGTGGGGGCACACTCGTTGCAGGAGCAGTGAGCAGTGAGCCGAGGGGGTGCGGACCGTGCGGGCAGCCACCGGGCTCTGGCGCTGGCGGCACAATCCCCTGCGCCGGACCACGGACCTGGTCGAGGCCTGGGTCGCGCTCGTCGCCGTCCTGCTGCTCGCGCTCGGCGCGCCTGGGGTCGGCCTGTGGGCCGGCGCTCGCGCCGACGCATCGCTCCAACGGTCGGCGCGCGCCCAGCAGCTGCAGCGGCACCCGACCACGGCGCGGGTGGTGCGGGAGGCCGATGCGCCCGCGCAGACCGTGCAGAATCCCGACGCCGCCGGCGAACGCGAGGTGCGCACGGCGGTGGTGGCGCGCTGGACGGGGCCCGACGGCAGCCCCCGCTCCGGCACAGTGCGGACGCTGGCCCGGGACCCCGAGCCCGGGGACGCCTTCCGGATGTGGACGGACACAGGCGGCCGGCCCGTGCCCGCGCCGATGGGGTCCGACACGGCCCGGGCCCACGCCCTGTTCGCGGGCCTCGGCGCGGCCGTCGCGGTCGCGGTCGCCGTCGAGTTCGCGCGGCGGACCGTCGTACGCTCACTGATACGGCGGCGGTACGCGTATCTGGACCGCGCCTGGGCCAGGAGCGGTCCGGACTGGGGTCGTACCGGCACGGGGAGCTGAGCCGCGGCGGCAGGGGAGCCGACCCGTCACCCCCTGCGCGCCGCGCGCGCTACGGTGGGGCATCGCATCGGATCAGCGACGACGCATGAGGCGGGGGCAAGACACACCCATGGCACAGGGCACGGTCCAGGTGACGCACACCGGCACATCGCGGTGGCGGCGCCGCACGGGTGAGTACGCCAGCCTCGCGGCCGCCCTGGAGGCCGCCGGCGACGGGGACATCCTCACCGTCGCGCCCGGCACGTACCGGGAGAACCTCGTGATCCGACGGGCCGTCACGCTGCGCGGACCGGACGGCGGGCTCGGCTCGGTGCGGATCGCGCCGGCGGACGGAGTCCCGCTGACCGTACGGGCGTCGGCGACCGTCCAGGACCTGCACGTCGAGGGCCAGGACGCGGCGGCGCCCGCCCTCCTGGTCGAGGACGGCACCCCGGAGCTGCTGGATCTGCGGATCGTGACCCGCTCGGCGGCCGGGCTCGAAGTGCGCGGCGCGGCCCGGCCCACCGTGCGGCGCTGCACCGTCGACAACCCGGCGGGCGTCGGGCTCGCGGTGCTCGACGGCGCGGGCGGGGTGTTCGAGGAGTGCGAGATCGTCTCCGCCGGCCAGTCGGGCGTCTCGGTGCGCGGGGCCGCCCATCCGCGCCTGGAGCGCTGCCGGATCCATCACGCGTCGGGCGCGGGCATCTCCGTGACCGGCGAGGGCAGCGCGCTGGAGGGCATCGGCTGCGAGGTGTACGAGATCAAGGGCACCGGCGTCCAGGTCACCGGGCGCGGCACGGCCCACCTCACGGACTCCTCCGTGCACCGCACCTCCGCGGACGGCGTCACCCTGGACACCGACGCGGTGCTGAACCTCTCCGACTGCGACATCCACGACATCCCCGAGAACGCGATCGACCTGCGCTCCCGCTCGGTGCTGACGCTGACCCGGTCGACCGTGCGCCGCTTCGGGCGCAACGGCCTGTCGGTGTGGGACCCGGGCACCCGGGTGGACGCCAACCAGTGCGAGATCCACGACAGTACGGGCGACTACCCGGCGGTCTGGGTCAGCGACGGGGCGACCGCCGTGCTGGAGTCCTGCCGGGTGCACGACGTGCCGGACGCGCTGTTCGTGCTCGACCGCGGCTCGCGGGTCGACGTGGTGGACAGCGACCTGTCGCAGGTGCGCAACACGGCGGTGTCGGTGAGCGACGGCGCGTCCGCGCAGCTCGACGACTGCCGGATCCGCGAGGCGTCCACCGGGGCATGGTTCCGGGACCACGGCAGCGGCGGCACGCTCGCCGGCTGCACCATCGACTCCGTGCAGACCGGGGTCATCGTCACCAAGGGCGCCGACCCGACGATCGACCGGGTCACCGTCGCCTCCCCGGCCGAGGCCGGTTTCTATGTCTCGGCGGAGGGCCGCGGCTCGTTCCTCGGCTGCCGGGTGACCGGCAGCGGGGGCTACGGCTTCCATGTGATGGACGGCTGCCGGACCACGCTGCGCAAGTGCCGTACGGAGCGGTGCGCCCGCGGCGGCTACGAGTTCGCCCAGGACGGGCCGACGGTGGAGGACTGCACCAGCGACGAGAGCGGGGTGCGCAAGGCGCCGGCCGACTCCGGTGCGACCGTGCTGACGGCGACGCAGACCACCGGGCTGCTCGGCACCGTCCCGGCGCCGCGCTCCCCCGTCACGCCCGAGCCGGCGCCGGTCGCGGAGCCCGTGCCGGCGCTCGATGCTCGTTCTTCGCAGGACGTGCTCGGCGAACTGGACGCGCTGGTGGGCCTGGAGAGCGTCAAGCTCGAGGTCCGCACGCTCACCAACATGATCGAGGTGGGCCGCAGACGGCAGCAGGCCGGTCTGAAGGCGGCCTCCGTCCGCCGCCATCTCGTCTTCACCGGCAACCCGGGCACCGGCAAGACGACGGTGGCCCGGCTGTACGGCGAGATCCTGGCCTCGCTGGGCGTCCTGGAGCGCGGTCATCTGGTCGAGGTGTCCCGGGTCGACCTGGTCGGCGAGCACATCGGCTCGACGGCGATCCGCACCCAGGAGGCGTTCGACCGGGCGCGCGGCGGGGTGCTGTTCGTCGACGAGGCGTACGCGCTGTCGCCGGAGGACTCCGGCCGGGACTTCGGGCGCGAGGCGATCGACACGCTGGTGAAGCTCATGGAGGACCACCGGGACGCGGTGGTCGTCATCGTGGCCGGGTACACCGCGGAGATGGAGCGGTTCCTGACCGTCAACCCCGGTGTGGCGTCCCGGTTCTCACGGACCATCACCTTCAGCGACTACGTGCCGGACGAGCTGCTGCGGATCGTCGGGCAGCAGGCCGACGAGCACGAGTACCGGCTGGCCGACGGCACGGCCGAGGCGCTGCTGAAGTACTTCACGGAGCTGCCGAAGGGCCCCGCCTTCGGCAACGGCCGTACCGCGCGGCAGACGTTCGAGTCGATGGTGGAGCGGCACGCGGGCCGGGTCGCCGCGCTCGCCGAGGCGAGCACGGACGACCTGACCCTGCTCTACCCGGAGGACCTGCCCGAACTGCCCTGACTGCCCTGACCGCCCTGACTGCCCTGGCTGCCCTGACCTCCCTGGCTATCCTCGTTGTTCGAGCCTCCCTGACCTCCCGAACTCCCCTGATCCGTCCGGTCGTCGGAGCGCTGCCGGGGCAGCGCGGGCGGCAACCGGTCGAGCAGGACGGTCCGTTCGGCGGCGAACGCCGGGTCGGCCTGGTAGTCGGAGTGGCCGAGGACCGGCTCGGGCAGCGGGTGGGTGTGGTCGCGGCCGTAGACCAGCGGGTCGAGCAGGGCGTCCCGGTCGACGGCCGGCTTGTCGCCGTCGGCGGGGACCCGGACCGGGCCGCCGATGGGGTCGGTGGCCCGCCACAGGTTGCGCCAGCAGTGCACCTCGCCGTGCAGGGCCCCCAGTTGGCGCGGGCCGAAGTAGGCCGGGAACCAGCGGCCGTAGAGCCGCTCCAGCGGGGAGCCGTAGGTGAGCAGGGCAACGCGTCGGCGGGTGTGCTCGGGCAGCTGCCAGACCGCGGCGGCGGCGAGCACGCTGCCCTGGGAGTGGCCGGAGATGACCAGTCGGCCGCCGGTGGTGGCGGTCCAGGAGATCATCCGCCAGGTCAGGTCGGGGACGGCCCGCTCGGCGTAGCAGGGCGGGGCGAACGGGTGGGCGGCGCGCGGCCAGAAGGTGCCGACGTCCCACAGGATGCCGATGGTGCGGCGGGCGGAGGCGTCCTTGTAGGCGCGCCGGCCCCAGGTGACGAAGAGTATGAACCCGAAGCCGATCAGCCAGGACCCGGTCGCCTGGGCGGCGTCGGCGGCGGAGGCGATCACGGGGTGCGCGCCGTCGAAGGCCCTGCCGGGCACGTTGCGGCTGGACCAGGCGCCGGCCACGGCGCCCGCGCCGAGCAGCAGGGTGGCGCCGGAGACGATGCCGAGGAGGACGGGCGCGGCGTCGGTGAGCCCGGCCGCGGCGCGGGTCGATGCGATGCGCCGGGTGCGTACGGGGTCGGGGGTGCGGACGCCGTAGTCGGCGTCCACGTCGGTGGAGAGGCGGCGGGCGGTCAGGGCGGTGCGGAACGCGAGGACGCCGATGGGGACGACGAGGGCGAGCAGCAGCACCGGGATGACGGACGCCTGCCAGCTCAGCAGCACCGGCGGGCCGACGATCCGGCCGCCGCCGGCGCCGGGGGTGCCGGGTCCGTCCAGCCAGTCGGCGACGCGCTGGGCGACGCCGCCGGTCATGACGCCGCCGAGGGCGCAGGCGAGCATGGCGACGGCGGGGCCGCCGAGGCCGTACATGGCGGTGCGCGGGTGCGGTGCGCTGCGGTGCAGGGACAGGGCGACGACGCCGAGGGCGACGACGAGCACGCCCTGGGCGAGCGTGACGACGCGGAAGGTGACGTCGCCGGGGAGCGCGCCGGCGGACTCCCAGCCGGGGCGCGACCAGGCGGCGTACCCGAGGGCGACCGCGAGCAGGATCAGCGAGGTCGCGGGCAGCCGGCCGACGAGGGTGCGGTCGACGGCGTGGTCGAGGCGCTTCTCGCTGCGGCCGCGGCGGCACACCACCCAGACGCAGACCGAGCCGGCGACCGCGAGGGCCGCCTCCAGCGTCCAGGCGAGGGCGGCCTGGGCGGCGCCGCCGGACTCGCGGTCGTGCCGGGCGGCCGCGCCGCACACCGCGGCGGCGAC
>NZ_DATCVQ010000431.1:0-4952 GCF_036566765.1 Streptomyces sp.
CCGGAGCCGGGCCCGAAGGTCGGGTCGAGTGCGTACCGCGCGATCCCGAACGGCTGGAAATCGGCATCGGCGAGGATGCGGTAGAGGAACTCCGAGGTGGACATGTCGTACCGGTGCCATGCGCCGCCGTCCTCGGCCCGCACGAGGACGGGGTACTCGCCCGGCCGCTCGGCATCGATCAGCCAGAAGTACTCGTCGGCCCATTCGGTGGAGCCCCAGAGGACCAGCCCCTTGCCGCCCGGCGCGTAGATCGCAATGCCGAGCGTCTCCTCGCCCAGCAGACCTCAGCGTCCCTGCCGAAACTCGACATCGAAAGCCCCTTGCAGAAGCTCGCCCAACAGGTCGCCGCGCACCAACCGAAGCTCGACATCGCCTTGTCGCCGCCGCCTACGAGCGTCGGTGACAGCAGGGAGGCTTCAGCGGAGGACCTCGGAGGCATGCCGACCATCGACGAGGCTGACTGCGAGAGCGAACAGCTGACGTCCTCGGGTGCCAACAACGACGACGAGGAGACCGCCGACGCCCCCGGGACGCGAGGCACTGATTGCCACGACCGCCGACCCCCCGCCGGGCCTGCGGCGTGGCCTGCCAGGACCGGTCCGAGGCACCGCGCGCCGCCGAGCGTGTCGGATCTTCCAGTTCATTCCCCTCGGCCGCCCCTCTTTGCGGGTCGGTCCCGCCGGTGTGCTGGTGGGCACGGTTGAGGGCCGAGTCGACCGACACCGTCCACTCCACCGCTCCAACGGAGTCGTCCCGCACCTGGACCTGCTCCAGCAAGCGGATCCGGTTCCCGTCCGCCTCCCAGCGGTCGAACCGCTCGTACGCCGTGCGGTCGGCATCGGAGCGGAAGACCGCTTCGGTGAAACGGGGGCTCCGCGCACGAGGGGACGGGACGGGCTGAGGGATGGAACCATCGGAATGACACTCAGGCGTCGATCGTGGCGTGCCCCGCACGCCTCCGGCTCCCCGGCGGGAATCGGCCTTACCGTGCGAGCAACCCGTCCGGATACCGGACGACATCCCGCCACTCCGGCGTTCCCCTGGAGGTCATGATGCCCAGTCCACCCCAGCCGTTCGGCACCGTCGTCAGCGCCATCGGCGTCAACCTGCGGAAGTATCCGAGCACGGACTCCACCGTCATCGGCAACCTGAGCCACGGCGCCGAGGTCGGCCTGCGCAGCAAAGTGCACGCCCAGACCATCGACGGCAACAGCATCTGGTACCTGCTGCGCGACAAGGCCGCGTGGGTCGCCGCCCGGCACGTCGACAACACCGGACAGGTGCCGCTGTCCAAGGACGTCGAACCGGCCGGCCCGCAGGGCTGACAGCGAACCGGCCCCGCAGCGCCGTCCAAAGCCGTCCCGGGGGCACCCCCGTGGCTGTCTCCGGGACCGGGGCTGTGCTCGGCAAGCACGGCGGCGACCGCTAAGCCGTTTCTTCGAACGCTGCATCAACAAGCTCAAGCAATGGCGCGGCCTCGCCGCCATCTCTGTCTGGTCAGCGGCTTGGCAGGTCGTCGTCACCGCGGCGCGACAAAGGCTCCGCGGCGCGCGCTGCGACCGATTGCCGTGACCGCAGCAGCAGGGGGATGGCCATATCGACGCCGGGCGCGTCTTCGGTGGCGGTGCCGGATGCCCGCGCAAGCCCGGTGAGCCCGGGGCCGGCGGCGGCCTTCGAGACAATCGCTTGGCCTTGAGCCGACGAGTTTCCAGGTCCGGATCAGGCCCCACCTCCATGCCTCCCCCTCCGATCGCTCACCAGACGCCCAAAAGGCTCATCCGGCCAGGGGCGAAGGCTCTGTCACGCCCGGTCCGCCGCGGCCGACGCACGCGTCGCGGTCACGAGAAGGCGCACGGGCGTTCTCCTGCGTCCTGTTCGCCGCGTAGTCGGTCACCGCCTGTGGCGTGTCCCCGCGCGAGAGGGCCGATCACTCCAGGGGCCGGCTGGTGACGTAGACGGTGCGGAGGAGGATGGCTGCCGAGAGGACCAGGAGGTTGCAGCCCATCAGGCCGTACAGCCCGAGGTTGTCGCTCACGCGCGGGCCGCCGTCCATCCCCAGGAGTTGAAGGCCCGCGAAACCGAGGAAGATGCCGACGAGGGCGAGCACGACCCGGCCGACGAGTTCACCGACGACCCGTCGGTCGCGGGGATCGGCCAGGAGCCGGACATTGACGCCGAGCCGGCCCTCCTCGAGCGCGCCGCCGAGGCGGTCGAGGCGGCGCGGCAGCCGTCGCAGGACGGGCAGCAGCGCGATCAGCTCGTCGCGCGCTGCGTCACGGGCATTCTGCGGTCCCAACCGGTCGGTGAGCCGGGCCGATGCATACGTACGGGACGCCGCCAGCATGTTGAAGCCGGGTGAGAGGCGGACCAGGGTGCCCTCCAGGGTGGCCAGGGCCCGGAACACCGCCGCGATCTCGGGCGGAACCGCCAGCCGGAAGTCTGCGACCAGTCGGAACAGATCGCTGAACATCTCCACGTCGGGCGCGGATCCGTGCCCCAGATGGCGGGCGCTGAACTGCCCGAGCATGCGCAGCAGGCGTTGTTCGTCGACGTCCTCGGGGCGGTCGGTGATCTCAAGGAGGGCTTCGCGCAGGGCGAGCGGATCGCCGCGGTCGACGGCGAGGAAGAGACTGCCCATCGCCTCGCGGAGCCCGGCGTCGATCCGGCCGACGGATCCGAAGTCGAGCAGGGCGGCCGTGCCGTCGGGCTGGAGCAGGATGTTTCCGGGGTGCGGATCGGCGTGGAACACACCGTCCAGCATGATCTGGTTGAGCAGCGCGGTGAGCAGGGTCTCGGCCAGCTCGGTGCCATGCTGCTCGTCGTCGGGGACCGCCTTGCCGAGCGATGCGCCCTCGATGCGGCTCATGACGAGGACGCGCTCTGTGCTGAACTGCCCGTGCAGGACGGGGACGGCGACGGTGCAGTCGCCGCGGGCCTCGGCGGCCCGGCGCACTGCGGTCATGTTACGAGCCTCGACCCGGAAGTCCAGCTCCTCACGCAGCGCGACAGCGAAGCCCTGCGCCAGCTCGTTCAGCCCGAGACCGCGCCCCCAGGCGGTGCGGTCGCTCAGGGCGGCGGCCAGGCGCCCGACGATGTCCAGATCACGCTCCACGAATTCCGGTATCCCGGGCCGCTGTACTTTGACGATGACCTCGGTGCCGTCGTGCAGGACGGCCGCGTGCACTTGCGCGATGGAGGCTGCGGCCAGCGGGGCCTGCTCGAACGAGGCGAACAGCTCCCGCACCGGCGCTCCCAGGCTTTCTCGGAGCTGTGTCTCGACCTCGCTCCAGGGCGCGGGCGGTACCTGGTCCTGAAGCAGACTGAGCTCCTCGACATACACCTCGGGCAGCAGGTCCCGCCGGGTCGACATCAACTGGCCCAGCTTCACGAACGTGGTACCGCCGGCCTGCAACGCCTGCCGCAGCTCCCGAGCCAGCAACTCGTGTCGCACCCCCGGCGCGCGCCGTCGCCCTCGCAGATACGGCCCAAGTCCGTGCCGGGTGGCGATGCGCACCACTCCGGAGTACCGGCGCGCCCGCGCGATCCGCGCCCGTACCGACTGCGCCCACGCGAGCGGCCGCACGGCTCCCATGGGCATCACGACGTCCAGCGCGATGAGCACCGCCATGGAGGCGAGCATGCCCACCCCGACCATCAAGGACAGCAAGGGCGCGAGCTCCCCAGACTGCTCGAGCCGGGGCCCGAACAGCCCCCCGGACACCGTCAGTCCGCACATCCCCGCGATCCCGACCCGCACCGCCCCAGCCCGCACCCCAAGCAGCCGCCGCCCCACCACCGCGGGCGCCACCACCACGAGCAAGAAGACGAGCGTCCCGACCAACGCACCGGTGATCCACATGACGCCATTCAACAGCACGCATGTGCGATCGGGTTGCGGCCGGCCCCCACGGCAACGTGCAGAGCACGTCCGGGACTTGGCGGGCGCGGTGCTCCGCGCCGGTGCGTCCCGCCCACGCGCTGACCAGCACCTGCCCCATCGTGAGCTTCGGTGGGCGCCCCCGCCAGCGCCGACCGGGGTGCCGAAGACTCGCCGGGAAGGCGTCAGCCGCCTACCGGCGGGGCGCTGCGGGCCTCGCGCAGTTCGTTTGACGCCCGGAGTTCCTGGCGTGCTGCCGGCGCGAGGAGCCGCCTCGACTGTGTGGGCGTCCGCCCCGGGGCCTCCCGGACCCGCGCGTACACCGGTGCCGCGGCAAGGCGCGCGGCCTGCTTCGAGCGAGTGATCGGGGTGGCAGGCCACCGGAGAGGCACCGGGCACCGGCCGGGACCTCTGCGCTGGCCGCCTTGACCTCGTCTCTCGGGATTCGGCCGCTGCTCAACGGGCCGGCGGCACGGCGCGCCACCGCCTCGGAGTCGACGCACGCATCGGCCTGCCCGAAATCCCACCCAACTGGCAGACACGGGACCTGGGCCGAGGCCCGGCCCGGAAAGTATGATCAAAAAATGTCCGACGTGACCGAGACCACGCCCGGCTGGCTGACCACGGACGAACTGGACGTGACCAGGGCCCGGATGCCGATCCTGTATGTCGAAGCCGTGCCCGTACGCGTGGACGACAGCGGCGAAGTCACCAGCATCGGACTGCTCCTGCGCATCGGCGCGGACGGAACCATCAGCCGCACCCTGGTATCCGGCCGTGTCATGCACCACGAGCGGGTCCGTGACGCGCTGCTCCGCCACTTGGAGAAGGACCTCGGCCCGGTCGCCCTCCCCCGGGTCCCCGCCTCCCTCCAGCCCTTCACCGTCGCCGAATACTTCCCCACCGTCGGCATCACGCCGTACCACGATCCGCGCCAGCACGCGGTGTCGCTCGCGTACGTGGTGCCGGTGACCGGCGACTGCCGCCCGCGGCAGGACGCGCTCGACCTGGTCTGGGTCAGCCCGCAAGAAGCCGCCTCACCCGCCGTGCAGAACGAGATGCCCGGCGGCCACGG
>NZ_DATCVQ010000432.1:0-6702 GCF_036566765.1 Streptomyces sp.
GGGTTACTTCTCCGTCTGCTTGCGCCAGCGGATGCCGGCCTCCAGGAAGCCGTCGATCTCGCCGTCGAGGACGGACTGGGGGTTGCCGACCTCGAACTCCGTGCGGAGGTCCTTGACCATCTGGTACGGGTGGAGGACGTACGAGCGCATCTGGTTGCCCCAGGAGCTGCCGCCGTCGCCCTTGAGGGCGTCCATCCTGGCGCGCTCCTCCTGGCGCTGGCGCTCCAGGAGCTTGGCCTGGAGGACGTTCATGGCGCTGGCCTTGTTCTGGATCTGCGAGCGCTCGTTCTGGCAGGAGACGACGATGCCGGTCGGGAGGTGCGTGATGCGCACCGCCGAGTCGGTCGTGTTGACGCCCTGGCCGCCCGGGCCGGACGCGCGGTACACGTCGACGCGGAGCTCCGACTCGTCGATCTCGACGTGGTCGGACTGCTCGACGACCGGGAGCACCTCGACGCCCGCGAAGGACGTCTGGCGGCGGCCCTGGTTGTCGAACGGGGAGATGCGGACCAGGCGGTGCGTGCCCTGCTCGACGGAGAGCGTGCCGTAGGCGTACGGGGCCTTCACCACGAAGGTGGTCGACTTGATGCCGGCCTCTTCCGCGTACGAGGTCTCGTACACCTCGGTGCCGTAGCCGTGCCGTTCGGCCCAGCGCAGGTACATGCGCTGGAGCTGCTCTGCGAAGTCCGCGGCGTCGACGCCGCCGGCCTCGGCGCGGATGTTCACGAGCGCCTCGCGCTCGTCGTACTCGCCGGAGAGGAGCGTGCGGACTTCCATCTCGTCCAGCGCCTTGCGGACGGAGACGAGCTCCGTCTCCGCCTCGACGCGGGTGTCCGGGTCGTCCATCTCCTCGGCGAGCTCGAAGAGCACCGCGAGGTCGTCGATGCGCCCGCGCAGCGCCTCGGTCTTGCGGACCTCGGCCTGGAGGTGCGAAAGCTTGCTCGTGATCTTCTGCGCCGCCTCCGGGTCGTCCCACAGGGACGGGGCCGCGGCCTGCTCCTCGAGCACGGCGATGTCTGCCCTCAGCTTTTCGAGGTCCAGAACGGCCTCGATCGACCCCATGGTCGAGGAGAGGGACTTCAGCTCTTCGGATACATCGACGACTGCCACGCGTCCAGCGTAACGGCTCCGCGCAAGGACCTGGACCTCCCCGGGGCCCCGCTACGGCTGCGACGTCTGCTTGGAGTCCTCCGGCGCACCCCCGGTATCGCCGCTCGTCGCCAGATACCCGCCAGCGCCGACCGCCGCCGCGAGCACGACCGCGGCCACCGAGAGCGTGATGCGGCGCTTGCGCACCGTCTCCGCCTTGTGGCGGGCCGAGCCGGGTCGGCGGGCTCCGGCGGGGCGGGGGGCCCTGGCCGTGCCCAGGGGGCCGCCGGACAGCTCGTCGGGGGCCGGGACGCGCATCGAGGTGTGGGTGTCCCGGTTGGAGTCCGGGGACGCGCCCGGGACCAGCGGCACGGAGGCGCGGCGCGGAGCCGGCTCGCCGCCGCGGGTGGCGTGCGGCTCCTCCTCGTACGGCTCCGAGGACGTCGGCTCCGCGTCCGGCTCGTCGACGTCCAGCGGCGGGATGCCGGCGAGCAGCGGCAGGACGTCGCGCAGCCGGGCGGCCAGCTCCGAGGCGCGCAGTCGGGAGGCGGGGGCCTTCGCCAGGCACTGGACGATCAGCTGCCACAGCTCCTCGGGGATGCCGGGGAGCGGCACGACCGTCTCGGTGACGTGCCGGCGCAGCACCGCGCCCGGGTGCCCGCCGCCGAACGGCGTGAAGCCGGCCAGCAGTTCGTACAGCACGGTGGCCAGGGCGTAGATGTCGACGGCGGCGCGCGGCGGCAGGCCCTCGACGATCTCGGGGGCCAGGTAGTCCGGGGTGCCGATGATCCGGGTCGCCTTGGTGCGCCGCGGGGTGTCGATCAGCTTGGCGACGCCGAAGTCGGTGAGGAGCGCGGGGTGCGCGCCGCCGGGGCCGAGCGGGCCCTCCATGTCGAGCAGGATGTTCTCCGGCTTGACGTCCCGGTGCACGACCCCGGCCGCGTGCGCGGCGGCCAGGCCGTCGGCGACGTCGGCGATGATCGCGACGGCGGCTTCGGGGGCGAGCCGGCGCTCGCGGTCGAGGCGGGTGCGCAGGTCCGTGCCGCGGACCAGGTCCATGACGAGGGCCAGGTCGTTGCCGTCGACGACGAGGTCGCGGACGGCGACGACGTGGGGGTGGTCGAGCCCGAGCAGGGCCGTGCGCTCCTGGACGAAGCGCCCGACGAGCTCCTGGTCGGAGGCCAGGTCCTCGCGCAGCAGTTTGATGGCGACGGGGCCGTCGGGGCCCTCGCCGAGCCACACCGTGCCGGCGCTGCCCCGCCCGAGGATCTGGTGGGCCGTGTAGCGGCTGCCGATATTCCGTGCCAAGACTGCTCCCTCAGCGGCTGGAGTTCGCGTCAAAGTTACGCGGCCTCCCTCGCCGGTCTCGACTCCCGGGCGGAATTCACCCCCGGGAAGTCGACAAATCGGCAGAGTTGCTCGACACGCACCGGCGGAGTCGCTCGATGCACACCGTCACGTACCGGCTGTTACTGGCCCGTACCGCCCGTCGGGTCGCTGCTGGTGATCTCGTCCACCCAGCCGGTGAAGGAGTCGATGCCGTCGCCGATGGCCTCCCAGTAGCTCTTGCCCTCGGCCACCAGGTCCTGCAACCCGGTGAACTCCCAGATCAGCCAGCCCGCGACCACGAAGATCACGATCATGAACAGGCAGCCCTTGAGGCAGCCGAGTCCCGGGATGCGCATCGGGTTGGCGCTGCGCTGCCGCGGCTGGCGCGGCTCGCGCGGCGGACGCGGCGCGGGCTGCTGGGGCGGCGGCTGCGGGGGCGCGTACTGCTGCTGCTGCGGCGGCGGCGCGTACTGCTGGCGCTGCGGCGGCCGCTGCTGCTGCTGTCGGCGCGGGGCCGGCTGCTGGTACGGCTGCGGAGGCTGCTGCTGGTACGGCTGCTGCTGGGGCTGGTACGGCGGCGGCTGTGTGGGCCGGCGCTGGGGGCGGCGGCGCAGCGGGTCGTCGTCCGGGTCCAGGTACTGCATCTGGGTCTGCTCGTTGCGGTCCCGGACCGCGCGCAGCTGGTTCTGCCAGGGGTGCGGGTCCTCGGGCTGCGGCTGCGGGGGGCCGTCCGGGCGCGGGGGCACGGGGGGCATGACCGTGGTCGGGTCGGCGCCCCCGGCCGCGTTCAGGGGCATGACGCTGGTCGCGGCGCCGGGGTCGTACTGCGAGGCGGCGCCGCTCGGCAGCACCTGGGTCGCGTCGGCGGCGCCGGGTACCGCGGGGGTCCCCGGTACGGGCGCGGGGGCCGGGTCGGGGGCGAGCAGCGCGCCCACGCCCTCGGCAGCCTCGATCTGGGCCGGGGTCGCGTGCACGCCGATGCCGGCGGCGACCGCGCGCAGGCCGCGGGCCAGGTTCTGGGCGCTGGGCCGCCGCTCGGGGGTCTTGCTCAGGCAGCGCTCTATGACCGTCCACAGCGGGCCGGGGACGGTGGAGGGACGGCGCGGCTCCTCGCTGAGGTGCTGGTGCAGCACCTCCAGGGCGGTGCCGCCGCCGAACGGGGGCCGGCCGGTGACCAGCTCGTACAGCAGGATGCCCGCGCCGTAGACGTCGACGGCGGAGGTCTGCGGGCGGCCCTCGGCGGACTCCGGGGCCACGTACGCGGGGGTGCCGACGAACTCGTGGGTGCGGGTCAGGCCCGGGGAGTCGGCGAGGCGCGCGATGCCGAAGTCGGTGAGCATCGGGTGCATCTGGCCGTCGCGCTCGGCGAGCAGGACGTTGGCCGGCTTGAGGTCGCGGTGGACCACGCCGTCGGCGTGGCTGGCCGCGAGGGCGTCGGCGATCTGCGCGGTGAGCAGGGCGGCGGCGACCGGCGTGAGCGGGCCGTTCTCCCGGATGTAGCGGTGCAGGTCGGGCCCGTCGACGAGGTCCATCACCAGGGCGAGGACATCGCCCTCGACGACCAGGTCGCGGGTCCGCACGATGTTGGGGTGGGTGAGCCGGAGCAACACGGACCGCTCGCGCAGGAAGCGCATGACGATGTCCGCGTCGTTGGCCAGCTCCTCCTTCAGGACCTTGATCGCCACGGTCTCGCCGGGCTGGCCCGGCACGGCCGCCTCGGCGCCCGCCGCCTCGCGCTGGCGGGCTCGCCAGACGGTGCCCGTGGCGCCGCGGCCGAGCGGCTCCTCGAGCAGGTACTTGCTGCCGATTGGCCGCACGTCACGCGCTCCCTGCTGATCGTGGTCCTGGGGGTCCCTGTCGGGGCTCCCGGGGGTCGTTTCATCTGTTGTGACCGCTCCGGGTGTCCGACCCACTTTAGTGCCGCCGAACGGGTCACGGCCCGAACACCGGGGGTCGGATTCCGACGCCGGACGGTCGCCGGGACAGCCTCCTGACCGCCATCGGACTGTCGTCGGACTTGTCCGAATCATGCTGGGGAACAAGACGCGTTTGTCGTACCGGTGGTTGCCGGAAGGGTCGCGTGACGCACGCAACCAGGCACTTTTGCGTCCACAGCCGACCATTCAAGATCGTTTGAGGCCGACCCGGGGGCGGGTTGTCAGCGGCAGGTGCAAGGATGCCTACAGCACGTCGCGACATGGGGTCGGGAGCCCCTCGTTCCGTGCCGACCTGTACCGGACGACGCGTCCGTGCCGGGTCAGGGGGAGGCACCGGTCCGCCGGACGTTCCCCTGCCGGGCGCGCCGCGCAGAAGGGACCGCTGACGGCGATGCAGATCCGGCTGACCGTCCTCGCGCCGCCTCACAGCGGCCACTCCGGCTCCGCCGGGCGTTCCTGCGACGTGCTCGTCACCGCCCCAGCGGGTACGGCGCTGGCCGCCGTGGCCTCGGGTCTCGGCGCGGCCGTCTCCGGTCCTGACACCTCGGGCCCCGTCGTGCTGTACGCGGGTCATGAGCGGCTCGACGCGCAGCGCTGCGCGCTGGGCGAGCCGCCGCTGGTCGACGGTGCGGTGCTGTCCCTGGGCGGACCCGGTCCCGGGGCGCAGGAGACGGCCGACGAGGGCGTCGCGGCCCGGCTGCACGTGGTGGCGGGGCCGGACGCGGGCGGGGTGCACCTGCTGCACGGCGGCGCGATCCGGGTGGGCCGCTCCCTGGACGCCGACGTTCCGCTGGACGACCCGGACGTCTCCCGTCTGCACTGCACGGTCACGGTCGGGTCCGACGGCCGCGTCACGGTCGCGGACCTCGGCTCGACGAACGGCACGATGCTGGACGGCGCGGAGGTCGGCGACCGCCCGGTGTCACTGGCCCCCGGGGCGCTGCTCCGCCTCGGCGAGTCCGCCCTCCGCCTGACGCCCCCGACCTCCTACGGCGCGGACCCCGTCCCCACCACCCCGGACGGCGAGGGCCATCTGCGCGTCTCCCGCCCCGGCGAGCCGGCCGGCGGCGCGCCCGCGGCGGAGGGCCATGAGGTCCCCGAGGGCCCGGTGTCGGGCGGGACGGTGTCCACCGGCGCGCGCGGCGGGTACGGACACACGGCCCCGCACACGGGGAGCGGCGCGGACGACCGGACCCACGGCGGGCGGGGCGTGTCGTACGAGGCGCTGGCGCAGGGGGGCGGTACGGGAGCCGGTGCCGGCTCCGGTACGGGACCCGGTTCGGCCGGCTCCGGCACGAGGACCGGTTCCGCGGCCTCCGGCACGTACGAGACCGACCAGGACACCCACGGCCGCGCCCGCGACAACGAAGCCGACCCCGGCGTCGCGCACAGCAGGACGGGGCAGACCCGGCGGCAGGGCGCGCCGACCCGAGGCGCCCAACTCCCCGACGGCGGCGGCAAGAAGCGCGGACTCGGCGCGTGGGCGCGCCGGTTCGCCGGGGCCAAGGACGAGCTGCCGCTGCCCACGGGCGGCGCGCCCTCGGGCCCGGCGCCCGAGCCCGCCGGACCGCTCACCGCCCCCGACACCTGGCCCGACCCCGCCGCCGTACTGCTCACCGCGCTCGGCCCGGGCCCCCGGCTGTGGGAGCGCGGCCCGGACCACGCGGAGGCGCTGGTGGTCCGGCTCGGCACGGCGGACCGGGCCGAGCTGCCGGCGGTCCCGGTGACCGTCGGACTGCGCGAGGCCGGGTCCCTGGGCCTGGCCGGACCGGGCGACCGGCTCGCCGGGCTCGCCCGCTCCGTCGTGGCGCAGCTCGCCGCGCTGCACTCCCCCGCCGACCTGGAGATCGTGCTGATCGCCGCCGACCGCGGCCGCCCGCTCGAAGAGCGGCGGCGGGCCTGGGGCTGGCTCGGCTGGCTCCCCCATCTGCGGCCCGCGCACGGCCAGGACTGCCGGCTGCTGCTCGCGTACGACCGCGAGCAGGCGGCAGCCCGCACCGCCGAGCTGACCCGCCGTCTGGACGACGGCCCGCTCGGCCAGGGCTGGCCGAGCGCCGACCGGGCGGCGGTCGCGAAGGCCGCGGCGGTCTACGAGGGGCCGCGCACGGTCGTGATCGTGGACGGCGACCCCGGCTCGTCGGCGCTGCGCGAGACCACCGCGCGGCTCGCCGGCGCGGGGGCGGCGGCCGGCATCCATCTGATCTGCCTCGCCGAGGCCCCGTCCGCCTCGCCGGTCTCCCCGGTCGCGGCGACGTACGAGACGGCGTGCGCGGCCTCGCTCGCGTTCCGCGAGTGCGGCGCGGCCGCGCTGCTGAGCGGGGACGTGGCGACGGCGCTGCGGCTGCTG
>NZ_DATCVQ010000433.1:0-12979 GCF_036566765.1 Streptomyces sp.
CTCCCCGACCACGAGCAGGGCCTGGCCACCGGGCTGGCGATGATGACCCAGCAGGTCGCGATCGCGCTCGGCATCCCGATCATGTCCACCGTCGCCACCGCCGCCGGCGGAGTCGCCTCGCTCGGGGCACTCCAGGTGGCGATCGCGGTCAACGCGGTCCTGGTCCTGGTCGCGGCGCTGCTCGTGGCCGTCGGGCTGCCCCGGGCGCGGTCCATCCTCCGAAACTCGCCACACTAAGTTGATGAAGTCAGTAGACTTTTACTCATGAGTGCGCCCCCATCTCGTCTTCGACTCGCTGTAGCCCTCGACGGCGCCGGGTGGCACCCGGCCGCCTGGCGAGAGCCGAACGCCCGGCCCGGTGATCTGCTGAAACCCGGCTACTGGGCCGGTCTCGTCCAGGAGGCCGAGGCCGGCCTGCTGGACTTCGTCACGATCGAGGACTCCCTCTCGATCCAGACCGAATCACCGTTCGGCACCGAGGACGACGACCGCACCGACCGGGTGCGCGGACGGCTCGACGCGGTGCTGATCGCCTCCCGGATCGCGCCGCTGACCAGGCGCATCGGCATCGTGCCGACGGCCGTCGTCACCCACACCGAGCCGTTCCATCTCAGCAAGGCGATCGCGACGCTGGACTACGTGAGCCGTGGCCGGGCTGGCGTACGTGTGCAGGTGGCGCCGCGACCACGGGACGCGGCGCTGTTCGGCCGGCGTGAGTTCCCGGAGATCTCGTACGCCGCCCTCGGCTCCCCCGAAGGGCAGGAGCTGATCCGGGACGCGTTCGCCGAGGCGGCCGACTACGTCGAGGTGCTGCGGCGGCTGTGGGACTCCTGGGAGGACGACGCGGAGATCCGCGACGTCGCGACCGGGCGGTTCATCGACCGGGACAAGATCCACTACATCGACTTCGAAGGACTCCACTTCGACGTGAAGGGGCCCTCGATCACCCCGCGGCCACCGCAGGGACAGCCGGTCGTGGCCGCCCTCGCTCACCGCACTGCGCCCTTCAAGAGCGTGCCGTTCGAGCTGGTCGGAACCTCGGCCGACATCGGGTTCGTGACGCCTCGAACTGCGGCCGACATCGCCTCGATCACCGCGGAGATCCGGGCCGCGCAGGACGCCGCCGGACGCGGCACCGACACGGTCCACGTCTTCGGTGACATCGTCGTCCTCCTCGACGAGACCGAGCAGGCTGCCCGGGAGCGGCTGGCTCGCCTGGACGAGGCGGCCGGTGCTGCGTACGAGTCCGATGCCCTGGTCTTCGCCGGCACCCCGGAGGACCTCGCCGACCTGCTCGCGACCTGGCACGCCGCCGGGCTCGCCGGGTTCCGGCTGCGGCCGGCGGTGCTCCCCGACGACCTGGAGCAGATCACCCGCCGGCTCGTGCCCGAGCTGCAGAGGCGCGGGCTCTTCCACGATGCGTACGACGCAGCCACCCTGCGGGGAGCGCTCGGTCTGCCGCGTCCCACCAGCCGCTACGCCACCACCGAGGAGACGCCCGCATGAGCACGCCGCGCAGCAACGAGAGGCCGAAGAAGCAGATCCACCTCGCCGCCCACTTCCCCGGCGTCAACAACACCACCGTGTGGAGCGACCCGGCGTCGGGCAGCCACATCGAGTTCGACTCGTTCGTGGAGTTCGCGCAGATCGCCGAGCGCGGGCTGTTCGACTTCATGTTCCTCGCCGAGGGGCTGCGGCTGCGCGAGCAGGCTGGGGAGATCTACGACCTCGACGTGGTCGGGCGACCGGACACGTTCACGATCCTGGCCGCGCTCGCGGCGGTCACCGACCATCTCGGGCTGACCGGCACGATCAACTCGACCTTCAACGAGCCCTACGAGGTGGCCCGCCAGTTCGCCAGCCTGGACCATCTGTCCGGCGGACGCGCTGCCTGGAACGTCGTCACCTCCTGGGACGCCTTCACCGGCGAGAACTTCCGGCGCGGCGGCTTCCTCCCGGAGGACCAGCGGTACTCCAGGGCCAAGGAGTTCCTGTCCACCGCCACCGAGCTGTTCGACTCCTGGCGCGGCGACCAGATCGTCGCCGACCGGGAATCCGGCATCTTCCTGAAGGACGCGCAGGCCGGAGCCTTCGTGCACAAAGGGCAGCACTTCGACATCGCCGGCCGGTTCAACGTCCCGCGCAGCCCGCAAGGCCGCCCGGTGATCTTCCAGGCCGGAGACTCCGAGGAGGGCCGCGAGTTCGCCGCCGCCGGCGCCGACGCCATCTTCAGCCGGCACAGCGCCCTGGAGGCCGGCCGGGCCTTCTACACCGACGTCAAGGGACGCCTGGCCCGCCACGGCCGAACCCGCGACCAGCTGCTGATCCTCCCCGCGGCGACCTTCGTACTCGGCGACACCGACGCCGAGGCGCAGGAGCTGGCCCGTGAGGTAAGACGCCAACAGGTCAGCGGCCAGACGGCGATCACGTACCTCGAACACGTCTGGAACCGGGACCTCTCCGCGTACGATCCGGACGGCCCGCTCCCCGACATCGACCCGGACCCCGGCGAGAACACCATCGCCCGTGGCCGGGCCAGCGTCCGGATGTTCCGCGACCCCCTTGCCGTGGCCAGGCAATGGCGCGAGCGCGCCGAAGCGGAGAACCTGTCGATCCGTGAACTGGTCATCGAGACCACCGGCCGCCAGTCGTTCATCGGCTCCCCGGCCACCGTCGCCGAGACCATCGACCACTTCGTCCAGACGGACGCCGCCGACGGCTTCATCCTGGTCCCGCATCTCACCCCCGGCGGTCTCGACGAGTTCGCCGACACCGTCGTCCCGCTGCTCCAGGAACGCGGTGTGTTCCGCCACGACTACACGGGCGCCACGCTCCGCGACCACCTCGGCCTGGCACACCCCGACGCCCGCGCGGCGGCGGAGACCCGGCGGGTGGCATCGTGAAGTTCCTGGCCATCACCCTCATCGTGCACGCCCCGGATCCGTTGACCGGAGTCCAGAAGTCCACCAACGAGCGCTTCCGCGAGGTGATCGACAACGCGCTGCTGGCCGAGGAACTCGGATTCGACGGCTTCGGCGTCGGCGAACGCCACGAGCGGCCGTTCATCTCCTCCTCACCACCGGTCGTGCTCAGCCATATCGCCGCGCTCACCTCCCGCATCCGGCTGTTCACCGCCGTCACCACCCTCAGCCTCCTCGACCCGGTGCGCGCGTACGAGGACTACGCGACCCTGGACCACCTGTCCGGGGGCCGCCTCGACCTGATCATCGGCAAGGGCAACGGCACCGCCCAGCGCGAGCTGTTCCACGTCACGCCCGACGACCAGTGGGACCGCAACGCCGAGAGCTACGAGCTGTTCCGCCGCATCTGGCGACAGGACAAGGTGAGCGCGTCCCCGCGCTTCCGCCCTGAGCTGATCGACGCCGAGGTGTGGCCGAGACCGCTCCAGCAGCCCATCCGGGTCTGGCACGGCAGCGCGACCAGCCGGGAGTCGGTCGACCTCGCCGCACGCTACGGAGACCCGCTCTTCTCGGCCAACGTCACCCATCCGATCGAGCCGTACGCCGAACTCATCCGCTACTACCGGGAGCGCTGGGAGCACCACGGCCACGACCCGGCTCGGGCCGTCGTCGGCGCGGGAACGGCCGGTTACTACGCGGCCCGCACCTCACAGGAGGCCGTCGCCGCGTACCGGCCGGTGTTCGAGGGCCACCTCGCCTTCCAGAAAAGCCTGGGCCTCGAGCCGGTGTTCGCCACCCTGGAGGACTTCGTCGCCCGCAGCTCGGCGCTGATCGGCAGCCCTCAACAGATCATCGACAAGGTGCACCGCTACCACGAGCGGTTCGGACACAGCGTGCTCCACCTGCACGCCGACGCGGGCGGTCTCACCCACGTCCAGCACCGTGCCTCGCTCGAACTCTTCCAGTCCGAGATCGCGCCGGTGCTACGACGCGAGATCCCCGACCCGCCGTTCCCCTGGGCGCCGGTCACCGCGGCACCCGAGCCCGTGTCCGTATCGGCACCCGCATCCGCACCCGCGCCCACCGACCGCTGAGGAGCAACCCCCGACCATGTCCGGCATCCCTCTCGGAGTCCTCGACCTCGTCCCGATACCGTCCGGCTCCACCGCCGCCCAGGCGCTGCGCAACACCATCGACCTGGCCCAGCAGAGCGAGCGTTTCGGCTACACCCGGTACTGGTTCGCCGAGCACCACCTCAACCCGGGTGTGGCCGGGGCCTCTCCCGCCGTCGTGCTGGCCCTGACCGCCTCCGCGACCTCCACCATCAGGATCGGCTCCGGGGCCGTACAGCTCGGTCACCGCACCGCGCTGTCCACCGTCGAGGAGTTCGGACTGATCGACGCCCTGCACCCCGGACGACTCGACCTCGGTCTCGGCCGCTCCGGCGCCCGACCCTCCGGGCAGACGGCCGACCCCCGGCCGACCACGACCCCCGTCGTCGACGGGCACGCGCCCAACGGCCTGAAGATCCCACCACGATTCTCCTTCGAGCACCTGATCGGCACCCCCCGCTTCCGGCTCCAGCAGCAGCTCCTGCACCAGCCCGGCGCCCGCCCCCAGGACTACGGCGAGCAGGTCGACGACATCCTCGCGCTCCTGCGCGGCGACTACCGCTCCGCGGACGGGACCGAGGCGCACGCCGTCCCCGGCGAGGGCGCGGACCTGGAGGTCTGGATCCTCGGCAGCAGCGGCGGACAGAGCGCCGACGTCGCCGGCCGCAACGGCCTGCGCTTCGCCGCCAACTACCACGTCAGCCCGGCCACCGTGCTGGAGGCGGCCGAGGGCTACCGCGCCGCGTTCCAGCCCTCCGACCACCTCGACAAGCCCCACGTCAGCGTCTCCGCCGACGTCGTCGTCGCCGAGGACGACGCCACCGCCCGCGAACTGGCCACCGGCTACGGCCTGTGGGTCCGCAGCATCCGCACCGCCGAGGGCGCCATCCCCTTCCCGACCCCGGACCAGGCCCGCGCCCACGCCTGGACCGAAGCGGACCGCGCTTTGGTCGCCGACCGCGTCGACACCCAGTTCGTCGGCTCACCGGGGCGCGTCGCGGACCAGCTGGAACAACTGCAGGAGGCCACCGGCGCCGACGAACTGATCATCACCACCATCACCCACGACCACGCCGACCGAGTGCGCTCCTACCAGCTCCTGGCAGAAGAATGGCAACGCCGATGAGCCGATCGCGGTCCGGATGGACGGGTCGGTCGTCCGGGGCGGGCAGACTGGGCGGATGGAGACCTGGAGTCTGAGGTCGGGCCGCGAGCCCGGGCCCGCCTTGTACGGACGTCTGCGCGTCGAGGTCGAGGACCTCGGGCCGGCGCGCCGGATGACCGAACGCCGCCCCGGGCACGGTGATTTCGGGACCGTGGCCGGTGTGGCCGCGCCCGGTTTCCCGGCGTACGCGCGGGTGCTTCACCCCGCGGCCCTCGACGAGGGCCCGGTCCGCTGGGACGTCGTCGCCGCCGCCTACGGGCGGCGGGTCGAGGCGCTGACGGACTGGCACGAGGTGATCGGCGCGGAGCGGTTCTACCAGAACATGGGGGAGTACGGTCTGCCCGGGGTGTGGGACGAGCACCCTGCCGAAGGCCCGACGCCCGGCGATGTCGCGCGCGCCCTGATCCCGGTCCTGTCCCGGCACACGGGCACGCCGGAGCGGTGCTGGTACGGGCTGTGGGAGGGGTACGGCCGCTGGGAGTGGGAGGGGGTTCCCACCTTCCCGACTCCGGGCCGGGACGAGATCCTGCTGTCCGGAACGCTGGCCGATGCGGTGTCGCCGGAGCTCCTGGACGAGTTCGCCGAGCTGCCCGACCTGTGGTGGCCGCAGGACGGCGCCTGGTGTGTGGGCGGCGACGTCGACCTGGTGAGCACGTACGTCTGCGGCTCCGAGGAACTGATCGCCGACCTGCTCGCCACGCCCGGTCTTGAGGTCCATCGCGTGGCGGCGGGCGACCGGGTCGGCTGAACGGCGGGCGAGAAAGTGAAGACCTCGCACGAATTCTGTGAGGGGTTCCGATCGGGCCGCGACTATTTCGCCAGCGCATTCCTCTTAACCGTGCCGAGAAACCGCTTGTCGCATCCTTTGAACTCGCCGGTAACTCGAGACAAAACCCTAGCTCCTGGGCTTGCACTGCCCTGACCAGGGCGGATGTCGACGCCGTGGTGATGGCCGGCGACCCTGGGTGAATTCGCGCGGCCGGGGTATGGTCGAGCCCGTTCGCACGCCCTGGTGCCCGCCACATGTCAAGTGCGGTATATGGCACCAGTTTTGAAGAGACGGCGTGAATAGGCGGTAATTCCGAAGAGGGAGAGGAAAACGGGGCACACCCGGACCCCGCGTGCGAACACCGACCGAAGACGTTCGAGGCGAGGCAAACCGATGGATGCTCCGACCACCGCGCCGGCTCACGGCGCCGGCTCCAGCGGCAGCAGGGGGAGCGGGGGCTGGTTCGGGGACCAGCCGACCCCGGCGCGCGGAGGCCAGCCGACTCCGACGCGCGAGAGCCGGCCGACCCCGGTGCACGCGGATCAGCCGACCCCGATGCACGCGGACCAGCCGGCCCCGCCGCGCCAGAACCAGCCGACCCCACCGGCGCGCGAGAATCAGCCGACCCCGCCGCGCGAGGACACGTCCGACGCCGCTCTCCTGCGCCGCACCATGGCCGAGATCGAGCCGATCGCCGACAAGGTGACCTCGTACTTCTACGCCCTGCTCTTCCTCAAGCACCCCGACGTGCGGCCCCTCTTCCCCGTCGCCATGGACGTCCAGCGCGACCGGCTCTTCAAGGCGCTGCTCACCGCCGCGACCCACGCGGAGGACACGGAGACGCTGACCACGTACCTGACCCATCTCGGCCGCGGGCACCGTAAGTACGGCACCCTCTCCGAGCACTATCCGGCCGTCGGCGAGTGCCTCATCGGCGCGCTCTCCCACTACGCCCCGCAGACCTGGGGCCCGCGGACCGAGGCGGCCTGGGTGGCCGCGTACACGACGATCTCCCAGATCATGATCGACGCGGCGGCCCAGGACGCGTTGCGCGCGCCGGCCTGGTGGCAGGCGGAGGTGGTCGGCCATGAGATGCGGACGCGCGACATCGCGGTCGTGACGTTGCGGCCCGACCAGCCCTATCCGTTCCGCGCCGGGCAGTACGCCGCCGTGGAGACGTCCTGGTGGCCGCGCGTCTGGCGGCACTACTCGTTCGCCTCCGCGCCCCGCTCCGACGGGCTGCTCTCCTTCCATGTGAAGGCCGTCCCGGCGGGCTGGGTCTCCAACGCGCTGGTGCACCGCGCCCGCCCGGGGGACGTGATCCGCCTCGGCGGTCCCGCGGGATCCATGATCGTGGACCACAGCACGGACAACGGCCTGCTGTGCCTCGGCGGGGGCACCGGCATCGCGCCCATCAAGTCCCTGGTCGAGGACGTGGCGCAGCACGGCCGGCACCGTTCGGTCGAGGTGTTCTACGGCGCCCGCCGCGACCACGACCTGTACGCCATCGAGACCATGCTCCGCATGCAGCAGTCGCACCCCTGGCTCTCGGTGCGGCCCGTCGTCGACGACAGCCCGGTCGGCCACCTGAGCGGCGGGCTCCCGGGCGCCGTGCGCGAGTACGGGCCCTGGCACACCTACGATGCGTACCTCTCCGGCCCGGCCGGCATGATCCGCCGCGGCGTCGACGCCCTGGTGGGCGTCGGAGTCCCGGCCCACCGCATACGGCACGACTCCATCGAGGAACTGGTCGGGGCAAGGAATTGAGCACATTCGAGCAGGCCGGGTACCGAGCGGCGACCCCGGCGCGCAGCTCGCGCCCGGGCAGCGACGGCGAGCATCTGGTCCAGCAGCGCACCGGCACCACCGCGCGCGCGGACAGGTTCTACGCGGAGCAGGTCCTGGACCGGCTCAATGCCCGGATGCGGGAGTTCGTGGCCCGGCAGGAGATGTTCTTCCTGGCGACCGCAGACCGGCACGGCGAGTGCGACAACACCTTCCGCGCCGGCCCGCCCGGCTTCCTGCACGTGCTGGACGAGGCGACGCTCGCCTACCCCGAGTACCGGGGGAACGGCGTGCAGGCCAGCCTCGGCAACATCGAGGAGAACCCGCACGTCGGGGTCCTGATGGTGGACTTCCTCAAGGACAGGATCGGGCTCCACGTCAACGGCACGGCGCGTGTCCTCACCGACGACGAGCTGCGCCGGGACCGCCCGGGGCTCTCCGTCGACCCCGTGCCCGGCCGCCGCCCCGAGGCCTGGGTCGTGGTGACGGTCGACGAGGCGTACGTGCACTGCGCCAAGCACATTCCGCACCTGCAGAAGGTGCCGCTCACCGGCCCCGGGCGCTCCTGGGGCACGGACGACTTCAAGCGCAAGGGCGGCGACTTCTTCGGCGCGGCCGCCGAGTCACGCGAGCGCGGGCCGTTCGTGCCGCTGCCGCGCGTGGGCAGGGCGCCGTGGCGCGAGGACGCGGCGACGGAGCAGTGGACGGAGCCGGAGCGGGCGGCCAGGGCTAGGTCCGGTTCAGGGTTCGTGTCACGCCTGCTACGACGTCGGTCGTGAGCACCCAGCCGGCGGCGAGCCGCAGCGCGGCGACGGCCCCCGAGCGCGTTTCGTTCGCACCGAGCAGCAGAGTCGCCACCACGGCGGCGCGCACCGACCGTTCGGGCTCCCACACGGCATCCCCGGCGGGGTCGTCCGCCTCGGGCGCGCCCGTCCGCAGGTCCACGGCACGCCCCTCGGGGAAGGCGTCCCAGAGTTCGCGCTCGGGCGGCGTCAACTGGTCTTATGTCAGCGCCCCTTGAGGGTAATGACCTTGTACGGTGGGCTGGATGCCGGCGTGGCGACAGGGGGAGAACAGGAATGACGCAGCCCACCGACGAACGGAGCGTGAAGCCGCGCGCCACGACGCGCCGGAGCTACGACGCCGTGGCCGAGCGCTACGCCGCCGAGATCGGCGACGAACTCGCCGGCAAGCCGCTCGACCGCGCCCTGCTGGACGCCTTCGTGGAGATGGCCGGCGAGCGGCCCGTCGTGGACGTCGGCTGCGGACCGGGTCATGCCACGGCGTACCTTGCGGCCCGGGGCGCCCGCGCGCTCGGGCTCGACCTTTCGCCGGGCATGTGCGCCGTCGCGCGGCGCGCATCCGCGCTGCCGTTCGGCGCGGCCGACATGACCGCGCTGCCGATCCGCTCCGGGGCGGTGGGCGGGATCCTGTGCTGGTACGCGCTGATCCACCTGGACGAGGCCGAACGCGCCGCCGCCTACGCGGAGTTCGCCCGTGTGCTGAGCCCCGGCGGCCACGCGCTGCTGGCCTTCCACACCAGCGACCCCGACATCGGCCCCGGCGGGGCGAACCACCTCACCGACTGGTGGGACCACCCCGTCGACCTCACCTTCCGCTTCCTCGACCCGACCGCCGAGACGACCGCCCTGGCCAAGGCGGGCCTCACCGTCACGGCCCGCCTGGACCGAGCCCCGCACCCCGAGGCGGAACACCCCAGCGACCGCACCTACTTGATGGTGCAGCGGCCCCCGGAGTAGGCGCTCAGCCGGACCGGACCGCCTTCGCGAGCGCGGTGGCGATCCGGTGCGTGTCGGCCGGTGCGGTGCGCCAGTTGCTGAACGCGGCGCGCAGGGCGGGTACGCCGTCCAGGACGGTGGGGGTGAGGAAGGCCTCGTCGGACAGTCGTCGGGTGAGTGCGGCGAGGCGTTTCGACGTGGGGTCTTCGGCGAGGGTGAAGCAGACGACGTTCAGACGCACCGGCGCCAGCAGCCGCAGAGCGGGGTCGGCCTCGACCGCGTCGCCGAGCGCCCGCGCGCAGGCCAGGTCGCGTTCGACGATCTCGCGGTGGCCCTCGCGGCCGTACGCCCGCAGGGTGAACCAGGCGGCCAGCGCCCGCAGTCGGCGCGAGTTCTCCGGGGTGAGGTGCACCAGGTCGGGGGTGTCGCCGAGCGGCCCCAGGTATGCGGCCGCGTTCTGGAAGACGGCCGTCTGCAAGTCGGGGCGGCGGGTGAACTGCACCGCGCTGTCGTAGGGGACGTTCAGCCACTTGTGCAGGTCGACGCAGATCGAGTCGGCGAGGTCCAGGCCGTCGACCAGGTGAGCGTGCGCGGGGGAGAGCGCCGCGAACGCGCCGAAGGCGGCGTCCACGTGCAGCCAGAACGGGTACCGCTCGCGCAGCGCGGCGATCGCCCGCAGGTCGTCGAAGTCGCCGGTGTTGACGGTGCCCGCGTTGGCGACCACGACGCACGGACCCTCGTCGCCGACGTCGTACAGAGCCCGCTCCAGGGCCGCAGGGTCGACGGCCTCCCGCCCCGGAAGCAGCGGTACCTTGACGAGGGACCGGCGTCCCAGGCCGAGCATCGACAGGCCCTTCGACACGCTCGAATGCGCCGCTCCGGACAGCACCCGGACGGGCCCGAGCGCGCCGACGCCGTCCTCGGCCGGTGAGACCCCGCGCCGCTCGCCGAGCCACTCACGGGCGACCGCGAGGCCGACCGTGTTGGACATGGTCGCCCCGCTGACGAAAGTCCCGTGCTGGGCGTCCGACAGCCCGAACAGCGCCCGCAGCCAGGCCGCCGTCTCGCGCTCCAGGTGCTGCCCGGCCCCGTCCAGTCCGGAGAACGCGTTCTGGTCCCAGGTCGCGGCCAGCCAGTCGCCCGCCAGCGCGGCCGGCGTCGCCCCGCCGGTCACGAAGCCGAGATAGCGCGGCCCGGCGCTCGCCGAGAACACCGGCTCCCAGCGCGCCGCGAACTCCCCAAGCGCTGCTTCAAGCCCCGCTCCCCGCGCGGGCAGCGGCTGCCGCTCCGGCAGCGGGCCGGCGGGCACGACGTCCCGCCCGGGCATCGCCCCGAGCACGTCGCCGGCGTGCCGCCGGACGGTGTCGAGCAGCTGCGGCAGCCGGTCGTGGTCCTCGGTGAGCAGGGGGTGCATGGGATGAGGTCTCCGTTCGTCTCGGACGGCGCGCCTTGGAGCGCGCGTCTCGAACGCCCTCGACCGTATGCGGCCCGACCTGCCGGCCGCCGGGTCCAATCCCGGGAAACTGGACCGCTCGACCAGGGGCGTCCAGGGTGTCGGTGGCCACTCCGGCGGCGTTCATTGTGGAGTTCCCCGCCATGAGTACGGCCCGGGCGCCGGCCGTACGGTCACATCCCTCCGCCACCCCCGGTGGTGCCACGAGCGCCCAAGGAGGACCCATGCCCCCAACTCCCAGCAGACTCGCCCGCGCCGTCGCCGGCCTGCTCCTCGTCCTGTCCCCCCTCGCCGCCGCCACTCCGGCCGCCGCCGCCGTCACCCCCGTCCCCGGCTCGCTGAAGACCTACGCCGTCGACGGGGTCTACAGCGCCGGGATCTCCTCCGGCGGCTACATGGCCACGCAGCTCCACGTCGCCTACTCCGGCACGTTCGACGGCTCGGCCGCCTTCGCCTCCGGCCCGCAGTACTGCGCGCAGAACAGCCTGGCCACCGCCCTGAACGCCTGCATGGAGGTCACCCAGGACCTCCAGCTGACCAGGCTCCAGCAGATCACCGCCGACTGGTCGGCACAGGGCCGGATCGACGACGTCGCCAATCTCGCCGGAGACCGCGTCTACGCCTTCAGCGGCGCGGCCGACTCGACGGTCGAGCGCCCCGTGGTCACCGCCCTGGCCGACTATTTCGGCCACTTCGGCGCCGATGTCCGCTACGACAGGACCACCGACGCGGGGCACGCGTGGATCAGCCCGCTCGGCCCGAACTCCTGCGCCGCGACCGCAACGCCCTTCATCAACGACTGCGGCATCGACGCCGAACGGGACCTGCTGACCCACCTGTTGGGGCCGGTCGCCGCGCCCGCCGCCGCGCCCGGCGGCACGCTGACCCGGTTCGACCAGAACCGGTACGCGCCGGGCGGCGCGGCCAAGCCGATCTCCATGGACGAACAGGGCTTCGTCTACACGCCCACGGCCTGCGAGAACGGGGCCGTCTGCAAGATCCTGGTCGCCCTCCACGGCTGCAAGCAGGGGTACTCGTACCAGGGGTTCGGCACGACGTTCATCGACAAGGCGTACCTCAACGAGTACGCCGACACCAACAACCTGATCGTGCTCTACCCGCAGGCCGTCGCCACCACCACCCTGGACAACCCCAACGGCTGCTGGAACTGGTGGGGTTACCTCGGAGACCCGGATCACGCCCGGCACGGCGGCGACCAGATCGAGACCGTCATGGCGATGGTGCGGGCGCTCGGCGGAGGCGGCGGAGGCCCGACGCCGCCGCCCGGCGGGACCGCCACGCTGCCGAGCGTCGACGCCGAGGACGGGTACATCAAGGCCGGGGCGGACGGCTCCGGTCCCGCCCTCGGGACGCTGGAGGGCACGTACGGACTGGCCGTCGGCCGGGGTGCCGACGGGAGGTTCAACCGCACGGTGCTCTCCTTCGACACCTCGGGCATCCCGGCGGGCAAGCGGATCACCCGGGCGTACGTCACCGTGACCCGCTCCAGCGGCTCCGGCGACCCCTGGTCGAGTCCGCTGGGCAACCGGCTCCTGGTCGACGTCCAGAGCGGCTGCCTCGGCGGATGCGCACCGGAGCCGTCCGACTGGGCCGCGACCCCGACCGCGCCCGGCGCGGCAGAGATCGCCCCGTTCGTCTCGGGCGCCCGGTCCTCCACCGACCTGTCCGCCGCCGGCCTGGCGGCGATCAACCGGTCGGGCAGGACGCAACTGCGCCTGAGGTTCGAGCAGAACCAGGCCGCGACGGCATACCTGTTCCTCAACCGCGACACCCGCGCGACTCTGACGGTCGCGTACGAGGAGGAGCGGGTGTGACCCCCCTCAGGCCCAGCACAGCTCGCCGATCCTCAGCATCATCGACGAGATGAACGCCAACGGCGGCGTGGGCGCCGGCTTCCACCTGGCTGCCTGAGTCGGGCGCCGGACCGGCCGCCCATGGGCTACGCGGCTACCTGGCGGCCGTCACCGGCCGGGTCGAGGTCAGCACGCCGATCTTGTCGATGCGGTGCTCGGGA
>NZ_DATCVQ010000434.1:0-7833 GCF_036566765.1 Streptomyces sp.
CACCGGAAAACCCAAGGGCATCCTGCACACCACCGGCGGCTATCTCACCCAGGCCGCCTACACCCACCACAACGTCTTCGATCATCGAGCGGGACAAGACGTTTACTGGTGCACCGCCGATATCGGCTGGGTCACCGGGCACAGCTACATCGTCTACGGACCGCTGGCCAACCGGGCCACCTCGGTCATGTACGAGGGCACCCCGAACACCCCGCACGAGGGCAGGCACTGGGAGATCGTCCAGAAGTACGGGGTGACGATCTACTACACGGCGCCGACGCTGATCCGGACGTTCATGAAGTGGGGCCAGGAGGTCCCGGAGAAGTTCGACCTGTCCAGCCTCAAGGTGCTCGGGTCCGTCGGCGAGCCGATCAACCCCGAGGCGTGGATCTGGTACCGCGAGCACATCGGCGGCGGCCGCTGCCCGATCGTGGACACCTGGTGGCAGACCGAGACCGGCGCGATGATGATCTCCCCGCTGCCCGGCGTCACCGAGACCAAGCCGGGCTCCGCCCAGCGTCCCCT
The DNA here is from genome assembly GCF_036566765.1 of Streptomyces sp. Classification (GTDB taxonomy): domain Bacteria; phylum Actinomycetota; class Actinomycetes; order Streptomycetales; family Streptomycetaceae; genus Streptomyces. The sequence goes on from NZ_DATCVQ010000434.1 coordinate 526, forward strand.
GCCGGGCATCTCCGCCACCGTCGTCGACGACGAGGCCCACGAGGTGCCGAACGGCGGCGGCGGGTACCTGGTGCTCACCGAGCCGTGGCCGTCGATGCTCCGCACCATCTGGGGCGACGACCAGCGCTTCCTCGACACGTACTGGGCCCGCTTCGAGGGCAAGTACTTCGCCGGCGACGGCGCGAAGAAGGACGAGGACGGCGACATCTGGCTGCTCGGCCGGGTCGACGACGTCATGCTCGTCTCCGGCCACAACATCTCCACCACCGAGGTCGAGTCCGCGCTCGTCTCCCACCCGGCGGTCGCCGAGGCGGCGGTGGTCGGCGCGGCCGACGAGACGACCGGCCAGGCGATCGTGGCGTTCGTGATCCTGCGCGGCACCGCCAGCGAGAACGACGACCTGGTCGCCGAGCTGCGCAACCACGTCGGCACGACGCTCGGCCCGATCGCCAAGCCGAAGCGGGTGCTGCCGGTGGCGGAGCTGCCGAAGACCCGCTCCGGCAAGATCATGCGGCGGCTGCTGCGGGACGTCGCGGAGAACCGCGAGCTCGGCGACGTCACGACGCTGACGGACTCATCGGTCATGGACCTCATCCAGACCAAGCTGCCGGCGGCGCCGAGCGAGGACTGAGGGACCCGTACGACGGCGCCCGTCCCGGGAATCCGGGGCGGGCGCCGTCGCATGTCCACAGGGCCGGGCGAGCACGTGCCCGCGACCGGTTATGCACCTAAAGTGAAGATCGCCGGACACGACCTCGCATCTTTAGGTAAGGTAAGGATCGCGTCAACGACGCGACAAGAAAACCTAGGTGCGCCGGGAAGTCTGGTCGGCATGTGCTCCGTCCTGCCCACCCGACCGGAGGTTCCACGCCGTGGCCGCGCCCACCCCCACCCGCCGCAAAGTACTCGGACGCCTCTCCCTGCCCGAGCGACGGTTCGTGGCGGACGCCCTGCGCACCGAGACCGTCGGCGGCGTGCTGCTGCTCGTCGCCGCGATCACTGCCCTCGTCTGGGCGAACACCCCCATCAGCGACAGCTACGACACCGTGCGGGACTTCCACATAGGCCCCGCCGCCCTCGGCCTCGACCTGTCGATCGAGCACTGGGCCGCCGACGGCCTGCTCGCGATCTTCTTCTTCGTCGCCGGCATCGAGCTCAAGCGTGAGCTCGTCGCGGGCGAACTGCGCGACCCCAGGGCCGCCGCCCTGCCCGTCATCGCCGCGGTCTGCGGCATGGCCGCCCCGGCGCTCGTCTACACGCTCGTCAACACGATCGGCGGCGGCTCCCTCGACGGCTGGGCCGTGCCCACCGCCACCGACATCGTCTTCGCGCTCGCCGTGCTGGCCGTCATCGGCACCTCGCTGCCGTCCGCGCTGCGCGCCTTCCTGCTGACGCTCGCCGTCGTCGACGACCTCTTCGCGATCCTGATCATCGCGATCTTCTTCACCAGCGACCTGAACTTCCTCGCCCTGGGCGGCGCGTTCGCCGGCCTCGTCCTGTTCTGGGCGCTGCTCCGCGCAAACGTCCACGGCTGGTACGTGTACGTCCCGCTCGCCCTGGTCATCTGGGGCCTGATGTACAACAGCGGCGTCCACGCCACGATCGCCGGCGTCTCCATGGGCCTGATGCTCCGCTGCACCCGGCGCGAAGGCGAGGAGCACTCCCCCGGCGAGCGCATCGAGCACCTGGTCCGGCCGGTGTCCGCCGGACTCGCGGTCCCGCTGTTCGCGCTGTTCTCGGCGGGTGTCAGCGTGTCCGGGAAGTCGCTCGGCTACGTCTTCACCGAGCCGGTCACCCTCGGCGTCGTTCTCGGCCTGGTGGTCGGCAAGGCGGTCGGCATCTTCGGCGGCACCTGGCTGACGGCCCGGTTCACCCGTGCGGAGCTGAACGAGGACCTCGCCTGGCCGGACGTCTTCGCCGTCGCCACGCTGGCCGGCATCGGCTTCACCGTCTCGCTGCTCATCGGCGAACTGGCCTTCGCCGGCGACGCCGCACTGACCGAGGAGGTCAAGGCGGCGGTGCTGGTCGGCTCGCTGATCGCGGCCGTCTTCGCCACCGTGCTGCTCAAACTGCGGGTCCGGAAGTACCAGGCGCTGCTCGCCGAGGAGGAGCGCGACGACGACCAGGACGGCATCCCGGACATGTACGAGCAGGACGATCCGGAGTACCACCTGCGGATGGCGGCGATCTACGAGAGGAAGGCCGCCGAGCACAGAGAGAAGGCCGAACTGGCGGGGGCATCGCGCGATGACGCCGACAGTCCGGCATGATCTGAGTCCGGACCGTAGAAGAGAAGAGGGAGCAGCCATGAGCGAGCCGTTCGACGGCACCGAGCGCAGCCTCGGTCAGCTGGTCGCCTCGGCGACCGCCGAGATGTCCGCACTGGTGCACGACGAGATCGCCCTGGCGAAGGCCGAGATCCGCCAGGACGTCAAGCGGGGCGTGATGGGCGGGGCGGCCGGAATCGGCGCCGCCACCGTGCTCCTCTTCTCGCTGCCGATGCTGAGTTTCGCGCTCGCGTACGGCATCAACACCTGGACCGGCGGGCACAACGGCAACGGGGGCTGGAACCTCGCCTGGTGCTTCCTGCTGTCCTTCGCGGCGAACGTGCTGCTCGCGGGGCTGCTGGGGCTGCTGGCGTACCTCAAGTTCCGCAAGGTCAAGCCGCCGGAGAAGTCCATCGCCTCGGCCAAGCAGACGGCCGCCGTACTGGGGAGCGTCAAGCCGCATCCGCGCCCGGTCCAGGAAAAGGCCGCCGTTGTGGCACGCTCGTCGGCATGACCGTCCCAGAGAGCAGCAGCGCCAACGGCGGAAGCCCCGTACGGATCGACGGGCCGTGGACCCACCGCGACGTGGCCGCGAACGGGGCGCGCTTCCACATCGCCGAGATGGGCGACGGGCCGCTGGTCCTGCTGCTGCACGGCTTCCCGCAGTTCTGGTGGACCTGGCGGCACCAGCTGCCGGCGCTCGCCGACGCCGGGTTCCGCGCGGTCGCGATGGACCTGCGCGGGGTCGGCGGCAGCGACCGCACCCCGCGGGGTTACGACCCCGCCAACCTCGCGCTCGACATCACCGGCGTGGTCCGCTCGCTCGGCGAGCCGGACGCTGCGCTGGTCGGGCACGACCTCGGCGGCTACCTGGCGTGGACGGCGGCCGTGATGCGGCCGAAGCTGGTGCGCCGGCTCGCGGTCTCCTCAATGCCGCATCCGCGCCGCTGGCGCTCGGCGATGCTCTCCGACTTCGCGCAGTCGCGGGCGGGTTCGTACGTGTGGGGCTTCCAGCGGCCGTGGCTGCCGGAGCGTCAGCTCGTCGCGGACGACGCGGCGCTGGTCGGCCGGCTGATCCACGACTGGTCCGGGCCGCGGATCCCGGACGAGGATGCGATCGAGGTGTACCGGCGGGCGATGTCCATCCCCTCGACGGCGCACTGCTCGATCGAGCCGTTCCGGTGGATGGTGCGGTCGATGGCCCGCCCGGACGGCATCCAGTTCAACCGGCGCATGAAGCGCCCGGTCCGGGTGCCGACGCTGCATCTGCACGGCTCGATGGACCCGGCGATGCGCACGCGCAGCGCGGCAGGCTCGGGCCAGTACGTGGAGGCCCCGTACCGCTGGCGACTCTTCGACGGCCTGGGCCACTTCCCGCATGAAGAGGACCCGGTGGCGTTCTCCACGGAGCTCATCAACTGGCTCAAGGACCCCGAGCCGGACCGGTGACTCTGCCGGGGGTCCGGGGGTCGTCCCCCGGGAAACACAGCCCGCATGAAGAGGACCCGGTGGCGTTCTCCACGGAGCTCATCAACTGGCTGAAGGACCCCGAGCCGGACCGGTAGACCGGCGCGGTGGGCGGACCGGTGCGGTCCGAACCGGCGTTCTGGGAACGGCCATGTGCCCGGCGCATACTCCAATTGGCCGCCCCCCGGGCGGTTACCGACCTTGGGGCACGGGCAGACGTCGGGGTATGGGCTGGACGCACGACTACGGTGACGCAGCACGCAACCGCCGCTCGGCCAGGGGGCCGATCACGCACGAGAGGGGTGGCCCGCAGGACGAGGGCCATGCGCATCCCGGGCAGGGCATCGGGATCCCGCGCATTCTGCGCCGCAGGGCCCGCTGGGTCTCGGCGCGGCTGAGGCACAGCCGCGACTGACCGTCCGCACACGACGCACGAACCACCTGACCGTCCCGCACACGACGCCCGGCCGCCTGGCCGGGCGTCGCCGGGGCTACAGGGCGCAGCCCTGGCTGTCGACCTGCTGGTTCGCCGTCGCGCCGCGCACGATGTCCTCGCGGATCTCGTCCGCCGTCAGCGCGTATCCGGTGTTCGCGTCGTCGAGGGACCGCGCGAAGATCACGCCGTACACCTTGCCGTCCGCGGTCAGGAGCGGTCCGCCGGAGTTGCCCTGACGGACCGTCGCGTACAGCGAGTACACGTCGCGGCGCACCTCGCCCCGGTGGTAGATGTCCGGGCCGTTGGCGTTGATACGGCCGCGCACGCGCGCCGAGCGGACGTCGTACGAGCCGTTCTCCGGGAAGCCCGCGACGATCGCGCTGTCGCCGCTGCGGGCGTCCTCCGCGGTGAACCGCAGCGGGGTGGCCTCCAGCTCCGGCACGTCCAGGACCGCGATGTCGCGCTGCCAGTCGTACAGGACGACCTTCGCGTCGTAGAGCCGGCCCTCGCCGCCGATCTGCACGGTCGGCTCGTCGACGCCGCCGACGACGTGCGCGTTGGTCATCACACGGCGCTCGGCGAAGACGAAGCCGGTCCCTTCGAGGACCTTGCCGCAGCTCGGCGCGGTGCCGACGACCTTCACGATGGACTGCTGGGCGCGCGCCGCCACCGGGCTGTTCACCAGGGCCGGATCGGGCGCCTGGACCTCCTTGATGGGCTCGTTCGCGAACGGGCTGAAGACCTGCGGGAAGCCGCTCTGCGCGAGGACGGAGGAGAAGTCCGTGAACCAGGTGGACGCCTGAGCGGGCATCACCCGGGACACCCCGAGCAGCACCTTCGACGCGCGGACCTCCTTGCCGAGCGTCGGCAGGGACGTTCCGGCGAGCGCGGAGCCGATCAGCCAGGCCACCAGCAGCATCGCGACGACGTTCACCAGCGCGCCGCCGGTGGCGTCCAGGGCGCGCGCCGGCGACCAGGTGATGTGCCGGCGCAGCTTGTTCCCGAGGTGGGTGGTGAAGGCCTGGCCCACCGACGCGCAGACGATCACGACCACGACGAAGACGATCACCGCCGTCATCGACGCCTGCGAGCCGTCGGTCAGCATGTCCCAGAGCAGCGGCAGCAGATAGACGGCGACGAGACCGCCGCCGAGGAAGCCGATCACCGACAGGATGCCGACGACGAAGCCCTGGCGGTAACCGACGATCGCGAACCACACGGCGGCGAGCAGCAGCAGGATGTCCAGCACGTTCACCGTCAATAGCCTCGCAGATTCGTCTTCGGTCGCCCGGGTCAGGGTGTCATGAGCGCCAGTCCAGCGGGACCTGCTTCGACCGGTCCCACGGGCGCTCCCAACCCGAGAAGTGCAGGATCCGGTCGATCACTCCCGCGGTGAAACCCCAGACCAGAGCGGATTCGACCAGGAATGCGGGGCCCTGGTGACCGCTCGGGTGGACGGTGGTGGCGCGGTTGGCCGGGTCCGTGAGATCCGCCACGGGAACCGTGAAGACCCGGGCGGTCTCCGCCGGGTCGACGGCGACGACCGGCGTCGGAGTCCGCCACCAGCCGAGTACGGGCGTGACGACGAAATGACTCACCGGGATGTAGAGCCGGGGCAGCACGCCGAAGATCTGGACGCCGGAGGGGTCGAGGCCGGTCTCCTCCTGCGCCTCGCGCAGCGCGGCCCGCAGCGGCCCGCCGCGCTCCGGGTCGCCGTCCTCGGGGTCGAGGGCGCCGCCCGGGAAGGACGGCTGTCCGGCGTGCGAGCGCAGGCTGCCGGAGCGCTCCATGAGCAGCAGCTCGGGCCCGTGCTCGCCCTCGCCGAACAGGATCAGCACGGCGGACTGGCGGCCGGAGCCGCTCTCGGGCGGCAGGAACCGGCTGAGCTGCTCGGGCTCGACCGTGCGCGCGGCCCGCTCGACCGGTGCCAGCCAGTCGGGCAGCCCCTCGCTCGTCACGGTGATCGCCCGGCCTGTCCCGTCGCCGATCCTGCCGTCGTACGTCTCTGTCTCTCCAGTGCGTGTCATAGGCACCCCCGTCCGTCCTGTGCAACGCCCGCGACGCCCGCGATCGTTCCGCGTCGGCGTGGTTGGCGTGCATGCGCCATGCAGCCGTACGTCATGCGGTCGTACGCCGTGCAGCCGTACGTCACGCGGCCGTACGTCCTGCGGCCGTACGTCATGCCTCGGCGCCCAGCGGGGGCGCGGGGCGGCCCGGGTAGTCCGGCGGCGGGTTCAGCCGCTGGCCGGGGTAGCCGCCCTTCTCGTACTTCAGCAGCTTCTTCGCCTTCTCCGGGTCCGTCTCGCCCTCTCCGTAGGAGGGGCAGAGGTGCGTGATCGGGCAGGCGCCGCAGGCGGGCTTGCGGGCGTGGCAGATGCGGCGGCCGTGGAAGATCACCCGGTGCGAGAGCATCGTCCAGTCGCTCTTGGGGAAGATCGCGGCGATCTCCGCCTCGATCTTCACGGGGTCGTCGGACTCGGTCCACTTCCAGCGCCGCGCGAGCCGCATGAAGTGGGTGTCGACGGTGATGCCGGGCACGCCGAAGGCGTTGCCGAGGACGACGAAGGCGGTCTTGCGGCCCACGCCGGGGAGCTTGACGAGATCGTCGAGCCGGCCGGGGACCTCGCCGCCGAAATCGTCCCGGAGGGCGGCGGCGAGTCCCATGATCGACTTGGTCTTCGCCCGGAAGAACCCCGTCGGCCGGATCAGCTCCTCGACCTCCTCGGGGTTCGCTCCCGCGAGGTCCTCGGGCGTCGGGTACTTCGCGAAGAGCGCCGGGGTGGTCTGGTTGACCCGCAGGTCCGTGGTCTGGGCGGAGAGAACCGTCGCGACGAGCAGCTCGAAGGGGTTGCGGAAGTCCAGCTCGGGGTGGGCGTACGGATAGACCTCGGCGAGCTCCCGGTTGATCCGGCGGGCGCGGCGGACCATGGCCAGCCGCGACTCGGGCTTGGCGGTCTTGGCCGGCCGCGACTCGGGCTTGGCGGTCTTGGCCGGCTGCGGCTTGGCGGCGGGCTTCTTCTTCGGCTTCGCCGTCGTGACGTTGCTCTCTGCCATGCCCTGAAGGCTACGCCGGGACGCGTTCGGAGCAGTTCCGTTCGCGCGAGGTGATCACGGATCGGAGGCTGACGATGTGTAGCG
>NZ_DATCVQ010000435.1:0-2609 GCF_036566765.1 Streptomyces sp.
CGGCGGGGTGCGGTGGAGTCGGGCGAGAAGGCGGGCGGTCTCCTCCCAGGGCGCGGCGTCCGGGTCGGCGGGGTCCACGGGGACGCCGTAGGGCCAGGCGGTGACCGGGCGGCCCTCCACCGTGGCGTCCGGGAGCGGGAGGGGCGGCAGGAGGATGCCGCGGAGCTCGGGGGCGGCGGCGACCTCGACGCGGGCGGCGTGGCCGGCGGGGTCGGTGCCGGGAGCATGGGCCTTCGCGACGGCCTCGCCGTGCCGTACGACGGTGCCGTCGGCCCGGTCGGCGAGCACGTCCGTACGGGCGTCACCGCCGTCATCGGACCGCCCGCAGGCCCGGCAGGACTCGCGGGGCGCGGGGAGATGGGCGGCGTCACGGGCGAGCCGGCTGAGCTCGCTCAGGAGGACGGTGCTGTGTTCGACCACGGGAGGAGGGTACGTGGGAGGGCGGGCAGGCACGTGGGCCGGTGGCAGGAGCGCACGGAGACGGGCCGTGCACCCCGGGAAAGCGCGATGGCCGGTCAGCTCCCCAGCTGACCGGCCAAACGCTGTCGTCCGCCGCACCCCCGTCCCCACGGGGTTGGTGGTCGGATGTCCCCGACCCGGGCCGCTCTCCCGGGTCCAGGGCGCCGCTCAGCGCCCCAGCATCACGCCCACGGACGACGCTTGTGTGACCACCGCGTCCCAGCCGCCGAAAACGACGACGAGCAGGGCCGCGAGCGGGAGGACCATGGCGGTCGCCACCAGGGGGTGGCGGCGTCCCTGCGTACGGTTCAACGTGCGGGATGCCGTGTGCGCCATGGTTCCTCTCCTGTCATGTCGGCAGCGGCGGGTGTCTGACCTCGGGGGACGAGTGCACCACCCGCCGCTTGACTTCAACATTAGGGACGCGGAGCGGCCCCGGCGTCATGCCCGCGTACCGGCTTCCGGGCCTCCCGGAGGATGAGCCCACCCCTCCGGGCGTACTCCCCTGGGTGGAGACGCGTCGTCCGGCCTGGGGGTCTTCCCGGAGGGGACACCACCGGACCGCCGGCGGCCGCTCGGCGTCCCCTCCGCGTCCGCCCAGGTCAGCCGTCGGATCCCGGCCCGGCTCCCTCGCCCGCGGCCTCTCGGGGCACGGGCTGCTCGACCAGCGCCAGGACCCGGTTCGCCATGAACCGGGCGGTCCGCACCACCGACCCGTTCCGCGTGACTTCGCTCACTTCGACCACCCCCCGGCGCACCGCGGTCTCCACCCTGCGCCCCGCCCGGCTTGCCACCACTTCGTACGTCCGAGTCGTGTCCCCCGCGTCCACGACTATCTCCACCCGGTCACCCTTCATCGATCCAATCCCCCTTCTGCGACGGGCCCTTGGGAACGTGCAGGGCCCGAGAGCCGCCGAACGGCGGCTCCCTGACCACCCCTCAATTCTCCCACCGCGCACTGACAATCGATCGGGCCACGAGGGCGCGGCCTATGAGCACACCGGGGCGACGGTACGTAAGCTGTGCCACGTCAGAACGGACGACCAGGGGACGGACATGGCGATGATGCGGCTCCGGCGCGAGGATCCGCGGATCGTCGGGTCGTTCCGGCTCCACCGGCGCCTCGGCGCGGGCGGGATGGGGGTCGTCTACCTCGGCTCGGACCGGCGCGGGCAGCGCGTCGCGCTGAAGGTGATCCGGCCGGATCTCGCGGAGGACCAGGAGTTCCGCTCGCGTTTCGCCCGCGAGGTGTCCGCCGCGCGGCGGATCCGGGGCGGCTGCACGGCCCGCCTGGTCGCCGCCGACCTGGAGGCCGAACGGCCCTGGTTCGCGACCCAGTACGTGCCCGGCCCGTCGCTGCACGACCGGGTGGCCGAGGAGGGCCCGCTGCGAGCCGCCGACGTCGCGGCGATCGGCGCGGCGCTCTCGGAGGGCCTGGTCGCCGTCCACGAGGCCGGGGTGGTGCACCGGGACCTCAAGCCGTCGAACATCCTGCTGTCCCCCAAGGGCCCGCGGATCATCGACTTCGGCATCGCCTGGGCGACCGGCGCGAGCACGCTCACGCATGTGGGGACGGCGGTCGGCTCCCCCGGCTTCCTCGCGCCCGAGCAGGTGCGCGGCGCGGCCGTCACGCCCGCGACGGACGTCTTCTCGCTCGGCGCGACGCTCGCGTACGCGGCGATGGCGGACTCGCCCTTCGGGCACGGCAGTTCCGAGGTCATGCTGTACCGGGTCGTGCACGAGGAGGCTCAGCTGCACGGCGTCCCGGACGCGCTCGCCCCGCTGGTGCGGGCCTGTCTGGCGAAGGACCCGGAGGAGCGGCCGAGCACGCTGCAGTTGTCCATGCGGCTGAAGGAGATCGCGGCGCGGGAGGCCCAGGGCCTGCCGGACGCGCGGCCGCCGGCGCAGCGGGAGCGGGTCGAGCAGGCCCGGCAGACGGTGCGGCCGACGGAGCGGTACACGGAGCGGACGACGCACGGCGGGGCCGTGGGCACGGGCGGCGTCGGCGGCCCCGCCCAGGGGAAGAACCCGTCGTCGCGACCGACCGGGCCGCGGACGGGCGGGACCCGGCCTCCGGCGTCCCGTACCGGCGGCAGCACTGGGGCCCGTACCGGCGGGGCCGGGGCCCGTACCGGCGGCGGGCGTCCGCC
>NZ_DATCVQ010000436.1:0-2915 GCF_036566765.1 Streptomyces sp.
CGCAGGCCCCGCCGCCCGCCGCCTCCCCGCAGCCCGTCCTGCCCGCGAAGGCGGTCGCGCCGCGTCCGGTCGTACGCCCGGTCGTGGTGAGCGACGACGTGGCCGGGGTGCCGTGCCCCGTCTGCGGCACGCCCAACCCGCCGGACCGCCGCTTCTGCCGCCGCTGCGCGGCGCCGCTGAAGCCCGGCGCCACGGCGGCTCCCCTGCCGTGGTGGCGGACGATCTGGCCGTTACGCCGCCGCACGCGGGCGGGCTCGGGCCGGCTGGTCCGCTTCCTGGTGATCCTGGCCGTGGTGCTGGCCCTGTGCGCGGCCGGCCTTCTGCTGCTGCCGGCCGGACGCCATCTGATCGAGGACACCCGGGACAAGCTGGGCAAGGCCAAGGCGGTGACCCCGACCCGCGTCGAGGCGAGCGCCGCGCTGCCCAAGCACCCGGCGAAAGACTCCACGGACGGGCTCAGCAACCGCTACTGGGGCGCGCCCGGCCCCAGCGCCTCGGTGACGTACACCTTCGCCAAGCCGTTCCGCCTGGTGGACGTGATCATCACCAACGGCGCCTCGCCGTCGCCCGAGGAGTACGCGCGCCAGGGACGGGCTCTCCAGGTCGAGATGGAGGTGACGTCGCGGGACGGCCAGAAGGTCCTCAAGAAGCTCGCGCTGAGCGACAAACCCGGTCCGCAGACGTTCCCCACCGGCGTCAGCGACGCCACGACGATCCGGCTGACCCTCAGCTCACCTGCGGGATTGTCCGGGGGCCGTCATATCGCCCTGGCGGAGGTGGAGTTCTTCCAGCGGAGCTGACGGGCGCGACAGGGGGGCGCGACGGCTGAACGCCCGCGCGCCCCCGTACGTACCTCCCCATATCGGCAAGGGGGTTGAACCGCGGCTCGGTTGGCGGTTCAGTCTCCGGTGTTGGACTCAAAGCTCGGGAGGCACGGCACAGTGTTGCGACGCGTCAACGGAACGGCACTCATCATCGCGGCGCTGGTCGCCACGGTCGGCGCGCTGGCGTTCCCCGTATGGTCGTATGCCGACCGCTCAGGCACGGGCGAGGCCAATCTCGCCTCCTCGTCCATACCCACCCAGTGGGGGCCGCTGTCGGCCACGGACCGGGACTTCCTGGTGAAGGTGCGGCTGGCCGGCCTGTGGGAGCTGCCGGCCGGCCAGCAGGCCATCGAGCGCGCGCCCAGCCAGGCCATCCGGGACGCCGGCGACCATCTCGTCGTCGGCCACTCCGACCTCGACCGGCGGGCCCGCGACGTCGCCGCGAAGCTCGGTGTCGAGCTGCCGAACCAGCCGACGGAGCAGCAGCAGGGCTGGCTGCGGGAGCTGTCCGCGGCGAGCGGCGTGGAGTACGAGCGGAAGTTCGCGAACCTGCTGCGCAACGCGCACGGCAAGGTCTTCGCGCTGGTCGCCGAGGTCCGGCACACCACCCGCAACACGTTGATCCGGCAGCTGGCGAGCGACGCGAACCAGACCGTGCTCGATCACATCACGATGCTGGAGCAGACCGGCATGGTGGACTTCGACGCGATCGCCAACGAGGCGGCGGGGCGCAAGTCCGCCAGCCCGACCGGGCCGCCGCCGCCGAACGGCGTCCTGCCGCCGGCGCCCACGCCGGTCGTGCCGAGCGGCCAGGACCAGTCCTTCACCTCGCGCCCGGTGCCCGGGCCCGTGGTGAACACCGACCGGCCCTGAGCACGCCGGGCCGCCGCCGCCCGAAACCTCAAATCAACCTCTGAACGTCCCTCCGACTGGATTCGAACCCGTCCTTCGGGGCCATCAGCACAGGGACCGAAGGAGGGGGAACATGGCAGAACTCGGCATCGGCATCGGCTGGCGGCCGGAGATCGCGGACACGGTGGAGGCACTGCCCGGCATCGATTGGGTGGAGGTGGTGGCCGAGAACATCTGCGCCGGTCACCTGCCCGACTCGTTGACCCGGCTGCGGGAGCGGGGCGTGAAGGTGGTCCCGCACGGCGTATCGCTGGGCCTCGGCGGCGCCGACCGCCCGGACCCGGCGCGGCTCGCGGAGCTCGCGGCGAAGGCGCAGGCGCTCGGCTCCCCGCTGGTCACGGAGCACATCGCGTTCGTACGGGCCGGGGGCCCGCTGACGTCTCAGGGGGGACCCCCGTTCCCGGCGCTGGAGGCGGGGCACCTGCTGCCCGTGCCGCGCACCTGGGACGCGCTCGACGTGCTCTGCGAGAACGTCCGCATCGCGCAGGAGGCGCTGCCGGTGCCGCTGGCGCTCGAGAACGTGGCGGCGCTGATCTCCTGGCCGGGCGAGGAGCTGACGGAGGGACGGTTCCTGGCGGAGCTGGTGGAGCGTACGGGGGTACGGCTCCTCATCGACGTCGCGAACCTGCACACGAACCATGTGAACCGCGGCGAGGACCCCGCGAAGGCGCTCGCCGAGCTGCCGGTGGAGGCGATCGCGTACGTGCACGTCGCCGGCGGCGAGGAGCGCGACGGCGTCTGGCACGACACCCACGCCCACCCGGTCCCCCGCCAGGTCCTCGACGTCCTCGCGGACCTGGCCTCCCGCGTCTCCCCGCCGGGCGTCCTGCTGGAGCGGGACGACGACTTCCCCCCGGCGGAGGAACTCGCCGCGGAACTGAGGACCATCACGGCGACGGTCCGCACGGCGGAGGCGGTCGCGGGTGTGACGCGCGGGCGCACGGCAGGAGCGGCGAGGCGTATGGCGGCGGAGGCCGCTGAGGCGACGATCGCGGCCGACCGGCCCCTTCTCGTGGGCGCGGGCGCCCGGGTCTCGGGCGGCCCGATGCCCGAGCCGACCGACACCGCGCTCGGCGTGCCGGACCGGGTCGCCGACGGCTCGGCGGCCGCGCCCGAGGCGGCCCCCGAGCCCGCACCGCTCCTCGTCGGCGCGGGCGCGCGCGTCTCCGGCGGACCGAG
>NZ_DATCVQ010000437.1:0-7347 GCF_036566765.1 Streptomyces sp.
TCCGCCAAGGACATCCACGGGGTCGCCGTCGTCACCGGCCAGGTCCCGGACGGCACCACGCCCGACGACCTGCGCCGGCTGGTTCTCGACGTGCGCGGCCGCATCCAGGGCGGACGGGCCGCCGTGGTCGCCCTGTTCACCGTCAACAACGGCAAGCCGCTGACGGTCATCGCCACCAACGACGCCGCCCGTGACCGCGGCCTCAAGGCCGGTGACCTGGTCCGTACCGCCGCCAAGACCCTCGGCGGCGGCGGTGGCGGCAAGCCGGACGTCGCCCAGGGCGGCGGCCAGAACCCGGAGGCCGTGCCCGAGGCCATCGCCGCGGTCGAGCGGCTCGTGGTGGAAACCTCCTGATGAGACGGGGACGGCGACTCGCCATCGACGTCGGGGACGCCCGGATCGGGGTCGCGTCGTGCGACCCCGACGGGGTCCTCGCCACCCCGGTGGAGACCGTGCCGGGACGTGACGTCCCGGCCGCCCACCGGCGGCTGCGACAACTCGTCGAGGAGTACGAGCCCCTCGAGGTCGTGGTCGGTCTGCCTCGCTCCCTCTCGGGACGCGAGGGGCCGGCCGCGACCAAGGTCCGCGCCTTCGCCCAGGAGATGGCGCGCGGGATCGCTCCCGTGCCGGTCCGCCTGGTCGACGAGCGCATGACGACGGTGACGGCGACGCAGGGCCTGCGGGCCTCGGGGGTGAAGTCGAAGAAGGGCCGGTCGGTGATCGACCAGGCGGCCGCTGTGATCATCCTTCAAGCAGCTCTTGAGTCCGAACGGGTATCAGGTAATCCGCCCGGCGAGGGCGTCGAAGTGGTCATCTGATCGCGATACGGTAACGTTCCGCGCGATGCGGCGGTGTTCGAACATCTGCCGCACAACGTAGAGGCGGATCGTCCGGAAGCCTCGCGGCTGTTTGGGGATCGATGACTGAGTATGGCCGGAGCCCCGGCTCCGAACCGTGGCACCCCGAGGACCCCTTGTACGGGGACCAGGGGTGGGGAGGCCAGCAGCAGCCGTACCCGCAACAGGCGCAGCAGGCGGACTACGGCCAGGATCCGTACGGGCAGCAGCAGGGCTACGGCGGCCAGCAGTACCCGCAGCAGCAGCCCACGCACCAGCAGTACCCCCAGCAGCCTCCGCACCAGCAGCCGTACCCTCCACAGCAGCCTCCCCAGCAGTACGGAGGGCAGCAGGGGCAGGGGTACGACACGCCCGGGTATCCCGCACAGCCGTACGACGGCAACTGGGACACCGGCCAGCACGCCGCCATGCCTTACGGCGCGCCGCCCGCCGATCCGTACGGAACCGGCCAGCACCAGGACCTCTACGGCACCCCCGAGGCGTACCCGCCGCCGCAGCCCCCGGGCAGGCGGCAGGGCCCGCCGGAGCCGGTGAACGACTGGCAGGCGGAGCCGGAGGAGGAGAGCCACCCGTTCTTCACCGGCGAGGACGCTCCCGAGGAGCGCGGTCGCCGGCGCGGCCGGGGCCGTGACCTCCACGAGCGCGACGACGAGTACGACGAGTACGACGACGACCCGGCGGAGAGCCGCTCGTCCCGCGGCGGCGGCCGTGACCGCCGCGGAAAGGGCCAGAAGAAGGCCAAGAACGGCTTCGCCTGCCTGGTCGTGGCGGCTGTCCTGGTCGGCGGCGTCGGCGGCGTCGGCTACTTCGGCTACCAGTTCTGGCAGGGCCAGTTCGGCGCGGCGCCCGACTACGAGGGCGCGGGCAGCGGCGAGGTCCAGGTCGAGATCCCGAAGGAGTCCGGCGGCTACCAGATCGGCAACATCCTCAAGGAGGCCGGCGTCGTCAAGAGCGTCGACGCGTTCGTCTCCGCGCAGCAGAAGAACCCCAAGGGCCTCTCGATCCAGGCGGGCGTCTACACGCTGAAGAAGGGGATGTCGGCGGCCAGCGCCGTCGAGATGATGCTCAGCCCGGCGAGCCACGCCAACTTCGTCATCCCCGAGGGCAAGCGGAACACCTGGGTATACGACGAGATCGACAAGCGCCTCGGCATCGCGAAGGGCACGACCGCCGGTGTCGCGAAGGCGAAGGCGAAGGATCTCGGACTGCCCGACTGGGCCAAGAACCACGAGAACGTCAAGGACCCGCTGGAGGGCTTCCTCTACCCCGCGAGCTACCCGGTCGCGAAGGGCGCGAAGCCCGAGGACGTGCTGCGCAAGATGGTCGCGCGGGCGAACGCCGAGTACACCGAGCTGGACCTCGAGGGCAAGGCGAAGTCTCTCGGCGTCAAGGACCCGTGGCAGCTTCTGACGGCCGCGAGCCTGGTCCAGGCCGAGGGCACGTCGCACGACGACTTCAAGAAGATGGGCGAGGTCATCTACAACCGGCTCAAGCCCGGCAACCCGCAGACGTACGGCCGGCTCGAGTTCGACTCCACGTACAACTACATCAAGAACCAGAGCAAGATCGATCTCACCCTCGCAGAGCTGCGGAAGTACGACAATCCGTACAACACGTACTTCTACAAGGGTCTGCCGCCCGGTCCGATCGGCAACCCCGGCAGCGACGCGCTGGTGGGCGTGCTCAGCCCGACCAAGGACGGCTGGTACTACTTCATCTCCCTCGACGGCAAGACGTCCAAGTTCACCAGGACGAACGCGGAACACCAGAAGCTCGTCGAGGAGTTCAACAAGTCGAGGAAGAACTGATGTCCGCACCTCGTCGCGCCGCCGTGCTCGGCTCGCCGATCGCCCACTCGCTCTCCCCGGTGCTGCACCGCACCGCGTACGCGGAGCTGGGGCTCGACGACTGGTCGTACGGCCGGTTCGAGATCGACGAGGCGGCGCTGCCGGGGTTCGTCGCCGAACTCGACGAGACATGGGCCGGGCTCTCGCTGACCATGCCGCTCAAGCGGGCGATCATCCCGCTGCTCGACGAGATCAGCGAGACGGCCGCCTCCGTCGAGGCCGTCAACACCGTGGTCCTCCGGGAGGACGGCAAGCGGTACGGCGACAACACCGACATCCCCGGCATGGTCGCCGCGCTGCGGGAGCGGGGCGTGGAGGAGGTGGGGTCCGCCGCGGTGCTCGGGGCCGGGGCCACGGCCTCGTCCGCACTCGCCGCGCTGGTCAGGGTCTGCTCGGGTCCGGTCACCGCGTACGTGCGCAGCGAGGCCCGCGCCGCCGAGATGCGGCAGTGGGGCGAGCGGCTCGGCGTCGACGTGCGCACCGCCGACTGGGCGGACGCCGCCGAGGCGCTGTCCGCGCCGCTCGTCGTCGCGACGACGCCAGCCGGCACGACCGACGAGCTGGCCGCGGCCGTCCCCGACGTGCCCGGCACGCTCTTCGACGTCCTGTACGACCCCTGGCCCACCGCCCTCGCCGCCGCCTGGTCCGCCCGCGGCGGGCAGGTCGTCGGCGGCCTGGACCTCCTCGTCCACCAGGCCGTGCTCCAGGTCGAGCAGATGACCGGGGCGCCCAGCGCCCCTCTCGCGGCGATGCGCGCGGCCGGCGAATCGGCGCTGGCCTCCCGGTGAGCGCGCCGGGGGAGCTGCTGGCCTCGCGGTGGGACGTGCCGATCGACCTCGTCCAGTGGATCGGTGCGGGGATCAAGATCGCGTTCACGTCGCTGCCCGACTGGGCGAAGTACACACTCCTCGGACTCATCGGCCTTCTCGTGGCCGGCGACCTCGTCAACCGGCTCGTGAAGCGTCGGCGCGCCGTGCTCGTGTCCGGATCTGACGATCTAGGCGTCCGATAGCTGGACCGGCGGCCTGGTTCTCCACTCGGACATGGGAGGATCGGAGCAGGCCGACCAGGGCCGCGCACCCGGTCGCGCCGTCGCAGTGCCAGGCGCGAGCATGAGGAGCATCGTTGAGCAGGTTGCGTTGGCTGACCGCTGGGGAATCCCACGGACCCGCGCTGGTCGCGACGCTGGAGGGTCTTCCCGCCGGCGTCCCGGTCACCACCGAGCTGGTGGCTGACCACCTCGCGCGGCGGCGCCTCGGCTATGGGCGCGGTGCCCGGATGAAGTTCGAGCAGGACGAGGTGACCTTCCTCGGCGGCGTCCGGCACGGGCTGTCCCTCGGCTCGCCCGTCGCCGTCATGGTCGGGAACACCGAGTGGCCCAAGTGGGAGAAGGTCATGTCGGCGGACCCCGTCGACCCGGCCGAGCTCAAGGAGACGGGCCGCAACGCGCCCCTGACCCGGCCCCGTCCCGGCCACGCCGACCTCGCCGGCATGCAGAAGTACGGCTTCGACGAG
Organism: Streptomyces sp.; assembly: GCF_036566765.1. GTDB lineage: Bacteria > Actinomycetota > Actinomycetes > Streptomycetales > Streptomycetaceae > Streptomyces. Next base: position 4,220 of record NZ_DATCVQ010000437.1, read on the forward strand.
GCCCGGCCGATCCTGGAGCGCGCCAGCGCCCGGGAGACCGCCGCCCGCGTCGCCCTCGGCGCCGTCGCCCGGTCCTTCCTCAAGGAGGCCGCCGGCATCGAGATCGTCAGCCACGTCGTCGAACTCGCCGCCGCCAAGGCCCCGTACGGCGTGTACCCGACCCCGGCCGACGTCGAGAAGCTCGACGCCGACCCGGTCCGCTGCCTCGACGCCGACGCGTCGAAGGCGATGGTCGCCGAGATCGACCAGGCCCACAAGGACGGCGACACCCTCGGCGGCGTCGTCGAGGTCCTCGCGTACGGCGTGCCCGTCGGCCTCGGCTCGCACGTCCACTGGGACCGCCGGCTCGACGCGCGGCTCGCCGCCGCGCTCATGGGCATCCAGGCCATCAAGGGCGTGGAGGTCGGCGACGGCTTCGAGCTCGCCCGGGTGCCCGGCTCCCAGGCCCACGACGAGATCGTCCGGACCGAGGACGGCATCAAGCGCACCTCCGGCCGCTCCGGCGGCACCGAGGGCGGCCTGACCACCGGCGAGCTGCTCCGCGTCCGCGCCGCGATGAAGCCGATCGCGACCGTGCCGCGCGCGCTCGCCACCGTCGACGTCGCCACCGGCGAGGCCACCGTGGCCCACCACCAGCGCTCCGACGTCTGCGCCGTCCCGGCCGCCGGCATCGTCGCCGAGGCGATGGTCGCGCTCGTGCTCGCCGACGCCCTCGTCGAGAAGTTCGGCGGCGACTCGGTCCCCGAGACCCGCCGCAACGTGCAGTCGTACCTCGACAACCTGCAGATCCGGTGACCGGCGGACCGCTTGTCGTCCTGGTCGGGCCGATGGGCTCGGGCAAGTCGACGGTGGGCGAGCTGCTCGCCGAACGGCTCGGCGCGCCGTACCGAGACACCGACGCGGACATCGTCGCCGCCGAGGGCCGCGAGATCTCCGACATCTTCGTGGAGGACGGCGAGGAGCGCTTCCGCGCGCTCGAGCGCGCGGCGGTGCGCGCGGCCGTGGCCGAGCACGAGGGCGTCCTCGCGCTCGGCGGCGGCGCCGTCCTGGACGCCGGCACCCGCGAGCTGCTCGCCGGGCTGCCCGTCGCCTACCTCTCGATGGACGTCGAGGAGGCGGTCCGCCGGGTCGGCCTCGGCGCAGCCCGCCCGCTGCTCGCCGTCAACCCGCGCCGACAGTGGCGCGAGCTGATGGAGGCGCGCCGCCACCTCTACACCGAAGTCGCGCGCGTCGTGGTGGCCACCGACGACCGCACCCCCGAAGAGGTCGCCCAGGCGGTCCTCGACGCACTGGAGTTGAAGGACGTATGACGGACCAGGACCAGGTGACGCGGATCCACGTCGGCGGAAGCGCCGGACACGACCCGTACGACGTGCTGGTCGGCCGGCAGCTGCTCGGCGAGCTGCCGGCGCTGATCGGCGACAGGGCCAAGCGGGTCGCCGTGATCCACCCGGAGGCGCTGGCCGAGACCGGCGAGGCGCTCCGCGCCGACCTGGCCGACCAGGGCTACGAGGCCGTCGCCATCCAGGTGCCGAACGCCGAGGAGGCCAAGACCGTCGAGGTCGCGGCGTACTGCTGGAAGGCGCTCGGTCAGACCGGCTTCACCCGTACCGACGTCATCGTCGGCGTCGGCGGCGGGGCCACCACCGACCTGGCCGGGTTCGTCGCGGCGACCTGGCTGCGCGGTGTGCGCTGGATCGCCGTGCCGACCACCGTCCTCGCCATGGTCGACGCGGCCGTCGGCGGCAAGACCGGCATCAACAGCGCCGAGGGCAAGAACCTCGTCGGCGCGTTCCACCCGCCGACGGGCGTGCTGTGCGACCTGGCGGCGCTGGACTCGCTGCCGGTCAACGACTACGTCAGCGGTCTCGCCGAGATCATCAAGGCCGGTTTCATCGCCGACCCGGTGATCCTCGACCTGATCGAGGCCGACCCGGCCGCCGCGCGCACCCCCGCCGGACCGCACACCGCCGAGCTGATCGTGCGCTCGATCCAGGTCAAGGCGGACGTGGTCTCCAGTGACCTGAAGGAATCGGGCCTGCGGGAGATCCTCAACTACGGGCACACGCTGGCCCACGCCATCGAGAAGAACGAGCGGTACAAGTGGCGGCACGGCGCGGCCGTCTCCATCGGCATGGTCTTCGCCGCCGAGCTGGGCCGGCTGGCCGGCCGGCTCGACGACGCCACCGCCGACCGGCACCGCGCGGTCCTGGAGTCGGTCGGGCTGCCGCTCACCTACCGCGGCGACCAGTGGCCCAAGCTCCTGGAGACCATGAAGGTCGACAAGAAGTCCCGCGGCGACCTGCTCCGCTTCATCGTGCTCGACGGCCTCGGCAAGCCCGTGGTCCTGGAGGGCCCGGACCCGGCCGTGCTGTTCGCGGCGTACGGCGAGGTGTCCGCGTGAGCGATCAGCGGCGGGTGCTCGTCCTGAACGGGCCGAACCTCGGCCGGCTCGGCTCGCGCGAGCCGGACATCTACGGGGCCACGTCGTACAAGGGTCTCGTCGAGTCGTGCCGGGCCGTCGGCGAGGAGCTCGGCTTCGACGTCGAGGTGCGGGAGACCAACGACGAGGGCGAGATGATCCGCTGGCTGCACGAGGCCGCGGACGGTTCGATTCCGGTCGTTCTCAACCCGGGTGCGTTCACGCACTACTCGTACGGGATGCGCGACGCGGCCGCCCAGCGGACCGCGCCGCTGATCGAGGTGCACATCTCGAACCCGTACACACGGGAGGAATTCCGGCACACCTCCGTGGTCGCGGCCGTCGCCACCGGCACCATCGCGGGCTTCGGCATCGGGTCGTACCGGCTGGCCCTGCGGGCGCTGGCCGAGGAGACCTCTGGCTGACCGGGCACTGTGGACCGCCCCCGGCCGTTCCCCCTGGGAGCGCCGGGGGCGGTACCGTGCCCGGAGGCATCGGACGTACGAACGAGACGGAGTGGCACCGGATGCAGCACGGGATGGGGGCTCTGCCGCCGGAGTCGGGCGGCTGGCCGCCCACCGCCGACACGCCGCACACCGGAAGCCCGGTGCTCGACGGCCGGATCGCGGTCGGCGAACTGGTCACCGTGTACGGCACGGTGGCGCTCACGTACCACCCGCTGAGGCACTTCGAGGAGATCGCCATG
>NZ_DATCVQ010000438.1:0-13065 GCF_036566765.1 Streptomyces sp.
GGCACGCCCTCCGCCGGCGCCGCGCCCGGGCCGGGGACGGCGCGCAAGGCACCGCCGACGATGGCACCCGGGCCCGGCGGGCTCACCTCCGTATTCGAGCGCGGCACCGCCTCGTCCGGCAAGGTCGTGGCGCTGACCTTCGACGCCGACATGACGGCCGACCAGGGGCCGCGCGCCGCGCGGGGCGAGCACTTCGACAACCCGCAGCTCATCGCCACCCTGCGCCGCCTGAAGGTGGACGCGACCGTGTTCATGACCGGCCGTTGGGCCGAGGAGTACCCCGACCAGGCCCGGGCCATCGGCAACGACCCGCTCTTCGAGATCGCCAACCACTCGTACAGCCATTACGCCTTCTCCTCGCCCTGCTACGGGCTGCCGACCGTGGCGGGCGGCGAGATGGCGGCCGACGTGCGGCGCGCCTTCGACGCCTTCCGTACGGCCGGGGCGCGCAACGTGGTGCCGTACTTCCGCTTCCCCGGCGGCTGCTACGACGACGAGGCGCTGCGCGCGCTCGCCCCGGCGAAGGTGACGGCGGTGCAGTGGGACGTGGTCAGCGGCGACGCCTTCGCGAAGGACCCGGACGCCGTCGCCGACCAGGTCCTCGCCGGCGTGAAGCCCGGCTCCCTGGTCGTGATGCACTGCACCCGCAGCGCGGCCCCGGTCACCGAGCGGGCGATCCGCCGCATCGTCCCCGAACTGCGCACCCGCGGCTACCGCTTCGTCAAGGTCTCGGACCTGATGGCCGGTGCGGCCTCCTGACGCGACGAACCGGCCCCGCCTCGGCGGGGCCGGTTCGTCGCAACCCGGTGCCTAGTTGGCCGAGAGCTTCTGCGGGGTCAGCTCGCTCGGGCGGACGATGACGAAGCCCTCGCCGTCCAGGCGCAGCTGGACCGCCTCGCCGGAGCCGCCGCGGATCATCGAGCCTATGGACTGGGAGCGGTGGAGCGAGGTGTTCAGCGCGGCGCTCCAGCCGACGACCGCGTCGGTGTCGACGAAGACCGGGGCGTGCGGGGCGACGGGGATGATGATCGGGCTGCCCTCGCAGACCAGCGCGATCTTGCCGTAGCCGGTGAAGAAGCTGTTGAACAGCCCGCCGCCGGTCATGCCCGCGCCCTTCACCGTACGGATCTCGTAGGCGAGGGTGGGGTCGAAGCAGAGCACGTTGCGGCCGTTGATCGACAGCGAGTCGCCCTGCTCCATCTCGACGATGAAGCAGTTCTGCGCCTCGTGCGCGAACCACGCCTCGCCCTGGCCGCGCACGGCCATCAGCGGCAGGCCCTCCCCGGTGACGGCCCGCTTGAGCATGCCGCCTATGCCCTGGCTCTTGCGCTCGAACTGGAGATTGCCGCGGAAGGCGATCATCGCGCCCTGTCGGGCGTGCATCTCCCCGTTCACCGCGTACTTGACGGACTTGGCGTTCTGCAGGGTCATCCCGGGTGCGGTGGCCTGCTGCGCCAGATTGTCTGCTGCAAAGAGATCGCTCTTCATGTCGGGCATCCTGTCCCGGAATTACCCATTCCGGCAAAGGGCGACCGATCCGGGCGGTGGCAGACTTGCGGCGTGAGCACCGAAGACACGTCGAACACCCCCGCCGAGGCCGCCGCCGAGGCCCCCGTCGACACCCCCGCAGATCCCCGCGACGAGGCCCCGCAGTTCGTGCTGCCGCTCGTCGTCCGCATCGAGAAGGACGCGCCCCCGGCCCGCACCGACGCGCTGGAGACCGCGGCGCGCGCGGTCCTGGAGATCCTCGCCGACGAGCGCTCGAACGGGGACGGCGAGTGGGCCGAGGCGATCCACGACTGGCAGGACGCCCGGATCCGGAAGGTGGTGCGCCGGGCCCGCGGCGCGGAGTGGCGACGCGCCGCCACGCTGCCGGGCATCACGGTCACCGGGGAACACGCGGAGGTACGGGTCTTCCCGCCGGTCCCGCTGGACGGCTGGCCCAAGGAGCTGCTCAAGCTCCAGGTGTCCGGCACCGACCTGGACGACCCGGCGGCCCCCGGCGAGCCCCGGCCGGGCGCGGCGGTGCTGTGGCTCAACCCGGAGCTCGACATGTCCGCGGGCAAGGCGATGGCGCAGGCCGGGCACGGCGCGCAGCTCGTGTGGTGGCGGCTGTCGGACGCGCAGCGCAAGGCGTGGCGCGCGGCCGGGTTCCCGCTGGCGGTGCGGACCGCCCCGTCGCCGGAGCGCTGGGCGGAGCTGACCGGCAGCGGGCTTCCGGTCGTGCGGGACGCGGGCTTCACCGAGATCGCGCCGGGCTCCTGCACGGTGGTGGGCGACTTCCCGGGCGTCCCCGTCCTCGACGCCGACGTCTGACCGGAGCGCAGCCGGTGCAGGACCGATGGCCCCGGCACTGCCCTTTCGTACCTGTCCCCGTGGCGACGGCCACCGGTACACAGACGTACGGGTAGGGGCAGTGGCCGTCGACGGGGAGAGGTCTCGTGCGCGCGCAGGCGAAGGACCGCAGCGGTTCCACCGGGGAGCGGGCAGTCGGGCCCGAACGCGCGTCCGGGGCCCGGCCGCCGCAGTCGCCCGTACCGGCGGCGCGTGGCATGTCGCCCCGGCAGGCCGGCGAGCTGCAACGACGGATCGGGAACACGGCCGTGTCCCGGCTGGTCAAGCAGGAGCGGCATGAGCACGACGCGTCCTGCGACCACGACCGGGACGCGGCGCCGGTGCAGCGATCGAGTGTGCACGAGGTTCTGCGGGGTTCCGGCCGTCCGCTCGGGGACGGGCTGAAGACGGAGATGGAGGACCGCCTCGGCGCGGACTTCTCCGATGTCCGCCTCCACACCGGGGCGGCGGCCCAGCGGTCCGCCGCCGAGATCGGGGCGCGGGCCTACACCTCCGGCAGCGACGTCGTCATCGGAGCGGGCGGCACCGACAAGCACACCCTCGCGCACGAGCTGACGCACGTGATCCAGCAGCGGCACGGGCCGGTCTCCGGTACGGACACCGGTGCGGGCCTCTCGCTGTCGCACCCGTCCGACGCCTTCGAGCGGGAGGCGGAGGCGAATGCCGTACGGGTCATGGCGCGGCGGCCCGGGCCGGAGCTCCGGGACGGGCCGGCGGCACGACCCGGCGCCGGCGCGCCCGTGCAGCGCATGCTGGGCTTCGAGACCGAGGTCAGCCTCCCCGTGGAGGACGGCGAGGGCAAGAAGTACGCGGGCGACACCGACCTGGCCAAGAGCACCAAAGAGGACTTCAAGGTCGTCTCCGACAAGCGCGCGCTGAACAACGGGGGCGAGTACTCGAACATCGAGTTCGTGACCGGAGCGGTCAGGGTGGTCGGCTCGAAGAGTGAGGACGGGCCCGCGGCGCTGGACCGGCTGGTCGCCGAGATCAGGACGGTGAGCGAGGGGTTCTACCGGGCGACCGACAAGACGCGGCTGCAGGACATGCCCCTGGACCTTGAGGTCCTTCGCGAGGGAGAAACCGCCCGGGTCGCCCCGGGCCTCGGCTACCCCGAGTACGCCGGGGCGCAGGGGTACGGCGACGGCCTCTTCGTGCACTACTCGGTCGGTGTGCCGCTGAGCGGCATGCCGCTGTTCTTCGATCACCTCCGGGCCGCCGCTCCCGTCGCAGCGGGCGTGCCGAACCGCCGCGCCCGTTTCCGGCTCACCCAGGCCGGGAGTTTCGCCGCGGACGTCGTGGACCTGTACGAGAAGGATCAGGCCGCCGAGAAGAAGCGGAAGCGGCTGGACACGGATGCGCTCAACGGCTACTGCCAGCTGTTCTTCATGCAGGTCGCGGCCGTGGCGGACTATCTCGCGCAGGACGAGGACAGCGGTCAGATCAAGAATCTGACGGCCGTCCTCTCCCGGTCCAGGCTGAGCGACGTCCGGAGTCTCCTCGAGCCCGAGTCACAGAGTTTCCTGGGCGCCAACAGCAATGACCTCATCACCCTTCTCTCGGAGTACCAGGAGGACTCCGGGGACGGCCAGAAGCTCGACTTCCGCGAGGAATCCACGCGACAGATCGACAGCGAGCCCGTGTCCCTCCTCGCGTTCGCCGAGTCGGGGCTCAAGGGGACTCCCGCCGTGGACCAGCAGAGCGTGTTCGGCGGCATGAACCAGATCGCTCCGCACGAGGAGGAGGGGGCCACGATGGTTCCCTTCGAGATTCGCACGATGGGCGCCCTGATGAAGACCTGGGACGAGCTCAAGGCCGAACTGCACAGCCTCGCGAGCTGGGCCGAGGAGGCCTACCAGCACTCCCGTACGCAGGCCGGCGACACGAGCCGCCGCCGGACCGGTTCCTGAGAGGGCATCCCCCATGCGCATCCCCGCCCACGACAAGGCCGCAGCCGGTACTGCCAAGGACCGCGCCCCCGGATCCCGGCAGACGAGTCGGGCCGAGGACCGGCCCGCCGCCCCTCCCGCGCCGCCGCTGCTGGCGCTCCAGCGGACCGTCGGCAACGCGGCGGTGACGCGCATGCTCGGCGCACCCGCGCCTGCCTCCGGCGAGCGGGTGGTCGTCCAGCGCAAGGGGCACGACGAACTCGGTCCCGCGCTGCCGGCCGATCCACCGCGTGCCGCAGGGATGTTGGGCCGGTTCAAGGCGTTCACCCGTGCGCAACCGGAGCCTTCGGACCCCCTGATCACGAAGATTCGGACGGACATCACCGCCTACGACAACGACCCGAACCGCGACCCCATGCACTGCCTGATGTCCCTGATGAGGCTCCAGGTCGACATCGCCCCGGCCGCGGACTCCGCGACCGGGGCCACACAGCCGTTCCTGTCCGCCGCCCGCAAGGTCGTCGAGGACGAACTGGACGTGGTGCGGGGCCAGATCACCCGCGACGACAGCCTCCCCCGGGAGGCCCGGCAGCCGTTCAAGGACATGACCGACAAGGGCATGCTGTGGCAGCGTGACGACTGGGCCGACAGCGCGGCCGTCTTCCACATGAGCGGGGCAAGCTACTTCCGCGAACTGTCGGAGCTCAACCGCAAGGGGATGTCCAAGGAGATCAAGCAGGACCAGGGCTGGGTGGAAGGCGTCAGGACCAGGCTGACGGCCGCGCTCCAGGGGAGCGTGCTGACCCACTACACGGGCAGGTCGCGGGCCGAGCAGATGCTCGCCCAGGGGCAGATGAAGTCCAAGACCGAGCTGCTCCGGCAGAACCCCGACGCGCCGAACAACTCGGAGGCGTACGACAAGCACGTCCTGGCGAACGAGGGCTTCGTGTTCTTCTTCCTGGAGGTGCCGGGCAGCCCGTTCCGCGACACGCGGTTCGGCGGCGACGAGCCGGCGCGAATCGAGATCCCACTGGCCTCGTCCCCCTTGATGAGCCAGGGCTGGCTGATGCTGAGCGACTTCGCGCAGCGCGAGTACCCCACCATTCGTGCGAAGCCCGGGGACCCGGCGCAGACCCAGAGCAGGCTGCCCACGCGCGAGGACACCGGATCGCCCGAGTTCTCGCAGCTGGTGCGGAAGTTCGACGTGGGGGCAGCGGCCGCGTCCGACGACATGGACTGGACGAAGCTCACGGAGGAGATGGGCGGGGAGCAGGACGCGGAGCGCAGGGGGCAGATCCTCTTCGCCACGACCCAGGCGTTGTCGGACCCGCACAGCACGATGACCTACGGCGAGGGTCCGCAGGCCCAGGTCCACGCCGAGCGGCTGCGGTCGAACACCCTGATGGGACAGGACATCGTGCCGGGCCTCGCGGAGCGGGCGATCGTGGAGATCCAGCGCCTCGGCCAGGTGAATCCGGAGCTCGCGGAAGAGCTCAAGAAGATGTCCGGCGACGCGCTGATGAGGTACCTCCTCAAGGACCTCCTGCGGCCGCAGGCGATGCTGCCGAACACGGTGGACCTCGGCTCCGCCAGGGTGGTCCTGGCCTCCGGTCAGCAGGTGGCGGTCCCGACGACCTGACATACCGAACCACGGTTGGGTATCGGATTCAGCCCACTTCTTGCACCTTCAAGTATCAACGGAAGGGCCGGAGTCCGCCGTCGAGGCGCACTCCGGCCCTGGAACACATGGCCGAGACGGGGATCTCTGGTCGATTCTCTGCGAAGTCGCTTTCCGGACAAGGCGGGAGAAGGCCCGTTTGCGCCGGGACAGAATCGACCAACGATGTATGTGCCACGTGGTTCACCTGAGGTCGCTGAGTACTCCGCTCACGTTCAGAACCTCGTGGCATCCCTGGGCCCGACGCCCGGTGGCGGGGGTGCCCGGCTTTGCGCAGGTCACCTGGACGGTCACCGTCTGGCTCTCCGTGATTCTGATGGGGGTGACCCAGTGGTAGTCCTGGTTGCGGAACGTCTCGAGCGCGATCGTCGTGATCTTGCGGTCACCGAAGTCGATGGTCACCACGCCCTCGTCGCCCTGGAAGTTGGCGACAACGATGTCCGTGATCCCGAACGCCTTGCCCGCGGGCACCACGTACGTACCGGTCTTGCTCTGCCCACTTGCGGTCTGCAGGTCGATGGTGGCCGAGCTCTGCGCTCCGCCGGCGTCCCCGCCGGACCCGCCGCCTCCGCCTCCGCCCGTCCCGGGCGGGTCGCTCTTGCCGCCGCCGCCCGGCTTCTTGTCGCCGCCGGTCCCCGGGGGCTGGTTCGCGTCCGCGGTGGGCGTCGGCCGCTTCTGGACCACCTCGTCGGCGGCCTCCTTGGCCGTGCTGCGCACGGCGGGGCGCACCAGCAGGAACCAGGCGAGCAGCAGCGCGAGCAGCGCGGCGAGGACCGCGAGCAGCCACCGCGGGAAGATCGGCATCTGGACGAACTCCGCGTCCAGCGGGGCCCGGACGACGCCCGGGTCCTGACGCTCCTCGGCGTCCTCGCCGTCGCCGGTCTCGGCGACCGCCACGGTGAACGGCCACGTCGTCTCGGTCCCGAACCACACCGGCCGGCCGGTGCGGAGCCGCAGCCCCGCCTCCGCCGACTCACCCGGCTCCAGCTTCAGCGTCGTGGGCCGGAAGTCGAACTTCAGCTCCTCGCCCGGCTGTCCGGGCGTGAACCCCAGCTGTACCGGGGTGTTGCCCTCGTTGCGCACGGCGAGCCGGTAGCGTCCGCGGAGCCAGCCGCGACGGCGCCGGGGCGCCAGCTCGGTGCGCAGCTCCCGGAACTCCTCGATGTGCACGGTGGTCTCGGGGACCCGCACCGCTTCCGGGTACTCGGCCGGCAGGACGCGCACGCCGAGCGGCACGTCTCCGGCCCGCACCTGCGAGGAACGCGGCGGGGCCAGACGGATCGTCACGGTCTCCGAGGTGCCGGGGTAGAGGGAGATCCCCTCCGGTTCCACCGTGGTCCAGGCCGCGCAGTCGCCGACGACCTCCAGGCGGTACGCCTCGACGATGTCGCTGTCGTTGCGGACGGTCAGGGTGGTGGATGCGGTACCACCCGGCGTCACCGACACCCGCGGGATGTCGAGGCCGGGCGCGCCAGGGCTGGGAGAGGCTGCTGGGGACGTCACACCACGACGCTATGACGGCGCCCCGGCCCCCTCCACGGACGCGAGGGCAACGCCCCGGGCAGCGCAGATGCCCCTACGGGCTTCTCTCAACTCCCCGTCTGCAACGACCCGTTGATCCCGGCCCCCCGCATCGGGGGGCCTTGCGCCTCACGGAAGAGGTACCCACACCATGCCCCGCGCTCATAAGAACGGCGGCCCGGACCGGCGGGTCACCGCGGCCGTGTACGCGTCGGACCCGGTCCTGCACGTCGGGATCGTCCACCAGCTGCGCCAACGCCCCGAGATCGAGCTCGTCGACGACGCCGACGCCCAACGCGCGCAGGTGTCGCTCGTGGCCGTGGACACCGTGGACGACGAGACGGCCGCTCTGCTGAGCCGACTGCGGCTCAACTCCGGCACGCGCACCGGGCTCGTGGTCGGCACGTTCGAGTCCGGGGACGCCTTACAGCGCGCCATCGAGTGCGGGGTCACCGCGGTGCTGCGGCGCGCCGAGGCCGACCAGGACCGGCTCCTGCGGCTGGTCCTGGCGATAGCCAACGGCGAGGGCGTGCTGCCCGGCGACCTGCTCGCGAAGCTCCTCGACCACGTCGGCAGCCTGCAGCGCTCGGCGCTCGACCCGAACGCCGCATCCCTGTCCACCCTGACCCCGCGCGAGGCGGACATGCTGCGCCTGGTGTCGGAGGGCCTGGACACCGCGGAGATCGCGCGCAAGACCTCGTACTCCGAACGGACCGTCAAGAACGTGCTGCACGAGGTCATCACGCGGCTGCAACTGCGCAATCGCACCCACGCGGTGGGCTACGCCCTGCGCAACGGGCTGATCTGACCGTACGGCGGAAGCCGGCGGCCCGGCCGGGCCTGCGGTTCGCCCCCGCCACTGCCCGAAAGCGCACCGGTGCTTCCCCCGAGTGCGGCCCCGTGGCCCTGCCCGTCCGCAGGCCCCGGGCCGCAGAGTGGCGGGGTTCTACGTGATGCTGCACCGGACTGTGAGGTGGACCGTGATGAGCACGGGTGGCTCTGGCGGTCGGCGACACCGCTGGGGGAGGGTCGGCGCGCCGTTGCTGCTGCTGATCCCCTTGCTCGGGGTGACGGCGGCCACCGGACCGGACGACGCAGAGGCGGGACCCCGGGCGGCGGCCGAGGCGGACGACGCCGGTGAGAGCCGGATCGCGTACGCCGGCACGCGCCACCGCAGCCTGGGCCGGGTGGCGTCCGGCGCCTCCAGCACCCCGTTGTTCGGCGAGGGCCCGACCCATCTGGACGTCCAGCCCGCGGCGCTCGGCGACCAGTTGGTCTTCGCCAGTCGCCGCGACGAGAAGAATCCGCAGGTCTATCTGCGGGCCGCGGACGGCTCGGTGCGCCGGCTGACCAGCGGCCGGGACGTGGAGAACCCCCGGCTGACGCCCGACGGCAAGGCGGTCGTCTTCGACTCGTCCGAGTCCGCCGCGGCCGGTGGCCGGCAGCGCGACCTGTGGCTGGTACGCACCGACGGCACCGGACTCACCCGGCTGACCGACACGCCCGCGAACGAGGCGTGGCCCACGGTCTCGCCGGAGGGCGGCAGGCTCGCGTACTCCAGCGACCGAGACCCGCTGGCCGGGCCGCAGGTCTACGTACGCCCCCTGGACGGCGGCCGCGCCACCCGCGTCACCGACCCCGCCGACGGCAAGGCGACCGAGCCGGTGTGGAACCCGGTCGACGACGCGGAGAACCGCGACCTCATCGCGTACACCGCCACCGGACAGGCCGGGCCCCGCCTGCGGTGGACCGACGGGCGCGCCAACGGGCCGCTGCTCGCGGGTGCGCAGGCGAACTGGCGTACCCACAGGGCAGCCTGGCTGCCCGACGGGGACGGTCTGCTCTTCCTCAGCCCGGACCGCACCTGTGACTGCGTGGGCGACTGGGACCATGTCTTCCAGGTGCCGGCGCACTCGGCGGACCCGCCCAAGGCAGTGCTCAGCGAGGACCGCGAGGTCGGCTCGCCCACCTGGCTGGGGCCGCTCGACGGCGGTGGCGTCGTGGTCGACCGCACCTCTGCGGACGGGCCGCACGTGGTGACCCTGCAGGACGCCCGGCTGGACGGGACCGACCCTCGTGACCTCGGCCTACCTCTCCTGAAGGAGGACCCGGCGGCCGACACCAACACCGACCCCGCCAAGGACCCGCTGTTCCAGCCGGCCGCCGGGTCCGACCCGTGGACCGAGCGGCAGAACTACACGCCCGACGGGCGCAGGATCGTGGTGACCCGCTTCGAGGGCCCGCCCGGGGCGCGGATCCAGCGGATCTGGACGGTGGACGCCGACGGCTCCAACCGGGCGCCGCTGCCGCTCGCGGGCCGCGGCGAGAAGGACTGGGACACCGACCCGACGTTCTCCCCGGACGGCAAGTACCTCGCCTTCACCCGGACTTCGCCCGGCGGCGTCGGCCCGGCCGCGGGGCCCAGCCGGATCCTCGTCGCGGACGCGGCCACCGGCGCGATCACCGGCGAGGTCACCCCGCCGGCCGGGCAGGTGCAGGGCCAGGACGCCCAGCCGACCTGGTCCTCCGACGGCACCACGCTGGCCTTCACCCGTAACCATGTGATCAACGGCAGTGGCGGCAACAAGCACGTCTGGACCGTGCCCGTGAACGAGCTGGGCCGGCAGCGCGACCTGAGCGCGGAGATCTGTCCGGGCAGCTGCGAGGTCATCGACGACAGCCCGGCGTTCTCCCCGGACGGGACCAGCATCGCCTTCAACCGCAAGAACGGCGCCGGCCGGATCGACGAGCAGAACGGCATCCTTCTGACGTCCCCGTCGGGTGACGACTGCCGGGTGCTGCTGCCGCCCGCCGCGCGCGACCTGCCCGGCGCCTGCGGCCGGGAGCTGCCGGAGGCCCCCGGTCCGTTCCAGCCTCGGGACGCCGCCTGGACGGCCGACGGCAAGGGCCTGGTGCTCAGCGCCCGCCCCGGCCGGGAGGTCAACTCCCCCGAGAAGCTCAAGCACCTGGACGTCGCGTCCGGCGAGCTCACCGGGATCACCACCGATCTCCCGGGCCGCCAGAAGGAGCCCGCCGTCCAGCAGTCCGTGGACCTCGCGGTCGAGGCGCCCGACACCGTGCCGCCGCTCACCGTCGGCGACTCCGCCGAGATCGAGGTGGACGTCGTCAACCACGGCCCGGCGGCCTCGCCCGGTACGCGGTTGACCGTCGCGCCCCCGACGGGCGTGAGCGTCACCGGGCTCGACGCGCCCGGCGCTGCCTGCGACGCGACGACGCTGACCTGCACCCTGGGCGTGGTGCCGCCCGGTACGACGATCCCGGTGACCGTCACCCTGACCGGCGTCACGCCCGGCGAGCAGCCGGTGGACTGGTCGGTCACCGGTGCCGTCCTCGACCCGCGGCCCAGTGACAACGCCGACCGGACGGTGGTGCCGGTGCGGGAGAAGCCCGAGCCCCCGACGCCAAGCCCCAGCCCGACGCCGCCGACCCCGACGCCCACGCCCCCGCCGCCGGAGCCGGAGCCGCCGGCGCCCGAGGCCGGTCCCGGGGTGACCGTCACGGCGCAGCCCAACCCGGGTTACGTGGGCGGGCGCGTGGTCGTCACGTACACGGTCCGCAACGGCCGCAACGCGCTTGCCACCGGCCTGCGGCTGCGCATCGGTCTGCCCGCCGGTGTGCCGGACAACGGGCCGCCGCCGGGCTGCGACCGGGACCGGGTGTGCGCCCTGCCGGACCTGCCGCCGGGCGCACGGACCGTCCTCCAGGTCGTTCTGAGCCCCAAGAAGGCGCTCACGAGCCAGGTCACGGGGCGCCTCACCACGAGCGGCACGGACGCCGACCTCCGCGACAACACCGCCCGGCAGCGACTGCGGATCCTCCAGCCGCGCATCGTCGCGGTGCCGGCGATCGGCAAGCCCGGCTTCGTCACCTCGGTGCGCGGCAAGGACTTCCCGCCCGGCGTGCCGGTGCGGTTCGCGTGGAAGCCGGGCATCACGGCGGCGGCGGCGCCGACGGTTCCGCTGCGGGACGGCACGTTCATCGGACAGCTGCTGATCCTGACCAAGGACCAGACGGGTCCCCGCATCATCACCGCGAGCGGCCCCGGCTTCTCCCCGGTGACGACCGACTTCCTCGTGGTCAGCGGCACGATCCAGCCGCCGGATGTGGTGACCCGCCGATGATCCACGAGGTGGACGAGGGGCTGCGCCGGCTGCTTGCCGATTCCGGCCTGGAGGCGTCGGGCGTCGAGGTGGTCTTCGACGCGCCGACGCGTGACTGGGCGGCCCGGCGCAGCGCGCCCACGGTCTGCGTGTTCCTGTACGACATCCGCGAGGACCACACCCGGCGCGGCAGCGGTGGGGGCGAGGTGTACGACGCGGACGGCTTCGTCGTCGCGCGCCGCACCCCGCCGCGCTGGTTCGAGCTGACATATCTGGTCACCGCGTGGGCGGGCAGGCCCCAGGACGAGCACCGCCTGCTCTCCCAGGTCCTCTCCACCCTCATCGCCACCGACACCCTGCCCCCGCACCTGCTCACCGGCACACTCGCCGACCTCGGCCTGATCGTGGCCGTGGACGCGGGCGGCACCGGCCTGGACGCCCCGGCGGCCTCCGACGTGTGGTCGGCCCTGGGCGGCGAACTGAAGCCGTCCCTGGGCCTGCGCGTACGCGCGCCCCTGGCAGGCATCAGCAAGGTCACGTCCCCGCCGGTCACCGAGGGCCTCGTCATGCGCTCCGTACCGCAGGCGCAGGGCGGCGTCCCCGACAGCGCGCGCCGACTGCGCTACACCGAGGCGAGCGAACCGCGCCCGGACGAGGGCTTCGGCGGCCCCCGCGAGCGCCGGCCCGCTCCGGCCCGCCGCCGGCGAGGGGAACGCCAGCCGTGACGCAGACGATCCGGTCAGCGCCTCCGGCGGGAGCGGTGGCCGAGGCGGAGGTCGAGGCACGGGCGCAGGACCCCGCCCCCTACCTCTGGACGCGCCTCCAGCTCATCGAGGAGCGGGTGCGGCGGGCCGTTGCCGTTCGGCGGGCCGTCGATCCCGATCCGGACGATCCGTACCGGGGTCAGTACCTCAGCCCCGAGGCGGTCGCGCGGATCCTGGACGCGGAACACGGGCCCTGGCCGGGCGCGTTCGCGGCGGCGGAGCCGCCGGCCGGGTCGGCGCTCGACTTGCTCGCCGTTCGCTTCGGTCTTTCGCCATTCGACCTCGATCTGCTGCTGGTCGCCATGGCGCCGGACCTGGACGCTCGATTCGAGCGGCTCTACGGGTATCTCAACGACGATCTGACGCGCCGTCGGCCCACGGTCGGGCTCGCCCTCGAACTGTGCGGGCAGACCGGGACGACGGGCGCGCGGTTCCGGCTCTCCCCCACCGCCCCGCTCGTCGCAGGCGGACTCATCGAGGTCACCGAGCCCGAACGGCCTCCGCTGTCACGAGTGCTGGCCGTTCCCGACAGGGTCACCGCGCACCTGCTCGGCGACGCCTCGCCCGATCCCCGCCTCGCCGACCTGCTCCGCGAGGCCCCCGAGGACCCGGCCGTCGACCCGGACGAGTTGCGCCGGGCCGCCGCCGCGGCCGGGAGCGGCACCCGCCATGTCCACCTGCGGTCCCATGGCGGCGATGCCGAGGGCCTGGCCGCCGCCGCCCTGCGCGCCGGCGGGCTC
>NZ_DATCVQ010000439.1:0-12851 GCF_036566765.1 Streptomyces sp.
CCCGCCGGGCCGGCCGGATCGGGCCGACCGCCGCGCTGCGCGAGGCCGACGTCGACACCGGGGTCCTGCCGCTCGGCCGCCGCCTGCTCGGCGCCGCCCTGCTGCTGACCGGGGCCGCGCTGCTGGTGTGGACGTGCGTGGACGACCCGTACGCGCTGCTGAAGCGCAAGACGTACACGACGCAGCCGATGGTCCTGATCACCGGCGTCGCGCTGCTCGCGCCGCTCCTGGTCCGGCCGGTGGCGCGGCTGCTGCCGCTGCCGGGGGTCACCGGGATGCTGGTCCGCGCGAACACCGCCGCCGCCCTGCGCCGTACGTCGGCGGTCGCCGCGCCCGTACTGGTCACGGTCGCGCTCGCCGGATCTCTGTTCGGCTCGGCCGTCACGGTGACGACGGCGAAGGGCGCCGAGGCGCGCGAGCAGACGGCCGCGCAGTACGTGATCACGGCGGGCGGGGACGCGAACGGCCGTACCGGCGGGGCAGGCGGCGCAGGCGGGGCAGCCCTGAAGCCGGGACCCGTACGCACCCTCCCGGGTGCGACCGTCTCCGCGACCGGCGAGACCTCGGTCTTCGTCCGGGACGGCGACTCGGCGCTGGTGAAGTACGGCGCGCGGGCCGTCGCCGACCCGGCCGGCTTCGCCGACCTCGCCCGGCTGCCGGTGCTCGCCGGGGACGTGCGCGACCTCGACGACCACTCGATCGTGGTCAACGAGGAGTGGGAGCGCCGCCGGATCGGCGACCGGGTCCAGGTCTGGCTGGCCGACGGACGGACGACGACGCTGCGGGTCGTCGCGGTCCTCGCGCCGGGCACCGGCGACAACGGGCCGTACGTGACCACGGCGAACGCCCCCGGCGCGACCCTCGACCGGATCGACGTCGGTACGGCCGCGGGCGTCCGCGGCCCCGCCCTCGACCGGGCCATGGCCGCCACCGGCGGCACCGTCCGGACCGCCGACGCGTGGGCCGCCGAGACCCACCCGCCGTTCAGCCGCACCACCCGGCTCGGCCTGTTCCTCGTGCTCGGCATCGCCGTGGTCTACACGGTGATCGCGCTGGCGAACACGCTGGTCATGGCCACTTCGGTACGTGGCGGGGAGCTGGGCGCGCTGCGCATGAGCGGGGCGACGCGGGCCCAGATCCTGCGGGTCGTGGCGGGCGAGGCGCTGCTCTCGGTGGCGATCGGGTCGGTGCTGGGGGCGGCCGTGACGGCGGTCGGCCTCGCCGGGCTCGGGGCGGCGCTGGCATCGCTGTCCGCGCCGGTGACAGTGGCCGTGCCGTGGGCCGTGGTCGGCGCGGCGGTGGGGATCTGCGCGGTGGTCGCGACGGCGGCCTCGGTGCTCCCCGCGTGGCGGCTGACCCGCTGAGCGGAGATGGTGGACGGAGCGGGGCGGGGACCGGGTCGGAGCCGGGTCCCCGCCCCGGCCTTGGTTCGCCGTGCGTCGACACCGCACATCGATCACGGCACCTCGAACAGGGCACCTCGAACACCGCACGTCGATCAGCGCACGTCGATTCGGCGCACGTCGATTCGTCGCACAAGTGTCCAGTTCTCGCCAGCTTCGCGTACCGCCGTCCGGGCCCGGGGTAGATCCTCACCGACGGAACATCACGGACCGCGAAAGACGGGGGTGCCCGATGGGCGAGAACAAGCAGCGGATGCTGGCCGGCGAGTGGTACCTGCCCGACGATCCCGAGCTGACGGCCGAATCGCGACGCGCGGCCGCGCTGTGCGCGGCGTACAACGTGACCGGGGACGTCCTCCCCGACTTCGCGGGGCGGACGAAGATGCTGGCGGAGCTGTTGGGATCGGTGGGCGAAGGGGTCCGGATCCGGCCGCCGTTCCACTGCGACTTCGGCCGGTACATCAGCATCGGCGACGGCACGTTCGTGAACTTCAACGCGGTCTTCCTCGACGTCGCGCCCATCACGATCGGCGCGGACGTCCAGATCGGCCCCAACGTGCAACTGCTCACGCCCACGCACGAACTCGACGCGGAGCGGCGCAGAGCCGGCTGGGAGAAGGGGATACCGATCACGATCGGGGACAACGTGTGGCTGGGCGGCGGGGTGATCGTCTGCCCCGGGGTGACGATCGGCGCGAACACGGTGGTGGGCGCGGGTTCGGTGGTCGTCAAGGACCTCCCCGAGGGCGTCCTCGCGGTGGGCAATCCGGCGCGCGTGGTGCGGGAGTTGGGCTGAGGGGGGGGACTGAGGGGACTGGGGGCTGACGACGCCCGGCGGAGGACGGGTCGGTACCGGGTGGGGGCGCCCGGCTCCGAGGCCGCCCCCCGACAGTCCGGCGGCGGGCGCGCCCGAGCCCGAGCCCTCAGAGCCTGATGACGATCTTCCCCTGCGCATGGCCCGTCTCGCTCAGTTCCTGTGCCTTTGCCGCGTGTGCCAGCGGGAGGACCTGGTCGAGGCGGACGGCCAGTCGGCCCTCGACAGCGAGTCGGGCGTGCTCGGTCAGGCCCGCGCGGACCTCCTCCGGGGTCGTCGTGACGGCCGAGAAAAGCACGCCGTGCTCCTCCGCGTCGGTGGCCGCGATCGTGACGATCCGCTCGGTCGCCCCACCCATCAGTTCGACCGAGACGGCGAGCGTGTCGTGCCCGGCCGCGTCGAAGACCGCGTCGACGCCCTGCGGGGCGGCCGTCCGGACGCGGTCGGCGAGGCCGTCGCCGTACGTCACCGGGATCGCGCCGAGCGACCGCAGGTAGTCGTGGTTGCGCTCCGAGGCGGTGCCGACGACCGTGACGCCGGCCGCCACGGCGAGCTGCACCGCGACGGAGCCGACCACGCCCGCCGCGCCGTGCAGGAGCAGCGTCTCGCCCTCCCGCACGGCGAGTTGGTCGAGGACGCGCTGGGCGGTCTCGCCGGCGACGGGGAGGCTCGCGGCCCGCTCCCAGGTCAGTTCCGCGGGCTTGTGGACGATGTCCCCGGCGAGGGCGTACTCGGCGTAGGCGCCCGTCTTGGTCCAGCCCAGCACCTCGTCGCCGGGCGCGACATGGGTGACGCCCGCGCCGACGGCGTCCACGGTGCCGGCGAACTCCAGGCCGGGGACGGCGGGGAAGGTCGTCGGGTAGTGGTGCTCCACCCATCCCTCGCGGCGCTTGTGGTCGAGGGGGTTGACCCCGACGGCGGCCACCCTGACGCGCACCTCGCCGGGTCCGGGCTCGGGGACGGCCACCCCGGTCTCGTGGCGCAGCACGTGGGGGCCGCCGAACTCGTCGTACACGATCGCTTCCATGGCTGTCGGGCTCCGTTCACCGGGTCAGTGGGTACGGCTCAAGCCTCGGTCGCGGGCGACTCCGTCCCGGCCCGCCCAACGGCCAGTTCAACCTGTCCGAAAGACCAGCCCTGTACCCGGGGCCGGTGCCTAGGCTTGCGGCATGGAGCTGATCCGATCCGCGCCCGACGTGGGCCACGACCCGGCGGCGACGACCGCCGCGCTGGTCGCCGCGTACGACATCGTGCGGCGGCCGCTCGGCACGGTTCTGCCGCGGGTCTCCGAGGTCCTCGCGCCGCTGATCCCGCACCGGGCGGCCGCGGAGCTCTCCACGCACTGCGCCCATTCGCCGTTCAAGTACTCCGGGGAGTTCGGGGGGTTCGACGGGACGGATCCCGGCGGGCGGCCGACCGCCGCCGATCTGGCACCGCTGCTGTCGTCCGGCACCGCGGGCCGGCCGTGGCAGGGCGTCGCGACGGTGGGCGGCGCGGCGCGCGAGGCGGTGGTCGTGCTGAGCGACGCCACGCCGCGCGGCGCGGTGCTCGTCCTCGTGCGGGAGGACGGCGCGGCCCCCGTGGGCGCGGAGGCCCTCGCGGTCGCGCAGGCCCTGTGGGACCTGGTGACCGCGCACTTCGACCGGTTCGCGGCGGAGGCGCTGCCCGGCGCGCTGGCCCGGTCGCGGGCGGCAGCCGACACCCGGGCTCGGGTGATCGCGGAGCTCAGCGGCGCGCACACGGCGACGCTGTCCGGGCTGCTCGGGGTGCTCCGCAGCCGCGGCCTGGACGACGCGGCGGCCCGGGCGACCGCGACGGAGCTGGCGGTCTCCGCGCTGGTCGAGCTGCGCGCGGTGTCGGAGCGGGACCGGTCGCTGGCGGAGGAGCAGGCCGGCGAGGCGTTCGCCCGGCTCGCGGACGCGCTGCGGCCGCTGCTGCGGCACAGCACGGTCCGGCTGGAGCTGGGCCCGCCCGAGCCGACGCGCTCGCTCGCCGCGGACGTGGCGCACAGCGCGCGGGCGATCGTGCGCGCGCTGCTGCTGACCGCACTGGAGCAGGAGACGGTGTCCCGCGTCCACGTCGGCTGGCAGCTCACCGAGCACGAGCTGCGCGCGACGGTCCGGGACGACGGCCCCGGCACGCTCGACCCGTGCCGGCTGGGCGCCGGCAGCATCGCGGACCGGCTGGAGGTCCTGGGCGGCCGGCTCGACGTCGACGCGGTGCCCGGCTGGGGCACGACGATCACGGCCGCGATCCCGCTGGCCGCACCGGATGCCCCGGCGGGCGCCGCCGACCCGCTCACCGCGTTGGGCGCGCGCGAGCTGGAGGTCCTCGGGCACCTGGCCCTGGGCCATCGCAACCGGATGATCGCGCAGGAGCTGCACATCAGCGAGTCGACGGTGAAGTTCCACGTCGCGAACATCCTGACCAAGCTCGGCGTCGCCTCGCGCGGCGAGGCGGCGGCCCTCTTCCACGCCGCCGCCTGACGACCCGCCCGGGCCGACGCTCGCCTCCCCCGCGCTGTCAGTGCCGGGTGCCAGACTCGCACCCATGAACGAACGATGGGCGCTCGCGCCGGAGGCCGAGGGGGACGGCGCGTGGCTCGTCCCCCTCGGCCCCGACGGGACGCCCGCCGGGGAGGTGCGGCGCGAGCCGGACCTCGTCGAGGCCGTCCGCGCGCGTCCGGACGTGGCCCGCTGGGTGTGGCGGTCCACCACGGAGGTCTATCCCCGGCTCCTCGCCGCCGGGGTGCGCGTCGAGCGCTGTTACGACGTGGAGGACGCCGAGCTGCTGCTGCTCGGCCACGAGGGCCGGCTCGGCGAGCCCCGGTCCGCGGCGGCCGCCTGGGCGCGGCTGCGGAACGCGCCCGTACCGCCTGATCCGCCCGCGCGCGCCGCCGAGCCCGGCTCGCAGGACTCGCTGTTCGAGCCGAGATCCGCGACCCCCGTGCCCTTCGAAGCCCTCCTGGAGGTGTACGCCGAACAGCAGCGCCGGCACGACGCGGCCGAGCATCCGGGCCGGATGCGGCTGCTCACCGCCGCCGAGTCCGCCGGGATGCTCGTGGCGACGGAGATGAACCGGTGCGGGCTGCCGTGGCGGGCGGACGTGCACCGGGAACTGCTGCAGGACATGCTCGGCGAGCGGTACGCGGGCGGCGGCGAGCCGCGCCGCCTGGCCGAGCTGGCCGACGAGGTGTCCGCCGCGTTCGGCCGCCGGGTCCGCCCCGACCTGCCCGCAGACGTGGTCCGCGCCTTCGCGCAGGCCGGGATCCGGCTGAAGTCCACCCGCCGCTGGGAGCTGGCGGAGCTCGACCACCCCGCGGTGGAGCCGTTGCTGAAGTACAAGACGCTGTACCGGATCTGGGTGGCGCACGGCTGGAGCTGGCTCCAGGACTGGGTTCGGGACGGCCGGTTCCGCCCCGAGTACGTGCCCGGCGGCACGGTCAGCGGCCGCTGGACGACCAACGGCGGCGGCGCGCTGCAGATCCCGAAGGTGATACGGCAGGCCGTCGTCGCCGACGAGGGCTGGCGGCTGGTCGTCGCGGACGCCGACCAGATGGAGCCGCGGGTGCTGGCCGCGATCTCCCGCGACCCCGGTCTGATGGAGGTCGCCGGGCACCACGACGACCTGTACACCCGGCTGTCCGACCGGGCCTTCTCCGGCGACCGGGACCACGCGAAGATCGCCCTGCTCGGCGCGATCTACGGCCAGACCAGTGGCGACGGCCTGAAGAACCTGGCCGCCCTGCGCCGCCGGTTCCCCCGGGCCGTGGCCTACGTGGACGACGCCGCGAAGGCGGGCGAGGAGGGCCGGCTCGTACGCACCTGGCTCGGCCGCACCAGCCCCCGCGCCGCCGGCGCGGCCGACGCCGACGAGGCGGGCATCCCCCAGGAGGGCGACGCCGAACCGGCGGGCGGGGACGGCGGATTCGTCCCCGGGTACGCGTCGGGCGACGCCCGGGCCCGGGGCCGCTTCACCCGGAACTTCGTGGTCCAGGGCAGCGCCGCCGACTGGGCGCTGCTGATGCTCGCCTCGCTGCGCCGCGCGACCGCCGGCATGCGGGCCGAGCTGGTCTTCTTCCAGCACGACGAGGTGATCGTGCACTGCCCGGCCGATGAGGCCGAGGCGGTGACGGAGGCGATCCGCGCGGCCGGGGACGAGGCCGGGCGGATCGCGTTCGGCGAGACCCCGGTCCGCTTCCCGTTCACGACCGCCACGGTGGAGCGGTACTCGGACGCGAAGTGAACCGGGGCGGAGGCGCCCCCCACCGACCACGGCCAGGGCCAGGGCCAGGGCCAGGGCCAGGGCTACGGCTGCGAAGTCCCCGACAGACTCTGCCACTTCGCGCTCAGCGCGAGGGCCTTCAACTGCTCCATCGTGAGCGCCGGTTCGTCGCGGGTCGCGGCCTGGTGCTGCGCGCCCGCGTTGAACGCGGAGACGACGACCCGGAAGCCGTCCTTGCGCATCGTGTCGGCCGTCCACATGACGACGCCCGCGCCGCCCTTCTCGCCCGGCTTCTTCTCCAGCTTCACCTTCGTCCCGTCGGGCAGCGTGGTGACCCCGCTGCCGGCGAACAGCTGGTCCGCCACGTCCCGCATGTCCGGCTGGACGTTGACCTGGACGAGGCTCCTGCCCTTGCCGTCGTCGACGACCACGTACGCGAACTCGCCCTCGCCGCCCTTCTCCGTCACCAGCAGGCCCTTGGGCAGCAGCACACGCAGCGTCGCCCTGACGGCATCGCCGGACGGGCCCGTGGGCGGCTGCGCGCTCGCCGAGCCCTGCGTGACCGGCTTGAGCGCCGGCAGCTGCTTCATCAGCGGACGCCATTCCTCCGCCGTGACCAGGGCCTTGAGCTGCGCAGGCGAGAACGGCGGGTTCGGGCGACTGATCGGCTCGTCCTTCTCCGCGTCGTTGGACTCGCTCACGGGGGCGTTGTACTCGCTCACGTCGATCAGGACCCCGTCCCGGGTCAGCAGCGCCGCCCGCCAGTTCTTGGTGTCCACGCGCCGGTCCGGGAACTCGTAGCCCTGGAACACCATCAGTCGCCCGCCGTCGGACAGCCGGGTGCTGGTGCAGGCGTCGTAGGCGACGAACGCCTTGTCCGGGCAGGCGACCAGATCGACCGCCTTGTCGTCGAGGCCCACGCGGGACAGGCCCACCGTGACGCCGGCCTTGCCCTTGCCGTCGTCGTACACGCCATGAACGAATTCGCCCTTGCCGTCGAGGTTCTGGAAGGACCAGTCGCCGGCCGGGGTGTTCGCCTTCAGGATCGCGGCCAGGTCCTTGACCGGGATCTGGGCCTGCGGGCGCTCCTTGCCCTTGTCCTTGGCCGCACCGGCGTGATCGGACGAGCCGCCCTGCTCCTGGGCCGCGCCGACCGAGGACTCGGCGACGCCGGCCGGCCCGTTCCCGCCGAGCAGCCCGCCGCCGTACGCGCCGCCGACGGCGACCAGGGCGAGCGCCAGCACGCTGCCGCCCACCGCGGCGGTACGCCGCCGGGCCAGCCGGCGCCGCCCCTGGCTCAGCCCGCCGACGGCGAGGTCCGGCAGGGCGGCGGCGCTGAAGCTGTCGCCGGTGCGGCGGATGACCAGGCCGAGCTCTTCCTCGAACTGGTTCCGGTCCTGTTCCTGGGGCATGCCGAATCAACTCCGGTCGGTGTCGGTGATGAAAATGCGTAGGTCTGGCCGTGATGAGCCGGGATCAGCCCGGATCAGCCCGCATCAGCGGGCGGCGAACTCGGCGATGCTGCCGCCGAGCCCTTCCCGGAGCTTCGCCAGGGCCCGCACCGAGCGGGTGCGGACCGCGGCGGAGCTGACGTGCAGGGCGTCTGCGGTCTCCTCGATGCTGCGGTCCTCCCAGTACCGCAGCACCACCACCGCCCGGTCCTTCGGCGCCAGCCGGGCCAGCGCGTCGAGCAGGGCGATCCGCAGCTCCGGGTCGTCGCCGTGGTCCGGGGCGCGCTCGGGCAGCTCCCCGAGCGGCCGCTCGGTCGCGGACCTGCGGCGCCGATGGCTGAGGAAGGTGCGGACGAGCACGGTCTGGGCGTACCCGGCGGGGTTGCCGATCCGGTGGACGCGCCCCCACAGCGCGTACATCCGGCCCAGCGTCTCCTGCACCAGGTCCTCGGCCAGGTGGACATCCCCGCTGGTCAGCAGGCACGCGGACCGGAAGAGATGCCCGGAGCGGGCGGAGGCGAACTCCATGAACTCCTCCGCGCGGGACCTTCTCATGCGCCGCGCCCCCCTCGCCTCGTCCGTCGTACACGGCTCGCCTCGTCCGTCCTTCACCGATATGACGCGATGGGGCCCGGAGAATGTTTCACCTGGATTCGCGAGCATGTCTGACGCGACGCGAAACCGGGTATTTGTTCGGGTATGAACGCATTTGCTCTGCAGAGCGCAGACGTGACGACGGCCGGGGTCTGGCAGTCGGGACTCGGCCAGGTTCTCGGTGGCCTCGTGCTCGTGGCGATTCTGATCGCCGCCTTCGCATGGGGGCGCTACCTCCGGGCCCGCGAGGCCAAGACCCCCAAGGCGGAGGAGCATGGGCACCGCCCCGAGACGGACCGGCTGCCCGGCGAGATGTCCGAATACCGCCGGCCTGCGGTGATGCCGCAGACGGACGGCGAGCACCGGCTCATGCCGTACCAGCTCAACGACGGCGGCACCTCCGGCACCGAGACCTCCCCGGACCCGCCGAGCGAGGAGAAGCGGCGCTGGGGCGGCATCTCCAGCGGCGGATTCGGCAGCGGCGGCACCGGGCACGGCGACTGAGCCGTGTAGGCGAGTCATGCCGACGTCGTTCGAGGCCCCCGCCGTCCTGCCCGAGGACGGCTCCGCGGACCAGCGACTGCGCGCTGTGGCGTACCGGATGCTCGGCTCGGCCGCCGAGGCGGACGCCGCGGTACGGGAGACCCGGCTGCGGTTGGGCCGCGCGGACGCCGGAGCCGTCGACGACCTGGGCCGATGGCTGACGACGGCCGTGGGCCAGGTCTCGCTTGACATGCTGCGCTCCCGCGACACGGGCGGTGACCGGCCGTACGCGGCCGAGGAGCCGGCCGACCCGGAGGAGCGGGCGCTGGTGGGCGTCCTGGACACCCTGACCCCGACCGAGCGGCTCGCTTTCGTCCTGCACGATCTGTTCGAGGTCCCGATCGACGAGATCGCGCCGATCGTGGAACGCACCCCGGCCGCCACCCGCCAGCTCGCCGCCCGGGCCCGCCGCCGCACCCAGGGCCTGGACGACCTGCCCGAACCCGATCCGGCGCGCCAGCGGGAGGTCGTCACGGCGTTCCTGGCCTCCGCGCGGGGCGGCGACATCGACGCCCTGCTCGACCTCCTGGACCCGGACGCGGTCCTACGAGCCGACGCCACTGCCGCAGGTGCGGGCGTCACGACGCACGGCGCCCGGGCGGTCGCCCACGCGCTCGCCGACCGGGCGTCCGCAGCCGCGCCGATGCTGGTGGACGGCGTCGCAGGTCTGGCCACCCCGGAAGCGGTGTACTGCTTCACCGTCCTGGACGGCCGCATCACGGCGATCGACCTGGTGGCTGACGAGGACCACCTCGCCCGCCTGGACCTTCACCCTCTGGGCGAGGAACCCGGCGCAGGCTGATACGCCGCGGCGAGCTCATCCAGCCCCTCCGTCCCGCCCTCCGCCCCGCCCTCGCCGACCCGGGCCAGGAGGAGTACCCGGGCCGGGACTCCGGCATCCGCGTAGGCGGCGAGCCGGTGGTGGCCGTCGAGCACCGTGCCGACCAGCCACCGCTCCTCGTCCCGAGCCTGCACGTACCGGTCGTCGATCCATCCCAGGACGAGGGCGGCGGGCCGCTCCCCCGCGGCGATCGCTGCCGCGTGGCGGGCGACGGTCGCCGGGTCGAGCGTGCCCGGCGGCCGCGAGGGCAGCACGGCCCCGTACGTCGCCGGCACACGGCCGCCCGGTACGGGCGCGGTGAGCTGGAAGTGCTCGACGCCGGGCCAGTGGTCCTCGGGGCGCTCGCCGACGTACCCGGGATCGTCGTCCTCCTCCACCCGGTCGGCCAGGCGGCGGAACCACCACGAGCGAGCAGGCTCGGTCACCCGCTCCAACGGGAGGTCGAGCAGCAGGGCGCGGTAGTGCCCGGTCTCCAACTCGCCGAGCACCGGAGCCCATTCGTCGAACCAGTCCGCGTCGAGCCGCTCCGGGTCGGCCAGCCGCAGCCGCATGCGCGCGGCGAAGCGGGCGGCCTCGGCATCCGGCCAGTCCAGCAGGGTCAGCCCCAACTCGCAGGTGTCGCAGACGGAACCGACCCGGTACAGGGGCTTCCCGCCGACGGTCAGCGACCGGTTCCAGCGGGGCCAGGAGGACCCGGGCGTCGGCGGGTCGAAGTCGACCCGGATCCGGCCGGCGCCCCCGTCGACGGAGAACCGTGCCCGCGTCGCCGACTCGACGACGAGGTCCCGCACCACGGGTCGCGGCGAACCCTTCCCCGCCCAGACAGCCCGCACCGCCGCCGCGTACGCCGCTCCGGTCGCCCCGGCCGGCAGCAGCGGGTCGCGTCCGGTGAGCCGTACGAGCGCGTGGTGCACGTCGTACACCCGCTCCTCGCCGCTCTCCGCCAGCCATCGCAGCAGGTGCGGTACGGCGGCGGGGTCGCCCATCAGCTCCAGGGCGACGGTGAACGCGGCGTGCTCAAGGCCGGTCACCTCGGACAGCCGCTGGGCGATCGGCGCCGTCCACTCACGCGCCCCGAGGCGGCCGAGCGCGAGCGCGGCCCGGCCGCGCGGGGCGGCGGGGTCGTCCAGCAGGGCCCCGAGGCCGGGCGCGAAGGACGGGTCGCCGGACAGCCCCCTCGCGTCGATCAGCACCGGATCGAGGACGCCCTGTACCGCGTACCCGCGCAGCAGCTCCGCGGGCACGCGCAGCCCGCGGACGACGGCGGTCCTCAGCACGTCGCGCCGGTCGTCGGCGGGAAGGGCCGGCTCCGCGAGCAGGCGCAGCAGGACCGCGTCGCCCTGCTCGCCCAGCATCTGGAGGAGCCCGGTCAGATACCGGCGGAAGCCGGCCTGCCCCGCCCCCGTTCGATACAGGTCCTCGGCGGCCTCGGCGAGGCCGGGGAGTTGCGGCGATTCGGCGTTCAGCGCGTACAGCGCGATCCACGGGTCGTCGGCGCGCAGCGCGGCGTCGAGACGTGTCCAGGTGTCGTCGTGGTCCCCCATGGGAGCAGTATCGGTCAGCGGTCGGCGGGCGCGGCGGCCTGCGGCCGTCCCTGAGGCCGCTCCTGCGGGAGTTCGCGACGCCTGCGCACCGGGGAGAGGAAGACGGGCAGGAAGGATGCGGCCATCGCGGCGCCGCCGACCCACAAGGTCGTCTGCAGTCCGGCCAGTTCGCCGAGGAGACCGGACACGGCGGCGCCGATGGCCAGGGCGCCCATGAGGAGGAAGCGGAAGGTCGCGTTCATGCGGCCGAGGAGCGCGTCGGGGGTCATCCACTGGCGCAGGGTGACGCCGATGACGTTGTCGGTCCCGATCTTGAACAGGGTGAGCAGCCAGCCCGCGCCCGCGAGCCACAGCCAGGGTCCGGGGCCAATGAGCGGCACGAGCAGTCCGGCGGGGGCCAGGCACAGCCCCAGGATCCCGAGGGCCCGCCCGTACCCGAGGCGCGCGGCGATGTATCCGGCGCACCGCGACCCGAGCAGCACCCCGACTCCGCCGGCCGCCCAGAACGCGCCCAGGACACCGGCGGACAGGCCGAGTTCGCGGACGAAGAGCACCGGGAGCATCGTGTTGACGATCTGCATGCCGAAGTTGGCGGTCGCGGCGGTGAGGGCCAGGGCGCGCAGCTCGCGGTTCCCGAGGACGTGCCGCAGCCCCTCGGCGATCTGCGCCCGCAGGCCGTCGGACGCCTTGCGGGCCGGCGGCGACGCCGGGGCGTACCGGACGCCGATGAGTCGGATCGCCGAGCCGAGGTAGCTCAGCGCGGTCCAGACGACGGCGACCGGCGCCGTCAGCCACTGCACGAGCGCCCCGCCGACGCCCCGCCCGGCCACGTTCCCCGCGGCCATGAGGCCGACCATGGCGGAGTTGGCGGACACCAGGGCTTCCCGGCCCACGAGTTGGGGCAGCACGCTCTGCGAGGTGACGTCGAAGAAGACGGTCGCGCAGCCGTTGAGGAAGACGACGGCGTACAGCTGCCACAGCGTCAGCGCGTCCAGCCACCAGGCGATCGGCACGGACGCGAAGAGCAGGGCGCGGACGAGCTCCGCGACGATCAGCACCCGCCGCTGCCGCATCCGGTCCACCCAGGCCCCGGCGGGCAGCCCGATGAGCAGGAACGCCACCGTGCTCAACGTCGCGAGCACCCCGACCTCGCCGGGCCCGGCGTCCAGCGAGGCGACGGCGACGAGGGGCACGGCGACGTAGCCGACGTTGGTCCCCAGGTTGCTCAGCACCGAGGCCGAGAAGAGCGTCCGGAAGTCGGGGACCCGCCAGGGTGAGTGAGCACGCATGCCCCCGACGCTCCCGCACTCCGAACGGCCGGGACAAGCGAATAGTGCTCCGAGGACGCTTAAGCGCCGCTTAAACGAGCGCACCTCGACCGTAAGCCTGCGTCCGTTCGTGGGGGATTTCGGAGGTTCGGCCGGGCACGTCGGCTTT
>NZ_DATCVQ010000440.1:0-6097 GCF_036566765.1 Streptomyces sp.
CGTAGCCAAGTTCGTGGCGTTCCTCTTCAGCGGTTCGTCCTCCATGCTCGCCGAGAGCGTCCACTCGGTCGCCGACTCCGGCAACCAGGGGCTGCTGCTCCTCGGCGGCAAGAAGGCCGAGCGCGAGGCGACCCCGCAGCACCCCTTCGGCTACGGCCGCGAGCGGTACATCTACGCCTTCCTCGTCTCCATCGTGCTGTTCTCCGTCGGTGGCATGTTCGCCGTCTACGAGGGCTACGAGAAGATCAAGCACCCGCACCCGATCGAGGACTGGTACTGGCCGATCGGCGTTCTCGTCTTCGCGATCATCGCGGAGAGCTTCTCATTCCGCACCGCGATCAAGGAGTCGAACCAGATCCGCGGCTCGCTCTCCTGGACGAACTTCGTCCGCCGGGCCAAGGCTCCCGAGCTGCCCGTCGTCCTCCTCGAGGACCTCGGCGCGCTGGTCGGTCTGGTCCTCGCCCTCGGCGGCGTCGGCATTGCGCTGCTCACCGGCGACGGCATCTGGGACGGCATCGGCACCCTGTGCATCGGCGTCCTGCTCATCGTGATCGCGATCGTCCTCGCGGCCGAGACCAAGTCGCTGCTGCTCGGCGAGGCCGCCGGCGTCGACGACGTGAAGAAGATCGAGGCGGCGGTCGTCGACGGCGAGACCGTCACCCGCCTCATCCACATGCGGACGCTGCACCTCGGCCCGGAGGAGCTGCTCGTCGCCGCCAAGGTCGCGGTCCGGCACGACGACACCGCCGCCCAGGTCGCCTCCGCGATCAACGCGGCCGAGGAGCGCATCCGCGCCGCCGTCCCGATCGCCCGCGTGATCTACCTGGAGCCGGATGTCTACAGCGAGGCCGCCGCCGAGGCGGGCCTCAACCCGGCCGCCACCCCGGGCGGCCCCGGCCCGAGCGCCGACCACTGACGCGAGCGCGCTGACGATCGCGCTCGTACGGGGCTTACTCGTACGGAGGCCTATCGCGCTCGTACGGAGGCTTACGGCGAAGGCCCCTGGACCACGACCGGTCCGGGGGCCTTCCCCGTACTCGCCCGCCGGCGCGGCGGCCGACCTGGCGATTTCCGGCGGAATCTGGCGGGAATCCGCCGTACCGACGACCGAGCCGGACTGTAGGTCGCTACGCCGATCGGTGTAGATTCGGGACAGCCAGACGTCGCTGCTGATGGCGGTCGGGCGGTCCGTACGGGCCGACCGAGGGAGAGAGGGCCTCCGACGACTGCACCGTGGGATTTCCCGGGCATTCGTATGCCCGAAGCCGCGGTGCCGGCGTGCCCCACAGACCCTCGAAACCGATCCACGAGGAGCAGCTCCGTCATGACGACTGCCGTCAACCAGGACTTCAAGGTCGCCGACCTTTCCCTGGCCGTCTTCGGCCGCAAGGAGATCACCCTCGCCGAGCACGAGATGCCCGGCCTGATGTCGATCCGCAAGGAGTACGCGGACCAGCAGCCGCTCGCCGGTGCCCGCATCACCGGCTCCCTGCACATGACCGTGCAGACCGCCGTCCTCATCGAGACCCTGGTCGCCCTCGGCGCCGAGGTCCGCTGGGCCTCCTGCAACATCTTCTCCACCCAGGACCACGCCGCCGCGGCCATCGCCGTGGGCCCGAACGGCACCCCGGAGAACCCCCAGGGCATCCCGGTCTTCGCCTGGAAGGGCGAGTCCCTGGAGGAGTACTGGTGGTGCACGGAGCAGGCCCTGACCTGGCCGAACACGCCCACCGGCGGCCCGAACATGATCCTCGACGACGGTGGCGACGCCACCCTCCTCGTCCACAAGGGCGTCGAGTTCGAGAAGGCCGGCTCGGCCCCGGACCCGTCCACCGCGGACAGCGAGGAGTACGGGCACATCCTGACCCTCCTCAACCGCACCCTGGGCGAGAACCCGCAGAAGTGGACCCAGCTGGCGTCCGAGATCCGCGGCGTCACCGAGGAGACCACGACCGGCGTCCACCGCCTGTACGAGATGCAGCAGGCCGGCTCGCTGCTCTTCCCGGCGATCAACGTGAACGACGCCGTCACCAAGTCGAAGTTCGACAACAAGTACGGCTGCCGCCACTCCCTGATCGACGGCATCAACCGCGCCACCGACGTCCTCATCGGCGGCAAGGTCGCCGTCGTCTTCGGCTACGGCGACGTCGGCAAGGGCTGCGCCGAGTCTCTCCGCGGCCAGGGCGCCCGCGTCATCGTCACCGAGATCGACCCGATCTGCGCCCTCCAGGCGGCGATGGACGGCTACCAGGTCGCCACCCTCGACGACGTCGTCGAGACGGCCGACATCTTCATCACCACCACCGGCAACAAGGACATCATCATGGCGTCCGACATCGCCAAGATGAAGCACCAGGCCATCGTGGGCAACATCGGCCACTTCGACAACGAGATCGACATGGCCGGCCTGGCCAGGATCCCGGGCATCGTCAAGGACGAGGTCAAGCCGCAGGTCCACACCTGGACCTTCGCCGACGGCAAGGTCGTCATCGTCCTCTCCGAGGGCCGCCTGCTGAACCTCGGCAACGCGACCGGCCACCCGTCCTTCGTGATGTCGAACTCGTTCGCGGACCAGACCCTGGCCCAGATCGAGCTCTTCACCAAGCCGGAGCAGTACCCGACCGACGTCTACGTGCTCCCGAAGCACCTCGACGAGAAGGTCGCCCGCCTGCACCTCGACGCCCTCGGCGTGAAGCTGACGACTCTCCGTCCGGAGCAGGCCTCGTACATCGGCGTCCAGGTCGAGGGCCCGTACAAGCCGGACCACTACCGCTACTGATCCCACCCCCGCACCGCCGGTGAAGGACTGACCGCCGGTGACGGACTGACGGACCAGACGGACTGACGGACCAGTGGAACAGGCAGGCCCCCGCACCCCCGTGCCGGGGGCCTGCCCCGTCCCACCGCCCCTCGCGCCGGACTCAGCCGACCACGACCACGCACCCCGAGGACCCATGCCCCGCGGCAGGTATTCGCTCCACGATCCGCACGATCACACCCCTCTCGGTGAAGAGCACTTCCACTGCGCACCAGGCCCCTCCGGCTGGCGCTATGTCTCTCGGACCACGACCCCGGCGGGCGACGACACCGGATCCGTCGACCTCGCCCTCGACGAGCTCGGCCGGCCCATCCGCCTGGAACTCCACGCCCTGAGCTGGCAGGTCCGCGGAGCCGCCCTCGACGGCGTCACCTGGGTCCGTACGGACCCCACCGGAACCCACGCCACCGAAGGCAATGTGCGCGCCCATGCCTTCACCGGCACGTCCCCGGCGTTCCTCGTCGCGATCAGCCGTCTGCTGCGTCTCACCCCCGATTCCCCCGCGACCAGGGTCCGCCTGGTCGCCTTCACGGATCCGGTCCTCGCCCCCCGCACGGTCGACCAGTCCTGGGCCCTGGTGAACAGTGAAGCCCACCCCACTGACAACGGCCTGCTGACGGTGGACGAGTACCAGGTCAACGCTCTGGACACGGGCGAGCAGCACAGCATCCACATCGCCGGCGACGTGGTCCTCTCGGCTCCCGGCATCGAACTCGAGGAGCTCGAGACCCCGCCGTCGGTCTTCCCCGACGTCCGCTGACGGGCCCCGCTAGGCGGGCGGGGCGAACCCGGTCGACGGCGCGGGAGGCGTGGACTCGGAGGGGGTGCGCTGAGTAGCGGGAGCCTGAGGGACGGCCTGAGGACTCGGGGCCACGGGCCCGGCCTGCGAGGCCTGGGGCACGGGGGCGGAGGAGGGAGCGGCGACCGCCGCATGCGGTGCATTCGGTGCGCCCGCCGCAGTCGCAGTCGCAGTCGCACTCGCGGTCGCGGCGAAGGCCCGCCGCGCATCGCGTGCCTGCCGCTCACCCACGACGCCCGCCAGATACGCGTCGGCCGGCACTCCCGGCGGCGGGGGCGTACCGGTCCGCGCGACGAGGTCGTCCGCGAGCCGCTCCGCCAGCCCCCGCCCCACCACCGGGTCGAGCTGCCGCGCCCGCGTCAGGTACTGGCGTATCGCCAGCCACAGCTCGTCCGGCACTCCCGAGAGGTCCAACTGCGTGAACCGCCCGACCAGCCACGGCGGGGGCGGCGGAACCGGTACGGCCCGCGCCGCCGACACCCGTTCGCGCACAACCAGCGTTCCGGCGAACACGTCCCCGATGCGCCGCCCGCGCTCCGACACCAAGGAGGAGATGCAGGCGACGATCCCGAACGTCATCAGGATCTCCACCACGGACATCGCCCCACGCACCAGCGCATGCCGGAACCGGATCGGCCCCCCGTCGTCCCGCACCACCCGCAAACCGCAGGCCAGCTTCCCGAGAGACCGGCCGTGCGACAGCGTCTCCACCGCGATCGGCGCACCGACCAGCACCAGCACGAACGACGCGATCGACATCGCCGTCCGCGCGGCCGTATCCAGCGACGACGTCGCCACCGCCAGCCCGACCGAGATCAGCAGATACGCG
Source organism: Streptomyces sp. (assembly GCF_036566765.1). Taxonomy (GTDB): domain Bacteria; phylum Actinomycetota; class Actinomycetes; order Streptomycetales; family Streptomycetaceae; genus Streptomyces. The sequence goes on from NZ_DATCVQ010000440.1 coordinate 4,447, forward strand.
ATCCACACCACGACGAGGTCGATGAATATCGCCAGCGCCCGGCTCGGCAGCCGTGCCGGCTGCAGTCCCAGAACGACGGCGTCCCCCGTCACAACCCCACTCACGTGCCCACCCTTCGTCGACCTTCTCGTCCCCACCGAACGCCAGTCTGCCAAGCTGGCCCGCAGCGCGCCGCAGTAGTACGGACCCGTCCGCCCCCAGTGCCCTGGAGCAGCAGCCGACCATGGACCTCGACGTCTACGTCACCGCCCACCGCGCCGAGTGGGAACGCCTCGACCATCTCCTGCGCCGCGGCGGCAAACTCAGCGGCGCCGAGGCCGACGAACTCGTCGCCCTCTACCAGCGCACCGCCACCCACCTCTCGCTCATCCAGTCCAGCTCACCGGACCCGATGCTCACCGCCCGGCTCACCCAGCTGGTCGCCCGCGCCCGCGCCACCGTCACCGGCACCCGCCGCGCCTCCTGGCGCGACGCCCTGCACTTCCTGACGGCCGGCTTCCCCGCCGCGGTCTACCGCTCCCGGCGCTGGTGGATACCGACGGCACTGCTCTCCACGCTCGTCGGCGTGGCCATCGGCTGGTGGATCGCCGCCAACCCCGAGGTCCAGGCCTCGATCGGCGCGCCCGCGGACCTGCGCGAGATGACCCGCCCCGGCGGCCAGTACGAGACGTACTACTCCAGCCACCCGGCGGCGTCCTTCGCCGCCCAGGTCTGGACGAACAACGCGCAGGCCGCCGCGCTCTGCCTGGTCCTCGGCGCGTTCCTCTGTGTCCCGGTGCTCTGGATCCTGTTCCTCAACATGCTGAACCTGGGCGTCGGCATCGGCCTGATGTCCTCGGCCGGCCGCCTCGACACCTTCCTCGGCCTGATCCTGCCGCACGGCCTCCTCGAACTGACCGCCGTCTTCGTCGCCGCGGGCACCGGCCTGCGCCTGGGCTGGACCGTGATCGACCCGGGCCCCATGACCCGTCGCGCAGCCTTGGCCCAACAGGGCCGCGCCGCCGTCGGCATGGCAATAGGCCTGGCGCTCGTCCTCTTCGTCTCCGGCCTTATCGAAGGCTTCGTCACCCCGTCGGGCCTCCCGACCTGGGCGCGCATCGCCATCGGCATCATCGCCGAGCTGGCCTTCCTCGCGTACGTATACGTCCTGGGCGGCCGCGCTGCCCGAGCCGGCGAGACGGGCGACGTCGACATCGCGGACCGCAGCGCGGAGCTGCCGACCGCCGCCTGATGTGCGGAGCACCTCGCTGAGCTGCTAGTCTTCTCTTCGCCCGCAAAAGACTGTTGACATAGTCCAAGCGGGGAGGTAGATTCAAACGGTTGCCTCGGACTGGACGTGTCCGAGAGTCACGGATAGTATCTCTCTCGCTCCGGTTCGGAATTCAGATTTCGACGGAGCCACCCCGATTCCTTATCTGGATCATGAAGCCGATTAGCTCGGCGGAAATGCTTCTGATAAAGTCGGAATCGCCGGAAAGGGAAACGCGAAAGCGAAGAACAAGACGGCAAACCCGCTCCAGCGGGTGGCAGAAACGAGAAATCGGATCTGCTAAGCTGGAAACACGAAAGACCGAAGGGAAAAGCCCGGAGGAAAGCCCGAGAGGGTGAGTACGAAGGAAGCGTCCGTTCCTTGAGAACTCAACAGCGTGCC
>NZ_DATCVQ010000441.1:0-20669 GCF_036566765.1 Streptomyces sp.
GGGCCGATTCCACTATCCAGTAGCCACTAGTGTCCTGCGCCTGAAATTCGTCGGTAGATCTGTCTCGTCTCGGCGGTCGGATTCCCGCCGCCGGTCGGGCGCGTTGACCGTCCGCGGCTCAGCCGGAACTGCCTAGGAACTTCCGGTGCAGGGCACTAGCCGGTAGCCGCCCGTGTGCTGCGCGACCGGGCACCGTGGGCGGCCGAGGAACGTCCGCCCGAAGGGCGGTCCTTCTCGCTCTTCGTCCTGACCGGCCGGCGGGCCGGGCGATAGCAGCGCAGCCAGGGGTGCGACTGCCCGCCGAGAGCCCTGGTTCGCGGCTCCCGCCGGACCGGCCTCTAACGGCTAACGCGCTGATCAGGCAGTAGATGGGCCGCTAGCGGGGCCGCTAACGTTAGCGGGCCGACCGCTATCGCTAGCGGCCCGTGTCCGGGCCGTCTGTGGGCCGTCTGAGGGCTCCCAGGGGTGACCAACAATGACCAATGCCGACCGCTCGACCGCAGGTCAGGGGCGCGCGCAGCAGCAACGTCCCAGCTCCAAAAGGCGGTTGGCGAGACCCAGGGCAAGAAGAAGTAGCCCACGGTCACGAAAGAGCCCCCTGCTCGCCGGTTCGGCGGGTGGGGGGCTTTTTGTATCGGGGTATCGGCAAATCTCGTGCTGTCGGGTGTCGGTTACTTGTTGTGGCCGCCAGGGGCGTGGCCCGCTGGGTTCTGGTTCTCGCTCTCCTGGGTGAGGGTGTCGTTCTGGCAGCTGGGCTGCTGGCCGCCGGGCTGCTGGCCGGCCGGGTTCGAACAGGAGATGGGCTCCTCGTGGATCTTCGCGTCGGCGACTCCGGCGGTGCCGAGGCCGAGGGCGAGGGAGGCGGCGGCCGCAGCGACCGCTGCGCCTATCCGCTTCGTCATGCTTCTGGTCATGATGTGACCTCACTAACCGGACACATGGTCCTTCGCGCCACGTTTGTCCTGTTCACCGCAGATGTCAAGCAATTCGGGTGAAAGTAGGAGGAGTTGACGAACTCGCGCGTACAGCGACGTGACCGCTCGGTACAGTGCCTGCCATGATCACGTCACTGCGTCTGGAGCCGGTGACCCCCGGCAACGTGGACGCCGCCCTCGCGCTGCGTGTCCACCCGTACCAGGAGAAGAACGTCGCGCCCGTAGTGAAATCCCTGGCCGAGGCGTACGCGTACGGCGAGACCGCCTGGCCGCGGCTGATCTTCGACGGGGACGAGCTCGTCGGCTTCGTCATGGCGTTCCTCGACATCCCGTGGGACCCCGAGCGCGACCCCGACGACCGCCGCAGCGGACTGTGGCGGCTCAACATCGCCGCCGACCGGCAGGGCAAGGGGTACGGGCGGTTCGCCGTCGACGCCGTGCGGCAGGAGCTCGCGCGCCGCGGGGCCGCTCGGTACTACGTCACCTGGGAGAAGGGCGAGCACTCGCCCGAGGAGTTCTATTTGCGGCTGGGATTCCGCCCGACCGGCGAGGTCAGCGGCGGTGAGACCGTCGGCGTACTCGAGATATGAGAGCGCGGCGGGGGTGGGCCGCCGGCCCGCCCCCGCTCGCCCCACCGGGGCCAGGCGCTGACGGCCCTGAGGCCCGAACGGCGAGTCTCCCGGTCGCCCGCCAACCACTGACGTGCTGATCAGCGGGTGTATGGGCCGCTAGCGGGGTCGCTAGCGTCAGCGCCCCGGTCCTCGAAGGCTAGTGCTGCGCCCGAGAGCGTTCACTGGGTGGAAACCGTGGCTTGGCGCGGCCCGGCATCCGCGCAGCACGCCATCATCCGGGTGAGTTGCCGCTCCGCTCCCTTCGTGTCCCTTCTCGCGTGTCCCTTCTCGGCAGTACCTCTTCGTGTGTCGAGATCACCCCGGGGCCGAAGCCGGGCCAGACTCAGGCGCCAAGCGTCCGACGCGTCGAAAGCTGAACCCGCCGCGTCAGACTGGCGGTTGGTAAGACCCAGGGCAAGAAGTACCCCGAAGCACGCGAAAGCCCCCTCCCCCGGCCGGGGAGGGGGCTTCTTGCTGTGGGTGGTGACGGAATTGTCCCGAGTGTGTGACACCTGGTGGCCGAATATCGCGCTATGGGTGGGCCGTTGCTACGTTCCGTCCCGGGATGCGGCTTTGGATGGCCGCCGCTGAAGAGGGGGAGTCCCGAAATGAACGTCAACCGTTTCAGACACGCCGCCGTGGTGCTCGCAGCCGTCGCACTGACCGCCGCGGTCACGGGCTGCCAGAAGGACGACACGACGGCCGGGAGCACCAAGCCGAGCGCGGTGGCGTCGTCGGCCACGAAGGAGCCGGCGGCCGCGAAGCCGACGGTGAAGCCGGCCGCGAAGCCCGCGTCGAAGCCGTCGAAGAAGGCCGTCTCGAAGAAGCCGACCGGCAAGCCCGCCGCCAAGCCCGCCCCCGACTGCGTGACGGCCCCGCCGAACCCCGACGCGTACGACCCCGACGAGTTCGCCCTCTACCGCATCGAGGAACTCCCGGCGAGCACCGGCAAGGTCAACCTGGTGCTGCAGCACGGGGCCTGGGGCTGCGGCGACAAGGACACCGACGGAGCGCCGTTCGTCGTCAGCGGCGAAGACAGCCGCTGGGCTCTGGACCAGGCCGCGTACGTCACCGCCACCAACCCCATCGTCGAGACCACGGAGAACCAGCGCATCGGCGTCCAGGAACTGATCGACTGGGTCAAGGCCCACCCGAACTCCGGCCTGATCTTCAAGTACCAGACCGGCGACGACGGCGCGATCCACCGCCTGGAACAGGTCTTCACTCCGTGACCTCAGGGTCTCGGCGCTTCGGGACGCACCGAGACCTGCGCAGTGGGCTGTGACGGCGTCGGGGGCGGGCACCAGACCCGCCCCCGACGCCGTCGCGCCTAGCCGGAGCAGCCCCCGCACTGGCACGGCGCGCCCGACTGGCAGCCGCAGCCGCAGCCGGAGCCGCAGCCGCACGCTCCGAGGACGGGCAGGAGCCGCGCCTCGCGCGGGGCTTCCTGCTGGGATTCGGTCGACGTCGTGATGGGGGATTCGGCCATGGGGTCCCTCCTCCAAGGCGTGGGTCGCCTTCCTCCCCATTGCATGCCCACCCGACACGGCGCATCAACGGCGCACGGGGTTACGCGCCCCCGTCGCGCACCTCCACGCGCCGCCCGGACGCCCCCGCGAGCGTCACGCGCCCTCGACCGGCGCCTCCGCCTGCTGGATCTCGTCCGCGTGCTCGCCCGTCACGAGGTACACGACGCGCTTCGCCACCGAGACCGCGTGGTCCGCGAAGCGCTCGTAGTAGCGGCCGAGCAGCGTCACGTCGACGGCCGTCTCGATGCCGTGCTTCCAGCGGTCGTCCATCAGGTGCTGGAACAGCGTCCGGTGCAGCTGGTCCATCTCGTCGTCGTCCTGCTCCAGTTGCAGCGCCAGATCGACGTCCTTCGTGATGATGACCTCCGCCGCCTTCGCCATCAGGCGCTGCGCCAGCTGCCCCATCTCCAGGATCGTCGCGTGCAGGTCCCGCGGCACCGCCGTGTCCGGGAACCGCAGCCGCGCCAGCTTCGCCACGTGCTGCGCCAGGTCGCCCGAGCGCTCCAGGTCCGCGCTCATCCGCAGGGAGGTCACCACGATCCGCAGGTCCGTCGCCACGGGCTGCTGGCGCGCCAGCAGCGCTATGGCTCGCGCCTCCAGGTCGTGCTGCAGGTCGTCGACCTTCTGGTCCGCGGCGATCACGCTCTCCGCGAGCTTCAGGTCCGCGTCGAGCATCGCCGTCGTGGCGCGCCCGACCGCCGACCCGACCAGGCGGGCCATCTCGACCAGGCCTTCGCCGATCGAGTCCAGTTCCTCGTGGTACGCGTCGCGCATCGGTGTCCCTCTCTCCACAACAGTCCGGGGTCCGGGTGGGGCTCGGACCCCCACGCTGCCACGTTCGGGCCTCTACAAGTCAGGTACTGCCACCGCAAGTGAATCAGCGCTTTCCCCCCGGTTAACTCTGGGCGTCGCACACCGCTGATCGGTTCGTACCAAATGAACCGGCACCGTCTCCACGGTGAACTCTGGGCGACGAGTGTTCGAGCAGGGACTCGGACGGCTGGGAGAGCGTCTGCGAACACGCATAACCTGGATGGCATGGACGTGAACGCGGCGGTTGCCGCATTGGCAGCGATCGCCGGTGTCTGCACCGGCGTGATCGCCATGCTGGCGTTCCGCTGGAGCGAACGCGACCAGGCGAGACCGACCCGCACCTCCCTGCACACCGACGCGGTCCTGCCGCCCGGTGTCGACACCGTGCTGTCGGTACTGCGCTCCTCGGCCGTCGTACTGGACGAGAGCGACTCCGTCGTCAAGGCCAGCTCCGCGGCGTACGCCCTGGGCCTGGTCCGCGGCGGCAAGCTCGCCGTCGAGCCCATGCTCAACATGGCCCGCGACACCCGCAGGGACGGCGAGATACGGCAGGTCGAGCTGGACCTGCCCCGGCGCGGCACCGGACGCGGCGAGGCGCTCGCCGTCTCCGCCCGCGTCGCCCCGCTGGGCTCCCGGCTGGTCCTGCTGCTCGTCGAGGACCTCACCGAGGCCCGCCGCATCGAAGCCGTCCGACGCGACTTCGTCGCCAACGTGAGTCACGAGCTCAAGACTCCCGTCGGCGCGCTCTCCCTGCTCTCCGAGGCCGTCATGGACGCCTCGGACGACCCCGAGGCGGTCACCCGCTTCGCCGGCCGCATGCAGATCGAGGCGACCCGGCTCACCAACCTCGTCCAGGAGCTCATCGACCTCTCGCGGGTGCAGAACGACGACCCGCTGGAGGACGCCGAGCCCGTCCGGGTCGACGAACTGGTCGCCGAGGCGATCGACCGCTCCCGGCACACCGCGACCACCAAGCAGATCACCATGGCGTCCGGAGGAAGCGCCGGGCTGCACGTCTGGGGTCACCGCGGCCAGCTCGCCGCCGCTCTCGGCAACCTCGTCGAGAACGCCGTCAACTACTCACCGGCCCGGACCCGCGTCGGCATCGCGGCCCGCCGCGTCGCCGTACCCGGCGGCGACCTGATCGAGATAGCCGTGACCGACCAGGGCATCGGCATCTCGGAGAAGGACCGCGAGCGGGTCTTCGAGCGCTTCTACCGGGTCGACCCGGCCCGCTCCCGTGCCACCGGCGGCACGGGCCTGGGCCTGGCCATCGTCAAGCACGTGGCCGCCTCGCACGGCGGGGAGGTCACGGTGTGGAGCACCGAGGGTCAGGGCTCCACCTTCACCCTGCGGCTGCCCGAGGCGGCCGCCGTACGAAACCGCAATGCCTCCGGCGCCGAGGGCGCCGACCCCCACGCCCCCGAGACCACCACCGAACCACTCCCTGCCCCGGAGGTCCTCCCGTGACCCGAGTGCTTGTCGTAGAGGATGAGGAATCCTTCAGCGACGCCCTGTCGTACATGCTCCGCAAAGAGGGCTTCGAGGTCGCCGTCGCGGCCACCGGGCCCGACGGACTCGACGAGTTCGAGCGCAACGGGGCCGACCTCGTCCTCCTCGACCTGATGCTGCCGGGTCTGCCCGGTACGGAGGTCTGCCGCCAGCTGCGCGGGCGCTCCAACGTCCCGGTCATCATGGTGACCGCCAAGGACAGCGAGATCGACAAGGTCGTCGGCCTGGAGATAGGAGCCGACGACTACGTGACCAAGCCCTTCTCCTCGCGGGAGCTGGTCGCCCGCATCCGCGCGGTGCTGCGCCGCCGCGGCGAGCCGGAGGAGGTCACCCCGGCGGCCCTGGAGGCCGGCCCGGTCCGCATGGACGTCGACCGCCACGTGGTGACGGTCGCCGGCGGCAAGGTAGACCTGCCGCTCAAGGAGTTCGACCTCCTGGAGATGCTGCTCCGCAACGCGGGCCGCGTGCTGACCCGCATGCAGCTCATCGACCGGGTCTGGGGCGCCGACTACGTCGGCGACACCAAGACCCTCGACGTCCACGTCAAGCGCCTCCGCGCCAAGATCGAGCCGGACCCGGGCGCCCCCCGGTACCTGGTGACGGTCCGAGGCCTGGGCTACAAGTTCGAGCCGTAAACCCGGGCCCGTACGCGGAGCCGTAAAACGCACCCGTACGACACGCACCCGTACGTGTAAGACGAAAGGGCGCCCCGCCGGATCTCCGGTGGGGCGCCCTTTCGCGTGGTGTCAGTGACCGGCCGCGTGCGTGGCCGCGCCCGTCGGCTCGCCCGACTCGGGCGACTCAGGGGCACCGGAGGTCTCGCCCGCCGGGGCGCTCGCCTCGCCGGACGGCTTCCCCGTCGGCTTCGGCTTCGTGGCCGGCGGGGCCGGGATCTCGGTCGGGCCGTACTCCTTGAAGTACGTGGTCGCCGGGACGACGAACGCCCCCAGGGACACGTCGCCGGTCTCGCTGAGCTTGAAGACGACCTCCTGCAAGTCGCCGTTCTTCTTGCCCGGGACGCCGTTCGCGATCACGGCCGTGGCGTTGCCCTTGCCGCCGATGACGACCGAGCCGCCCGCGGGGACGACGAGCGGGCCCGCGCCCGTGGCCGGCTTGAGCTTCACGGTGGCCGAGGTGCCCGGCAGGGTGATGGCGTCGATGGTCTGCGGACCGGTCCCGTTGTTGAAGACCGTCGCCGAGATGACGGCGGGGTCCTTCACACCGGCCTCGGGCTGCGTGATCACCAGGGCGTTCTGGATCTGGACGTCGTCCACCGTGACGGCGGCGTTGTCCGGCTTGACGCCGAGCGTCTGTGCGTCGTTCCCCGCACCGCAGGCGGTGAGCGAGGCGATCGAGATCACGAGGGCGGTGGCGGCGAGAGCGCCACGTCGAAGGCTGCTGCTCACGGCGGCGGCAACTCCTAGAACGTACGGATGTCAGCGCGCTTAGGTTACCGAGCCGCACTCTCCGTCCCGCACCCGACCCGCCCCTTACGCCCACGGACCTCCCGCGAGGCGCCGCAGGCCTTCCCGCCCGGCGCGGATTCGCTCCGCGTTCACATATCCGTCTTGATCAATTCGCTATTCCCGCAGGAAATCCGCGAGCGCCTCCGGAACCGGTCGCGGTGATCAATTCAGGAAAGAGCTGGGACAGGCGTCCGTACGGGTGATCGATCCCCGAACGGAGCACGCGGAGATCGGTACACTGAACTGGACAAACCAGGACATACACCCCTCCTCCTCGGTCTCCGGGCATCTGTGACGCGCATGTTTCACTCCGTTCGTGCACTGGCTCCGACCTGCGAATACCGCGCTCCGCAAGCCCGCCGCAGCACGTTCGCGTTGCTGTTGTCAAGCCCCGAGATATGCCCTGACCTGCGAAAACGCCATTCAGAAGAAGCCGTATCCGTGTTACCCTGGATAGCCACGGAAGGGGTACCTGTCACATGACGTTCAAGGTTGGCGACACCGTGGTCTATCCCCATCACGGGGCCGCGCTGATCGAGGCCATCGAAACTCGTCAGATCAAAGGCGTGGACAAGACCTACTTGGTGCTCAAGGTCGCCCAGGGCGACCTGACGGTTCGTGTGCCGGCGGACAATGCGGAGTTCGTCGGTGTTCGCGATGTGGTCGGTCAGGACGGGCTGGACCGGGTCTTCGAGGTGCTGCGCGCGCCGTACGCCGAGGAGCCGACCAACTGGTCCCGTCGCTACAAGGCAAATCTCGAGAAGCTCGCCTCCGGCGATGTCATCAAGGTCGCCGAAGTAGTGCGCGACCTGTGGCGTCGCGAGCGCGAGCGCGGACTTTCCGCAGGTGAGAAGCGCATGCTCGCCAAGGCTCGCCAGATCCTGGTGAGTGAGCTCGCCCTCGCGGAGAACACTAACGAGGACAAGGCCGAGGCGCTCCTCGACGAGGTCCTCGCGTCCTGACGCGACATCGATGCCGCGGTGCCCGCTGACAAGCTGTGATCGGTGAATCACAGACCTGTCGCCGGGCGCTGCGGCATGTTCGTACCCAAATCCCCGGAATCCCCGTCCCCTCGGCTCGGCCCTCTCACTCGGCCCTCCCGTACCGCGCATACGAACGGGCCACACGGGCCCGCACATTGCGCCGGCGCGACCGCTCCTGACCAAGTCGTCACGGAAAGGGCCCGGTCAAGGCGTCGAGCCCGGCACGATTGAGGCCATACCCACAAGGGCCGAGGAAACAAACCTGCCGGAGTGCAACCGATGTCAGACGAAACGCGTCCTCTTCGCACCGCAGCCGTGATTCCCGCGGCCGGCCGGGGCGTGCGGCTCGGCCCGGGCGCGCCCAAGGCGCTCCGCGCGCTGAACGGCACCCCCATGCTCGTCCACGCCGTCCGCGCGATGGCCGCCTCCCGCGCGGTCTCGCTCGTCGTCGTGGTCGCGCCGGCCGACGGCGCTCCCGAGGTCAAGCGGCTGCTCGACGAGCACGCGCTGCCCGCCCGCACCGACTACCTGGTCGTCCCCGGCGGGGACACCCGCCAGGAATCCGTACGCCTCGGGCTCGAAGCCCTGCCCGAGGGCGTCGACATCGTCCTCGTCCACGACGCCGCGCGCCCCCTCGTCCCCGTCGACACGGTCGACGCGGTCGTCGAGGCGGTCCGCGACGGAGCCGTCGCCGTCGTCCCCGCGATGCCGCTGGCCGACACGGTCAAGGAGGTCGCGCCCGCCGCGCCCGGCGAGCCCGAGCCCGTCGTCGCCACCCCCGAGCGGTCCCGGCTGCGCGCCGTGCAGACCCCGCAGGGCTTCGACCGCGACACCCTCGTCAACGCGCACGCGACCATCGCCCTCACCGGCGACGGCGCCACCGACGACGCCGGCCTGGTCGAGCGCCTCGGCGCGCCCGTCGTCGTCGTGCCCGGCCACGAAGAGGCCTTCAAGGTGACCCGCCCGCTCGACCTCGTCCTCGCCGAGGCCGTACTCGCCCGCAGGAGGGCCAACGATGGCTTCTGAGTCCTACACCCTTCCCCGCACCGGCATCGGGACCGACGTGCACGCCTTCGAGAAGGGCCGCGAGCTCTGGTGCGCCGGCCTCCTCTGGGACGGCCCCGAGAACGACGAGTACGGCCTCGCCGGGCACTCCGACGGCGACGTCGCCGCCCACGCCGCCTGCGACGCCCTGTTCTCCGCCGCCGGCATCGGCGACCTCGGCGCCCACTTCGGCACCTCCCGCCCCGAGTGGTCCGGCGCCTCCGGCGTCACCCTGCTCGCCGAGGCCGCCCGGATCGTGCGCGCCGAGGGCTTCGAGATCGGCAACGTCGCCGTCCAGGTCATCGGCGTCCGCCCCAAGGTCGGCAAGCGCCGCGACGAGGCGCAGAAGACCCTCAGCGAGGCCGCCGGAGCGCCCGTCTCCGTCTCCGGCACCACCACCGACGGGCTCGGCCTCACCGGCCGCGCCGAGGGCCTCGCCGCCATCGCCACCGCGCTGGTGTTCCCCGTACCGCGCTGATCGCCGAAGGACCGAGCGCCGAAAAAGTGGCCCCGCGACCGCAATCCGTCGCGGGGCACTACCACACGCCCACTACCCTGGAGTGGTGACCATTCGCCTGTACGACACCAGCGCCCGGCAGATCCGCGACTTCACCCCGCTCACGCCGGGCTCCGTCTCGATCTACCTGTGTGGTGCCACCGTGCAGAGCGCCCCGCACATCGGCCACATCCGCTCGGGTCTGAACTTCGACATCATGCGCCGCTGGTTCGAGTACCGCGGCTACGACGTCACGTTCGTCCGCAACGTCACGGACATCGACGACAAGATCATCGCGAAGTCCGTGGACCAGGGCCGCCCCTGGTGGTCCATCGGCTACGAGAACGAGCGCGCCTTCAACTCCGGCTACGACGCCCTCGGTTGCCTGCCGCCCACGTACGAGCCCCGCGCCACCGGCCACGTCACCGAGATGGTCGAGATGATGCGCGGCCTCATCGAGCGCGGCCACGCCTACGAGGCCGACGGCAGCGTCTACTTCGACGTCCGCTCCTTCCCCGACTACCTGGCGCTGTCCAACCAGGACATCGACGACCTGCGCCAGCCCGCCGAGGACGGCATCACCGGCAAGCGCGACCCCCGCGACTTCGCCATGTGGAAGGCCACCAAGCCCGGCGAGCCCGACTGGGAGACCCCGTGGGGCCGCGGCCGCCCCGGCTGGCACCTCGAGTGCTCCGCCATGGCGCACAAGTACCTCGGCTCCGCCTTCGACATCCACGGCGGCGGCCTCGACCTGATCTTCCCGCACCACGAGAACGAGATCGCCCAGGCCAAGGCCTACGGCGACGACTTCGCCCGGTACTGGGTGCACAACGCCTGGGTCACCATGAGCGGCGAGAAGATGTCGAAGTCGCTCGGCAACTCCGTGCTCGTCGGCGAGATGGTCAAGCGCTGGCGGCCCATCGTGCTCCGCTACTACCTCGGCACCCCGCACTACCGGTCGATGATCGAGTACAGCGAGGAGGCCCTGCACGAGGCCGAGGCGGCGTTCGCCCGGATCGAGGGCTTCATCCAGCGGGTCGTCGAGAAGGCCGGGGACATCGCCCCCGCCCCCGAGGTCCCGCTCGCCTTCGCCGAGGCCATGGACGACGACCTCGGCGTCCCGCAGGCCCTCGCGATCGTGCACACCACCGTCCGCCAGGGCAACAGCGCACTGGCCGCCGACGACAAGGAAGCGGCCGTCGCCCGCGTCGCCGAGGTCCGCGCCATGCTCGGCGTCCTCGGACTCGACCCGCTCGACCCGCACTGGGCCGGCGAGGCCGACCGCGGCGCCGACCTCCACGGCGTCGTCGACACCCTCGTACGCCTCGTGCTCCAGCAGCGCGAGTCCGCCCGGGAGCGGAAGGACTGGGCGACCGCGGACGCGATCCGCGACCACCTCAACCAGTCCGGCCTCGCCATCGAGGACAGCCCCGACGGCCCGCGCTGGACGCCGGCCAACCGCTGAAGACGTGCCGCTCGGGGAGCCGGGCGGCACACTTCACTTACAGACTTCAGTACGCGCGCACCACGCGTCGTACGCACGCAGTAGAGGAAACAGGTAGTCATGGCCGGGAACAGCCAGCGCAGGAACCGCCGCACGTCCAACAAGAAGGGCGCGACGGTCGGCAGCGGTGGCCAGCGGCGCAAGGGCCTGGAGGGCAAGGGCCCCACGCCGCCCGCCTCCGCCCGCAAGGGACACAAGAAGAACCGCGTCGCCAACGCGCAGGCCCGGCAGGCGGCCGCCCGCCGCCCCGCCCCGCGCCGCGGCGGCCCCAAGGGCACCAGCGAGATGGTCGTCGGCCGCAACCCGGTCTACGAGGCGCTGCGCGACGGCGTGCCCGCGGTCACGCTCTACGTCCAGCAGTTCATCGACAACGACGAGCGCGTCCGCGACGTCCTCAAGCTCGCCGGCGACCGCGGCAACATCAACCTGATGGAGGCCCCGCGCCAGGAGCTCGACCGGCTGACGAACGGCCTGAACCACCAGGGCCTCGTCCTCCAGGTCCCGCCGTACGAGTACGCGCACCCCGAGGACCTCACCGCGGCCGCCTACGACGCCCACGAGGACCCGCTGATCGTCGCCCTCGACGGCGTCACCGACCCGCGCAACCTCGGCGCGATCGTCCGCTCCGTCTCCGCCTTCGGCGGCCACGGCGTCGTCGTCCCCGAGCGCCGCGCCGCCGGCATGACCGCCGGCGCGTGGAAGTCCTCGGCCGGCACCGCCGCCCGCACCCCGGTCTCCCGGGTCACCAACCTGACCCGCGCCCTGGAGGGCTTCCAGAAGGAGGGCCTCACCGTCGTCGGCCTGGCCGCCGACGGCGAGCACACCGTCGAGGACCTGGAGGCGCTGGACGGCCCGGTCGTCATCGTCATCGGCAGCGAGGGCAAGGGCCTCGGCCGCCTCGTCGGCGAGACCTGCGACTACCGCGTCCGCATCGCCATGCCCGGCGGCGCCGAGTCGCTGAACGCCGGCGTCGCCGCGGGCATCGTCCTCTACGAGGTCGCGCGCCGTCGCAACCAGTGATCCGACGCAGTACGGAACGGGGCCCGGCTCGCTGAGCTGGGCCCTTTCCAGTGATCGTCGATCTTGACGGGTCTCGGACATTTGCCGCCCGTCAAGGCAGTGTCCTAAACCCACATCACTCGGTTAGATGAGTGTGGACACCAGAACGCCCCGGCCGGGGTTCGACGATCAGCCTGCGTTGAGCATGACCAAAGTGGACTCCGATCCCGCGCAGGTCATCGTGAACCACGCCAGCTTCCGCGTCCGGCTCGCCCCGGCCCATCAGCCGAAGTTCGCCCCCGGACCGCGCGCCGCCGTGCTCGGCGCCGCGGGCACGGCCGGCGCGCCGCGGCGACGGGCCCCCGTCGTATGGACCGGCAAGTCCGCCCCGGGAGACCCGGGAGCGACCGGACTGCTCCAAGCCGTGCGGGAGTCCTCCGTCTCCACGCTCGAACCGCTGGACGCCGGCGCCACCCAGTCCATCCCGCGCATCGACGACACGATGCCGACCCCCGTCGTCCCCGCCCCGCTGCTGCCCCCGATGCGGCGCGCGGAGGGCGCGTACGACCACGACGCGAGGTACGGCGCCAGGCCCCCCGGTCACGGCGACCCGGGCGACGGCGACCCCGGCTTCGACGAGGACGCGCTCGCCGGGCGGACCCACCGGCACGGCGCCGACCCGGTCCGGCACGCCTACTACCCCGGCCGCCGGATGAACCTCGGAGTGGTGCTTCTCCCGCTCCGCGTCTTCCTCGGCTTCATCTCCATCTACGCCGGCATGGGCAAACTCTGCGACCCCGTCTACTTCGACGGCGGCGAGCGCGGCTCCATGGTCAAGTGGCTCAACTCGCTGCACCCCTGGGCGCTCGCCGAGCCGCTGCGCGACTTCGCCCTCGCCCACCCCGTCGGCGCCGGCCTGACCGTCGCCTTCCTTCAGGTCGTCGTCGGCGTTCTCACCGTCCTCGGCCTGTGGCAGCGGGTCGCCGCCGTCGTCGGCGCAATGCTGTCCGCCGCGCTGATCCTCACCGTCAGCTGGAAGACCGTCCCCGTCTACGACGCGCCGGACATCATCTACCTCGCCGCCTGGTCCCCGCTGATCATCGCCGGCGCGCCCGTCTACTCCATCGACGGCCGCCTCGCCGGCGAGGCCTGGCGCACCCTCGGCCCGCGCTCCGAACTCTGGGAGCTGCGCCGCCGGGTACTGCGCCGCGGCGCGATCGTCACCGCCGTCGTGGTCGGCCTGACCCTGCTGATCGGCTCCATGCTCGGCGGCGCGGTGCGGTCCACCGAGATGGTCACCGTCCCCGGCCCGAACGACGACCCGATCAACCACCTGCCCGGCCAGCCGCTCCCGCAGGAGCCGGGCGAGCGCAGCCCCTCGCGGTCCGCCGAGTCCCGGCCGGAGCCGTCCCGCACGGGCGGCGCCGGCGACGACGAGCGCAAGGCCGAGTCCACCCCGTCGGAGACGGCCCGCGAGTCCGGCCGCATCCAGCAGCGCCCCACCGCCACGCAGGGCGCCGGCGGCCAGTCGCCGAGCCAGTCCCGCCCCGCGCCCCCGCCGTCCTCGACGTCGGGGCCGACGGGCAGCGGGGGCGGCTCGGGCGACGGCGGCGGCGGTTCGGACGGCGGCGACGAGGGCGGCTCGACGACGGGCGGCAACCGGAACCCGATCGGCGGCCTGCTGGGCTAGGGCCTGTTCGGCGGATCAGGGTCGGATAGGTCCGCGGCCCCGGCCATGATCCGCCGGACAGGCCCTAGACGCGGGCGCGTTCCGCCCCGTCCACCCCGCAACCACGAGGGGCGGCACCGTGCACGACACGGTGCCGCCCCTCTCGTACGCCCAGCGCGGGCGTCAGGTCCTCGTGCCCGCCAGTTCCTTCGCCGCCTCCGTGAGGTCCTTCGCCGTGTCGATGGCCCGCCAGTACGCCCCCTGGGGCAGCGGGAAGCCCGCCAGACGGCGCTCACGGGCCAGCCGGGGGAACGTGGTGCGCTCGTGGTCCCCCAGGTCCGGCAGCAGGGCCGTGAAGGCCGCGGAGAAGACGTACACGCCCGCGTTGATGAGGTACGGCGAGGGCGGCGACTCGATGAAGTCGGTGATGTGACCGAAGGCGTCGGTCTCGACGGCGCCCCACGGGATCCGGGGGCGGGCCAGCGCGAGCGTCGCGGTGGCGTCCCGCTCCGCGTGGAACGCGGCCATCTCACGCAGGGAGAAGCGGGTCCAGATGTCGCCGTTGGTGGCGTACCACGGCTGCTCCGGCTCGGGCAGATGCGCGGCGGCGTACTTGAGGCCGCCGCCGCGGCCCAGCGGCTCCGACTCGACGACCGTGGTCACCCGGAGCGGAAGATCGGCGCTCTCCAGCCAGTCCTGCAGTACCTCGGCGAGATGGCCGCAGGACACGACGGCGTCCGTGACGCCCTCGGAGGCCAGCCAGGACAGCTGATGGCCGATGATCGGGGTCCCGGTGCCCGGGATCTCGACCATCGGCTTGGGGCGGTCGTCTGTGTAGGGGCGCAGGCGCGAGCCCTGGCCGCCCGCCAGGACCACGGCCTGCGTCGGAGAGGTATGCATACCGCGAACGATATGCGGACCTCCGATGCGGAACCGGCGCGCCGCTCAGGAGGCGGCCATGACGCCGGTCGCGAAGGACGTGTCGCAGACCGGGCGCGAGAAGGACTGGGCGCGCGTGGGGCCGTACTGCTGGACGGCGGCGCGGCCCAGGGCGCGGGCGATCGCCATGCAGTGCCTGGCGAGCGACGGACGGGCCTCGACCTCGCGCTGGAGGTGGGTCAGCGCCGTTCCGGGGTCCTTCTCCTGAAGCTCTGCGAGCAGCCGGTCGCGCAGAATATCCTGCGGGGCACGGGACTTGGCGCGCTTGGAGACGTCCGTCGAGGACGCGGTGAGCATCTGGGTCCCGTGGCTCTGGCCGGCCCACGGAACGGCGGACACCGCGAGCGTTCCGGAGAGCACCAGGACGACGGGCAGGACGAGTGCGAGAGAGCGGCCGATGCGGCGGGCTGTGTGGGTCACGCAGGCGAGCGTAGCGGCCGGTGATGATTTGGCGACATTTAGTCACTCTCGCGAGGGATGGTTCGAGGCCGCTTTTCGAATCGCGTGTTGACGCGAGGGGCGGGAGAGAGTCCGAATTGCCCACTCTGCCGGGGTATTTATCGACTTTGCCGCCAACCGTGGACGCGTACGCCGAAGGCCCCACACCTGCAACAGGTGCGGGGCCGATGGCCTAGCGGTGCACGTCGCCCAGCGGTGTACGCCTCAGTCGCTGAGGCGCTCGCCGGTGGAGGTCGAGAACACGTGGATCTCGCCCGCGCGCGGCACGACGTGCAGCACGGAGCCCTTCTCCGGGACGGAGCGGCCGCCGACGCGGACGACGAGGTCCTTGTCGTCCTCGCCGCCGACGCGGGCGGAGCCGTACACGTACCCGTCGGCGCCGAGCTCCTCGACGACGTTCACGGAGACGGCCAGACCCGCGTCGCTGTCGGCGCCGGAGACGTCGAAGTGCTCGGGACGGACGCCCACGGTCACCGTCTTGTCGCCCTTGGCGGACGCGGCGGACAGCGCCTCACGGGAGACCGGTACGACGCTGTTGCCGAACTTCACGCCGCCGTCGGCGATCGGGACCTCGACCAGGTTCATGGCCGGGGAGCCGATGAAGCCGGCCACGAAGAGGTTGGCGGGCTTGTCGTACATGTTGCGCGGCGAGTCGACCTGCTGGAGCAGACCGTCCTTCAGGACGGCGACCCGGTCGCCCATGGTCATGGCCTCGACCTGGTCGTGCGTGACGTACACCGTCGTGATGCCGAGCCGGCGCTGCAGCGAGGCGATCTGCGTACGGGTGGAGACACGGAGCTTGGCGTCGAGGTTCGACAGCGGCTCGTCCATGAGGAACACCTGCGGCTCACGCACGATGGCACGCCCCATCGCGACACGCTGCCGCTGACCGCCGGAGAGCGCCTTCGGCTTGCGGTCCAGGTACTCGGTGAGGTCGAGGATCTTCGCGGCCTCTTCGACCTTGGTCCGGATCTCGCTCTTGTTGACGCCCGCGATCTTGAGCGCGAAGCCCATGTTGTCGGCGACGCTCATGTGCGGGTAGAGCGCGTAGTTCTGGAACACCATGGCGATGTCCCGGTCCTTGGGCGGCAGATGCGTGACGTCCCGGTCCCCGATCCGAATGGACCCGCCGTTGACGTCCTCGAGCCCCGCGAGCATGCGAAGCGAGGTGGACTTTCCGCAGCCGGACGGACCGACGAGTACGAGGAACTCGCCGTCCGCGATCTCGATCTCGAGCTGATCGACGGCGGGCTTGGAAGCACCCGGGTACACCCGGGTGGCCTTGTCGAAAGTGACAGTGGCCATGGTGATGTGTCCCTTCACCGGCAGGAACGTGCCGGACGATCCGAGTAAAGGAAGGATTGAGGTCTAGTCCACCAAAGTGAACTTCGGGTGACGGTACCTGGTGGTGTCCGATCTGTCAGTAGGGGGAGGCTGGGAGATTCCCGAGGGGCTGGCTCCACCTAGGCAGAGCAACCGACTTTTGACCTTGCATTCGCGTGAGGCAGAGCAGCGGCCTCTTGGCCTTCCCGCGTACGCGACGCTTCCTGCTTCGACGCCCATTGCCGACCTCCGCGACCCTGGGGGTCACGCCAAGTCGGTCTTACGCGGGCTCCACAGGCATTCCGGCCGACGGCCCGTCGGTCCGTACAGCACTTGCGTCTTACGCAGCCAGGACTTCGTTCGGCAGCTCCGACGCTCGAATCAGGGATGGTGCCGGCCTGCCCGGCGGCAACGCGGCCGCCACGAGCCAGTACAGCCGCATCCCCTCGTCCCGGAGATTCACCGCCGCGTTCACGTCCCGGCTGTGTGCGACTCCGCACTCCGAGCAGGCCCACTCCCGGACCGACACGTCCAGCCTCGGGCCCTTCGTGTGGCAGGCCGAGCAGCGGCGCGTCGATGGGAAGAACCGGTCCACGATCACGAGCGTCCGGCCGTACCACTCGCACTTGTAACGCAGCTGCCGCAGCAGCTCACCCCAGGCCGCATCCATGATCGCCTGATTCAGCTTTGCCTTCCGGCGACGCCCCTTCCCCTTCGCAGGGCGCATCAGATTCGTGATCGGCAGGTCCTCCACCACAAGCACTTGGTTCTCGCGCACAAGGCGGGTGGTGAACTGATCCAGCAGGTCCCTGCGGATGTCGCTGATGGTTCCGTACAGCCGTGCGATGCGCTCCCGTGCCTTACCCCGATTCTTCGAACCCTTCTTCTTCCGGTGCAGTGACCGCTGCCGGCGCGCCAGCTCTTCACCGTGTTTCTTGAGCAAGCGCGGATGATCGAGCACTGAGCCGTCGTCCAACGTCACCAACGCCGCCAGACCGAGATCAAGCCCGACCGCCTTCGGCTCGGAGCCGCCCGGAAGGAACACCGGCGGCAGCGGATCGATCTGCTCCTCGACCAGCACAGACAGGAAGAAGCGCCCTGCGCGGTCCCGTGTGACGTTCAGCCGCACGGGCAGCTGCCCCGCCGGCAGCGGACGCGACCAGCGGATATCGAGCGGTACGGACTGCTTCGCCAGCGTCACCAGCCCCGTACCCGGCCGTTCCGGATCCTCCACCCACCGAAATCCGGTCCGGACGTACGTCGCTGAATCCCGCGACCGGCCCTTCTTCTTCCCCTTTGGATACTTCGCCGACTTCCGGAAGAACCGGGAGAACGCTCCGTCCAGATGCCGCAGAGCCTGCTGCAACACCGTCGACGACACTTCCCGCAGCCACTCCCGCCCCTGCTCCCGCTTCCACCCCGTCAATGCGCGACAGGTCTCCGCGAACCCGACCGAGACCCGATGCCGCTCCCATGCGCCCGAGCGGAGGGCCAGCCCCTCGTTGTAGACCCACCGGCAGGCACCGAACGTCTTCGTCAGTTGCTCGGCTTGGTCGGGGGACGGGTAGAAGCGGTAGCGGTAGACGCGCTGCTGGGTGCCCGCTTCCTTGCGTCGCTGTTTCATGGCCCCGGACGCGCGGCCGTGCCGTTCGTGCCGGTCGGCGATGCCCAGAGCCTCGCGCTTTGCCTGCTTCGCCTCGGCGCCGGTCACCCGCCTCGGTATCTCCTCCGATGGCTCCGTCATCGCCCCTCCCCGCCCTGCTTGTCCGATATCCGGAACGGCACTTCAGTCCGGACAACGAACGTGTGGGCGGGTGGTTACGGGGCGTATGAACTTCTTGGCTGGAGGCTAGGGGCGCTGTGTACAGTGGGAGAACTTCACGCGTGTGAGCGCGCTGAGGCATGCCTCCTTAGCTCAGTCCGGCCCAGAGCGGCGCACTTGTAATGCGCAGGTCGTCGGTTCGAATCCGACAGGGGGCTCCAGCTGCACCAATCTCGTGTCCCGGATCACTCAGATCCGGGACACTTGTGCGTTACGGGGGCGTATGTGTGGGGTGTTTCCGGGGAGGGGTGCAGGGATGGGTCGGCGTTCCAATGGGCTGATCGGTGCGTGGGCGGAGGCGCAGCGGGTGGCGCAGCGGGAGCGGGAGGGGCAGCTTCAGGCGGTGCTGCGGCAGCAGCGGGATGCGGAGCGTGCTCAGCGGGCGCATGAGCGTGATGTGGCCCGGATGCAGCGGGAGCAGCGGGTTGCGTATCGGCAGCATCGGGATGCGGACGCATTGCGGCGGACGCGCGAGCTGGATGAGCGGGTGGAGGTTCTGCAGGGGGTGTTGGCCTCGGGGTGTCGGGCGCCGGCGTTCTCCGTGGAGTCGTTGCGGCGGTCGGAGGAGGTCGAGCCGTTCGCTCCGGGGCGGTTGGCCGAGCCGGTGCCGATGCCGGATCGGCGGTTCTATCAGGCGCAGGGGGGTTGGACGCCGGCGGCGCGGGCGCAGGCGGAGCAGGAGGCACAGGCGCGGTTCGAGCGGGATTGGTATGCGGCGCAGGCGGCCGAGGGGCAGCGGCAGCAGCAGTTGGCGGCGTACCGGGCGCAGTACGACGCGTGGGCTGCGGAGCGGCTTGCGGAGGTGCGGGAGCACAACAGTGGGATTGCGGGGATGGTGGAGTCGCTGCGGTCCGGGGACGCGGAGACGGTGGTCGAGTTCTTCTCGGCGGTGCTGTTCGCGTCGACGGCGTGGCCTGAGGGCTTTCCACGGGAGGTTTCGGCCGCGTACGACCCTGCGGCGCGTGGGTTGGCGCTGAACTGGGATCTGCCTGGGTATGACGTGGTGCCGGACGCGAAGGGCGTCAAGTATCTGCCGGGTACGGATCAGGACAAGGAAGTGCCGCGGCCGGTGACGCAGCGGCGGGCGTTATACCGGGATGTTCTGGCGCAGAGTGTGTTGCTCGCGGTCCGTGATCTGTTCGCGGCCGATCGGTTCGGTGTCCTGGAGGGTGTGGCGCTGAACGGGTTCGTCGATGGTGTCGATCCGGCGACGGGTGTGGCGTCACGAGTTTGTGTGGCGTCGGTGATGGTGGAGCGGTCGGTCTTCGACGGACTGAATCTGGAATTGGTCAGTGCGGTGGACTGTGTGACGGGGGCGTTGTCCGGTCGGCTGTCGTCGAAGCCTGAGGAGCGGGTGGCGGTGGTGCCGTTCCTCGTGCCGGATCAGGTGGGGTCGGGTGTGGTGTCGCACGGGGAGGGAGAGGAGCCCGACTTGTTGACCATGGACCCGATCGCGTTCGAGGGGCTGGTTGCGGAGTTGTTCCGGGCGCGGGGTCTGCAGGCGGTGACGACGCGGCGGTCGAATGACGGCGGGGTGGACGTCGAGGCTCTGGACCCGGATCCGATCAGTGGTGGGTCGATCATCGTGCAGGCGAAGCGCTACCGGAACACGGTGCCGCCGAGTGCGGTGCGTGATCTGTACGGGACGGTGCAGGGGGCGGGGGCCAACAAGGGGGTGTTGGTGACGACGTCCGGGTTCGGTCCGGGGTCGTACACCTTCGCCAATGGGAAGCCGTTGACGCTGATCTCGGGTGCGGAGTTGGTGGATCTGCTGCATCAGCACGGGTTGCGGGGGCAGTTGGGCGGTGGTGAGGGGGCGGCGCTTCCTCCGAGGGCGACGGGGCCGGCGGCCCCTCCGGAGGCCGAGGACGACTTCAACGTGCTGGGGATGGTGTGGTCGGGGTCCGTGGCCCTGGACGTCTGCGCGTTGGTGTGTGAGGGAAGCCGGGTGTTGACGGACGAGTTCTTCGTCTTCTTCAACAATCCGGGTACGCCGGACGGTTCGGTGCGGATGGTGCCTGCGGTGTCCGGGGACAAGGCGGCGGTGCGGGTCGGTTTCGATGCGTTGCCGGCGAGGGCGGATCGTCTGGTGCTGGTGGCCGCGGTCGATCCCGAGGTGAATCCTGATGCGGATCTTGCGGGGTTCGTCGATGCGGGGATCAGGCTTCGGGACGACTCCGGGGTGGAGCTCGACCGGCTGGAGGTGTCGGACGGGCGCGAGGGGGAGACCGCATTGGTGTTGGGGTCGTTCCGGCGGCGGGCGAGCGGGGATTGGAATTTCGTTCTGGGCGGCAAGGGGTACCGCGGCGGTCTGGAGGAGTTGGTGGGGGACTTCGGGATCGAGGTCGAGTAGCTTCGGCTGATGGGTCGGGGCCCGGGTGATTCACCCGGGCCCCTTCGTGTGGGTGCGGTCAGCGGCCGGAGAGGCGGTTGGCGAGGCGGGCTACCGGGGACGTTGTGGCCGTGTTCGACGTGGCTTCCTTGTGGTCGGCCGTGCGGTAGGCGGCGTACATGGTCTGGACGGCCAGCCAGCGGAGGGGTTCCGGTTCCCACTTGCGGACCTTG
>NZ_DATCVQ010000442.1:0-7743 GCF_036566765.1 Streptomyces sp.
CAGCTGACCCGGAGCTGAGCTGCTGGGAGATGATCGACCAGTCGCCGCTGACCTCAACCCAGTTGGCGCCCAGGCTGGTCGAGTCGGCCCGGTTGAAGTCGTCGGTGAAGGTCGTCATGAGCCCTCCCCGTCAGGGCGTTATGCCGCCTGGGGAGTCAGGGCCGCCGAAAGCGTCGAGAGCGTGAACGAATCGGTCGACGCCCAGGCGCGCGAGGCCGTCAACGCCACCGTGAACAGCAGCGTCCCGGCGGATGATGCCGTCCACACGGAGATGTGGGTGAGGGTTTCGGACGTGCCGCCGTTCGTCCACGCCGAGGGTGCGCCGCTCAATGCGAGGGCTGACCCGGACGACGAGGCGGCGAAGGTGCAGCTGTTGCGGGTCGTCGACCCTGCGGACACGGCGGACGTACCGGCTGCGCCCGGGTCGCCGGTGTGGAGTTGCACGAATGTCCCGGCCACGGGGCCGTAGGCGGCGCCCGCGGTGCGAAGAGTGTTGAGCCAGCCGGAGACGAGGCTGGGGGCGAGTCCTGCGGTCATCGCTCACTCTCCTCAGGCTCAGGATCGGTGTCGGGCTCGGTGTCGGTCATGTCGGGTTGGGCGGGGGTGACCTCGCCGGAGGCCTCCAGCCGCAGCACGTACTCGTCGGGCATGGCTGCCTCCTGTGATGGCGGGTGTCCCGCCGCCCGCGACGGGGGCGTGGCGGGCGGCGGGATGTCGGGGCGGGGGACCGGACGCGCCCCGAAGAGCGGAGGGGTTTCGGGGAGCGCCGCCGTTCCGGAGTCGAACCGGTACTGGCCAGCTATGGGCGACAGCCCTCGCCTGCCGACGACGACCCTGTCTTGGGGTGTTGTCGTCCGCCCGGCCCCCCACAGGGCCGGGCGGACTGGTTGGCCCGAGCGCGTAGCGCTGCGAGGGCCTTCCTGCGCTACTGCCACCGCGCGCAGGAGTCTCAGGCGGCGTGGGCGTGTGGGCCACGGCTGTTGGCCGCAGGGTCCGCTGGGCGGTGCTTGGCGCCGCCTTCTGCCGCGAGCTTCACGGTGGGGAGGTGGAAGTACTGGCCTGCTTCGCCGTCGAGGACGGGTTCGATCTTTCCTCGGGTGACCCAGACGCGGATGGTGCCGGGCTTTACTCCGGCGGTCCGTGCGGCTTCCCATAGGTCGCCGAGGTCGCGGTCGCCTGCGACTTGGGCGAAGTGAATCTCAAGTCCGTCCGGGTTTGGGTAGGCGACCACGGAACCTCCCCGAGGTACGCGAAAGCCCCCACCGGTGGTTTCACGGCGGGGGCTCCAGGGGCGTGATGTGACTCGTGTGCCACGATCAAGAATCACGATTACAGATGGACGATTTTTCGTCAAGCAGCTTGCCTAGTTCGCTGCGCTCTTCCTCGAAGAGCGGCCGGATCACGTGCAGGTACTCCCAGATCCACACCCCGAGCCATTCGGCGGCGGCGTGGTAGCCCTGGCGTCGGATCCACCGGTTGGATCTCCAGGTGCCGTAGTGGTGGCGGGTGATCCAGTAGCCGCAGCGCGGCGACATTGCAGGCGGGACGGTAGTCCAGTAGGCGGTGACGTCATCGACGGGCGGCGGCTTGTGCCCCCACGGCGGGGCAGTCACGTCTCCTCGACCGCGCAGTCTTCCGCGACGGGTCCGATGTAGACCTCGGCGGGTCCGCTGAAGCTGAACGGCCCGGCGTCGAGGGTGACGCTCTCCACTCCGTCGAGCCGTTCCATTCGTGTGACGCGGAGGCCGTCGCAGGCGGGGCACAGGTCGAGGTGGTGGATGCAGTCCGGACGGTGGTTCACGGCGCATCTCCGTCATTGCTCCGACGCCCCGCGAAAGCCATGAAGATCGTTGCGCCACCGCCGAGCACTGCCAGCAGCCCTGGGGCGACGTACCTGAGCCCTTCAGCTGTGACCCACGCCCCGACTCCTACTGTCACGAGGCCGATCACGAGAAGGGGCCAGGTCCAGAGCCTGTTCTCCACTCTCGTATTCACGCCGCGACTCCTGCCGCTTCGGCGAGCACGCGTTCTTGCGCGGCCCGGAGTTCCCGCCACTCCCCCAGCGTCTCCCACCGGCCGTTGCACGCCGGGCAGTGGATGCGGTGGCTGCCTGCGGATGCGGTCAACGGCTGCCAGCACACCCGATCCTCGACGATGGTGGGGCAGTTGCCGATCTGGACGCGGCCGGGCCGCCGTTCGTCGTTGACGATCGCCGTGCATTCGCCGTGCAGCCTGCGCAGGTCGTCGATGTCCTGCCCGACCTCCTCGTAACTGCTGCACGCCCAGAGGAGGTTGTTGGCCAGGAACTCGGCCAGCAGAGGCACCGCCTGGGCCGGGGAGCCGCGCCACGGTGCGACCGTCCAACCGAGCGCGGCCCGCCACGCATCCTCAATCGCCGACAGGCGGGCCGCCACACCACCCGGGCCGACCAGGGCAAGGACTTCCAGGCGGGGCGGGATCGGCGGCGTCTTGGAGCCCCCACCCCCAGCGCCGGGACGGCGCGCGCCGCGCATCAGGGACGCGGTCGTGTCGAGCTGCCGGAACAAGCTGGGGAGTTCGGCGATGCGGGTGACGGTGCGTTCCTCGCACGGCCGGCAAGCCCACCTGGAGGCTTCGGCGACCCACAGTTGCCGGTTGCAGCGGGGGGTCACACAGGTCGGCCATTCGAACTCATCGAGCGGGGCGGGGGTGGGGTGGTCGTACACGGCAGGCTCCTCGTGCGGTGCGGGAAGCAGGGTGTTTCTGAGCCAATGGTGCACTAGCTCGCCGACACTGCTGGGCCAATGGCCTAGTGGTGCCGCGCACACGCCTGCGGCCCTGCTCCGGTCGAAGCAGGGTCGCGGGGTGGGGTGGTCACGGCAACGGTTTAGCCCCAGTACGAGCAGAGCAGCCACCGGGCTTTCTCCTGCGTCGGCGTGATCCCGAGTGCCTGGAGTGCGATGCGCAGCTTCTCGTCCCAGCCGTTCATTTCAGGCTCGACGGCGAGCGCCGCCATGTCGATGTCCTTCACGCTGCCCCGGTAGACGGTGATGACCTTGGTGGCGATCAGGTACATCGGGTAGTCGCCGGAGCAGTGGGTGTCGAACTCGACGCCAACCTGGGCCTTGGCTTCGCGCTTGCGGTCGGAGTAGCCCTCGTTCCCGCTGGACCAGGTCTCGGTGAATCCGGCGATCTCGGCGAGGAGGCGCCGCTCGGCGGACTCTTGGAAGCCATCACCGTCTTCGTTCTCCTCGTCGAACCATGGCAGTTCGGGGAGTTCGCCGTACTCGCCTGCCTCTTGGAGCTTCCATCCCTCCTCGCCGCCGAGGTCGTAGCCGTAGGCGAGCATGCCGTTCGTAGACTGCCCCATTAGTTGATCTCCTCTCGCTGCACCTGGACGTGTTCCCACACGTAGCCGCTGATCTGGTCACTGTCGCCGGGGTTGGTGACGATGGTGGGCGTGGCGCTGCGGTCGAGTTCGCGGACGGTGGTGGTGCCGCCGTCGTGGACGATTACGTCGCCGATACGCAGGTCGTCGGCGGGGATGTGGTGCAGGGTCACGGCTATTCGCTCCAGCCGATGAGGCGAAACTCGACGCCCTCGGCCTCGATCTCCTGCTTCGAGGAGCACTGCTCGGACGCCCAGACGAGGCGGAGGATCGCGTCGCCGTGCGAGGACGGGCTCGTCTGGTACTCACCCCAGATCTGACCGTAGTTGTCGAGGAGGATCGCGTCGTGCTTGTCGGTGGGTCGTTCGGCGAGCGGGGCGATCCCGGCTTCGATGGCGGCGCGCAGCCACTTCGCGGCCTCGCTGATGGACTGCTCGCGCTCCTTGTCGGTGAGATCGTCCCAGGCCGGGATGTAGCTGATGGCCTCGTGGGCGTTGCGCTGCCGGGCCTCGGCGAGCTTACGGGCGCGGGGGTCGTTCACGGTCTAGTCCTCGTTCCAGTAGCGGCGGTCGAACTCGGCGGCTTCGGCGGGTGTTTCGTCCCAGTCGTTTTGCCGGGGCTCGGCCAGCAGCGGCACCTCGGGGACGGGCTCGGTCGGGGCGTTCATTGGCGCTCCTGGTCAGCGAGCTCCTCGCGAATGGCCAGCAGCTTGTTGATGGATTCGTGGTGGATGCGTTCACCGTCGGCGTCACCCAACAGGGCGGCCTCCCTGGCGAACGCCACATCTGCGGCAAGGGCTCGCTCGATCGATTCGACCTTGCCGAGTTTCTCCGGGCGAGGCCCGTTGACGGCGCTGTAGACGGTCACAGTCACGCCTCCTCCTATCGCTGCTGGCCGTGCATGTCGCCCCAGCCGAAGACGTATCCAGGGTTGACGGCGGCCAGCACCTTGTTCGCCGCTGCGAGTTCGGCGATCGCCCCCTGCCGCCCTTCCTCGTACCGGGGCTGGCGGCATAGGTCGAGCCGCACGGACGCCTCCCATGCCTGC
This sequence comes from Streptomyces sp., assembly GCF_036566765.1. Taxonomy (GTDB): domain Bacteria; phylum Actinomycetota; class Actinomycetes; order Streptomycetales; family Streptomycetaceae; genus Streptomyces. Next base: position 4,415 of record NZ_DATCVQ010000442.1, read on the forward strand.
CGTCGTGCGGCCCGTACCCGGTCGGGGAGTTGGCGGGCGGACAGGGCGGCGACCGCATCCGGGACGGGGACCGTGGTGCGCGGGAAGGCGATCACGGCTGGTCCGCGAGGCGCTGCAGCATGGCCGTCTGGTCGCCGACGCTGGTGACGTAGGCACCCGTGGGCCCGTAGGCGGTGGTGCGGGTCGGCAGGTGCCGCTGCCCGTGGCCGTCCGGCGGGATGAGGAGCGAGCCCCGGAGGGTGCTGTCGTCGGGCGTGGCGCCCTTGTACAGGCAGAGGCGGAGCACGCCGAGCGTGTCGACGCCGAGCACCAGGACGTGGCCTGCTGGGGTGGTGGAGTCGGTGCCGACCCAGCGGACGTCCAGGTCGACGAGCTGGATGGCGGTCTGGCGGGACATCGGGTTCTCCTATGCGGCGGTGAGGTAGGCGGCGCGGTCGGCGAGGTGCCGGGTGACCTTGTACGAGCGGAGGCCGACGAGCAGCGCCGGGTCGGCGGGGTTGTAGACGTGGACGTGGATCCACTTGCCGGTGGTCCGGTGCTGCGCCCACACCTTGATGGCGTCGCCGCCGTGCACCTTCCGGTACGCCTTCGCAACGTGCCGCCCGAACCAGCTCTTCTGCCCGTCGGGGAGGTCGCTGCCGCCGACGCGGTCGAGGTGGTCGCCGGTGCGGATGAGCTGCCCGCCGTCGACGAGGACGGCGACGATGCCGGAGATGCAGCGGTAGCGGAGGGCTTTGACGGCGGTGCGGGCAGCCGTCTTGGTGCGGCTGCGGAGCTTGGCGGTGGCGAGCATCGGTTCCCCCTTGGTGCGGATGTGCGGTGGATCGACGGGCCCGGCCGGTGAAGGCCGGGCCTGGATGGGTCAGTCGGGGAGTCGGGCGGCGAGGGCGCGCAGGTCGCCCATGGTCAGGCCAGTTCGGACACCGTCGCCGTAGATGCCGTTCGTCGCCTCGACCATCAGGCGGCTGTCCGGCTCGTCGGCGTACACCTTCAGCACGTGCGCGAGTGCCTCGGCCGCGTCCGCGGGGGCATCGCCGTACTGCTCCATCGCCTCGCGGCGGATGCGGTCCATGTGACGGGACATTCGAGCCTCCTCGCGCCTCCGTGATCGCAACTGACTAGCGATCATGTGTAGCGGTGGCGACACCTCAGACAGTACGCCTGAGGCATAGGCACCGCAACCCTGTTGCGATACATTGATGCCATGAATCCGACCCCGCCCACCGAGCCGCCCTCCCTGGAGGACATCGCCGCCGCCGGTACCCGCCGACTCCGCGACGCCGAACGCCTCAAGAAGTCCAGCGACGAACTCCGAGACCTCGTCCTCGACGCCCTCCGTGAAGGCCACTTGAAGCCCACCGAGGTCGCGAAAGCCTCCGGATGGACCGGGGCGCACGTGCGGAAGATGGCGCGGGATGCGGGCATCGAGCCGGACGAGCGCTACCGCGAGCGAGCCGAACGCCTAAGGAAGACCCAGGCCCCCGAGTAGCCGCTTCCCGGATTCGGCCCCCGCTCCCCCACCCGCCGCGCCACACTGACGGGATGGACGACATCGTGTTCATGGTGCGCGCCAAGAGCCGGGCGGTCTGCCAGCAGCAGCTGGATCTGATCTGCGAGCGGATGGGTGCCCGGCCGGCGACGCTGCCGACGAACGCGATCGGCTCCGGATGGGTGGCCCGTGCTGTACCGCGCATGACGACGGCCCGGACCGATGACGGTCCGGGCCGTTCCGCTGGCTGATCAGGCGGCCTTCGGGTTTCCCCAGCTGCCGCCGTGCGCGGGGAGCAGCTTCGCGGTCGCCTGCTCGTAGTCCATGAGGACGTCGCGGGCGATCGCGCCTTTGCTGGGGCCGACGATGCCCAGGTTCTGCATCTGGTCGAGAAGATGCTCGGCAGTTCCGTAGGTGACGTGCACGTTGTAGTCCTGGCGCAGGCAGCGGCGGACCATCGCCGGGGATCCGTGCCGCTTCTCGGTGACGAGCTTCGTCGCCGCGTACAGGAGATCGAGCGTCTCATCCATGGTTCGAGTGTCCTCTCAGGTCTTGGTGATGTTCTTCTGAACGACGGCCTTGCGCTGATCGACGTTGGTCTCCTGCCGGATGGGGCCGGTGTAGGTCTGGTGGATCTCCGTGGGTGCGGCTTCTCCGGCGCGGCGGAGGAGTCGGGCGGCGGCGAGGGCGACCGCCGCGAGACCGGCGAAGAACACGCCGATCGCCTTCGGGTCAGCGAACTCCGATGTGACCATCACCAGGGAGATGCCGCCGCAGGTGAGGAGAGCCATCCCGCCGAAGCAGAGCATTCTGACGCTGTCGTCGGTGGCCTTGCTGGACATCGCCGGACGTTCCGGCTTCTGGGCGGGCGGTGTGGTGCTGTCGCGCCGCAGCTCGTGAATCACGTTGTCGACGGCGGCCCGCATCACGGCGTCAGTGAGCGGATTGACCTCGGCCCGGTCGGTGGGCTCAGGCTTCGGGTTCATGGCTGGGTCTCCTTCCGGGCTCAGATGGGTGCGGTCAGTTCAAGTCGTCGAGATCGGCGGTGAGGGCTTCGACGGTGCGGCGGTCGTTGATGCACTGGACGAGAGGGCCGAGGTCGAGCTTCAGCGTCAGCTTGATCGGCGTGTACCGCTCACGCTCCATGCGGCCTTGCGTGCCGGGCGCCAGGCTGGCCATGTGGGCGGCGATCATGTCCTTGGCGGCTTGGAGGTACTCGAGCGCCTCGCGGGTGGTGGTGGCTTCCCACTCGTACTTGGGCGGTTCGAAGAGCATCACGGTCTCCTTTGCGTGTGTGCCGGGCCTAGGCGGCGTTGGCGTAGTCGGTCTGTTCGGGCTGGTTGTCGGCGTGGTCGGGGTGCGCCCAGATGCCGCGGTCGACATCGACGGCCAGGCCCTTGGCCTTGAGGCGGGTGAGGGCGCTCTTGACGGCGCCGAGGGTGAGGCGGGTCTCTTGGGCGATCACGTTCCGGCCGACCGGGCGTCCTCGTTCGGTGAGGAACGCGGCGACCTTGTTGTCGGTGCCGGCGGGGGCTTCGGCTTCGATGGCGGCAGCCGCCTGGGCAATCGGGTCGGTGGACGGGGCCATGCGCGCCGTGTCTGTAGCCGTGTCGGTGAAGGCGTCGTCGGGGAGGACCGGCGTCTCCCCGCGGAGGCGGGCTGCCAGGCGGTCGAGCCGTTCGTGGTACGCCTTGCCGGTGGCGGCGGCGGCCGACTTCTCCACGGTGGGGGTGTCGCCGGTGGTCGCCCAGTGGGCGGGGTCGCGGTCGAAGTGGGCGCGGAACTGGGCCTGCCGGTTGTCGGGCCCCTTGATGTAGCCCAAGCCGGCCGTGGACGTCTT
>NZ_DATCVQ010000443.1:0-12133 GCF_036566765.1 Streptomyces sp.
GACTTGCTCCGCCCCGGATCCGGAAAGTCCGTGGTGGACGTGGGCTGCGGCGCCGGACGGGCCGTGGCGGAGTTGGCCGAAAGGGGCGTGCAGGCCGTCGGCGTGGATCCGAGCGAGCGAATGATCGCCGTCGCCCGCGGCCGGTGGCCCGAGGAGGATTTCCGGATCGCGGGTGCGTACGAACTGCCGCTGGCGGATGCCTCGGTAGACGGCTACCGGGCCGACAAGGTGTTCCACGAGTTGGCCGAGCCGGAGCGGGCGTTGGCCGAGGCCCGTAGGGTGCTCTCGTCCAGCGGGCGGATCGTGCTGGTCGGCCAGGACTGGGACGCCTTCGTCATCGACTCCGACGATCCGGCCCTCACCCGCGCCATCGTGCATGCCCGCTCCGCCCTGATCGCCGGCCCGCGCGCCGCCCGCCGGTACCGCAACCTGCTGTTGGACGCCGGCTTCGGCGACGTGGAGGTCGAGGTGCACACCGGCGTGTTCACCGGACCGACGATGTTGCCCTTGCTCACCGAGCTGGCCGCAGGAGCCCGTTCGACGGGCGCCATCACACACGAGCAGACGGACACCTGGATCGCTGAACAGCGTGCACGGGCCGAGACCGACCGGCTCTTGCTGGCGCTGCCGATGTTCATGGCCGCGGCGTCCGCACCACGGTAAGGCAGTGATGACCTGGCCAGGCACAAGCCGGAGCCCCGTCGCGACGGTTCCGTTGGCCCCGCTGCGTCTGCGGCATCCGCCGCCCGCGTTGAGTGACGCCTCGTACGGAGTCGACGACGAGCTGGATCCTCATCGTTCGATACACGCCCTGGGGCCTGTCCGGCGGATCATGCCGGACGGGCCCCTGGGCCTGAGGAGCACTCAGCGCTTCAGAGTGAAGGTGAAGTCGCCGGAGAGCTTGCCGCTCAGCCGGACTGCCGAGACGAGTTTCCCCTCCGTGATCAGTCTCTCGACTTCGGCCCGCGAGAGACCGCACCCTTCAGCGATCAGTCGAACCGGCCGGACAGGGATCCGCGCCGCAAAGCGGACCGAGATGTCGATCACCTCGCGGTCCAGGTGATCCGATCCGCCGGTGTCGAGGCACCAGGCGTCGTCCCAGTCGAGGGCGACGCGATTTCGGCGCTGCACGACCGGATCCTGAAGCAACTCGGCTGCCAGGCCAGGGTCGTTGTCGTGCAGCCGGCACAGCAGCTCAGGTCGTACGGAGCGCACATTCACCCGCTCCAGGACCGTGAGTTTCGCGGTTTCCCCGCAACCGGTACAGAGCACGAGGAGCCAGGCGTCGAGGAGTTTGTGGTGGGCGTTGACGCGAAATTTACCGTTGGCCCGGAATCGCCCGGACGTGCACGTGTGGCAACGGCGGAGAACGAGGGGCAGGCGGGTGGGCATGACAACCCAGTTGTTGAGCACAGAAGTACACCGGTTCTGTGAGAAGTCCGCAGCAAAATGCAGCGCGGCGCAACAAGCGCGACGCGCGACGAATCAGCAATCGGGAGGTCTCACACGGTGTACAACGGGACGTCCTTGCCTGGGCGACGTGGTTCGGCAGCACGGTAATGGCGCACCGCGGCGCTGCTCCACTGGTTTTCGAGCGCCTCACCGACAGGCTCTGTCCGGCGTGTCACGGACGAGCCATGCCGGATCGCTGCGACAGCGAAGGTGCCGTGGAAGGCGTAGGCCCGCCGCTCGGTCGGGCGACGCGGAGGCGTTCGTAGGCTGCATTCCCACGTGGCGAAGGCCGACGCCGGGCAACGATGCTGCCGGCAGGGGCCCTTGGACGGCTGAGGCTCGCACGTGTGTGTTCGTGCGAGCCTCTGGGCGCCCTGGTCGGTCCGGTGGGGGAGTCAGCGCTCCTCGGTTTCGAAGGTGCGCAGCAGATCGGCGGCGACGCTGACGGCGATGGTCGCGGGTTCCTTGCCGGTGATGTCGGCCAGTCCGATCGGCGTCTTGATCCGGTCGATGGTGGCCTCGTCGTGACCGCCCTCGGTGGAGAGGCGCTTGCGGAACCGAACCCATTTGGCCGCGGACCCGATCAGTCCGATGGAGCCGAGATGGCTGGTGCGCAAGGCGGCGTCGCACAGAGCGGCGTCCTCGGCGTGATCATGGGTCATGATCAGGATGTGCGTGCCGCGGGGCAGCTCCTCGAGCACCTCCTCCGGCAGCAGCGGCGTGTGATGCACATGCACCTGCGCCACAGAGTCCGCCAGCACGTCGAGCCGCTCCTTGGCGAGCATGTCGGCGCGGCTGTCGATCAGATGGAGGTCGAGGTCCTGACGTGCCAGGATGCGCGCCAGTTCAAGCCCCACGTGCCCGACGCCGAAGACCGCCACCGCGCGTACCACCGGCAGCGGTTCGAGCAACACCGAGACCGTGCCGCCGCAGCACTGCACGCCATGCTGATTGGTCACCTTGTCGTTCAGAGCGAAATCGATCAGCTCCGGCTCCGTCTTGGACGCGGCGATCATCTCCCGGCCACGATCGATCGCGACGGCCTCGACATTGCCGCCACCGATCGAGCCCCACGTCGCGGTCTGCCCCACGACGAGTTTCGCACCGGCGTCGCGCGGGGCATGACCGCGCACGGTCGCGACGGTCACAAGCACGCCGGACTCCCGGCGTGCTCGCAACCGTGCGACCGCGGCGATCCATGTCATGTCAGGCACCGCTCAACGCTTCTGCGCCGGTACGGGTCTTGCCGTCCGCGACCTGGCCATTGGCGGCGAACCCGTTGAGGGCATGGCCGTCCTGGGAGGCTTCGCCCTGGCGAGCCGCCTCGATCGCCCAGTACACCGCCTCCGGCGTCGCGGGCGCGGCCAGCTCGACGCTGACCCCGCTCGGCCCGAACGCGGCGGCGGCCTGCCGCAGCGCTTCGCGCACGCAGAACGCCAGCATCAGCGGAGGCTCACCCACCGCCTTGGAGCCGTACACCGCGCCCTCTTCGGTGGCGTTCTCCATGAGCGTGACGTTGAACTCCGCGGGCATCTCCGAGAAGCTCGGCAGCTTGTACGTGCTCGCGGCCTGGGTCAGCAGCCGGCCACGGTTCGGCCCGTCAGAGGCGTCCCAGCGCATGTCCTCGAGCGTCAGCCAGCCCGCGCCCTGCACGAAACCGCCCTCGACCTGACCGATGTCGATCATCGGGGACAGGCTGTCGCCGACGTCGTGCACGATGTCGACGCGCCGGATGCGGTACGCACCGGTGAAGCCGTCCACCTCGACCTCGGCCGCGGCGGCGCCGTAGGAGAAGTACTTGAACGGCGAGCCCCGGAAAGCCTTCGCGTCCCAGTGCAGACCCTCGGTCCGGTAGTAACCGGACGCCGACAGCTGCACGCGCTGGAAGTACGCGGTGTGCACCAGGTCGTCCCAGGCCAGCTCCTTGTCGCTGCCCAGGGTGCGCGCGACGCCGTCGACGATGCGCACGTCCGAGGCGTTCGAACCCAGCTGGCTGGCGGCCACCTGCAGCAGCCGCGCACGCAGCTGCTCACAGGCGTTCTTGATCGCCCCACCGTTGAGGTCCGCCCCGGAACTGGCGGCAGTGGCAGAGGTGTTGGGCACCTTGTCGGTACGCGTCGGGGCGAGGCGCACCTTGTGCAGCGGGATGCCCAGCGTGGTCGCGGCCACCTGCAGCATCTTGGTGTGCAGGCCCTGGCCCATCTCGGTGCCGCCGTGGTTGATCAGGACGGAGCCGTCCTTGTAGATCAGCACCAGCGCGCCGGCCTGGTTGAAGGCCGTGAGGTTGAACGAGATGCCGAACTTGATGCCGGTGATCGCCAGCGCCCGCTTGGTGTGCGGGTGCGCGGCGTTGAAGGCGGCGATCTCGCGCTTGCGGTCGGCGATGCCGCCGTTGTTCTCGACCTGCTCCCAGACGGCGGCGATCCGTTCCGCCTGAGCGACCGGCTGGCCGTACGGCGTCGCCTGACCGAGACCCGGCTGGTAGAAGTTGCGCTTGCGCAGCTCCATCGGGTCCAGGCCGAGCAGCGGCGCGACCCGGCCCAGGATGTCCTCGATCACCAGCATGCCCTGCGGTCCGCCGAAGCCGCGGAAGGCCGTGTTGGAGACCTTGTTGGTCTTGGCGATGCGACCGGCGACACGCGCGTTGGGAATCCAGTACGTGTTGTCGATGTGGCACAGTGCACGGGCCGTCACGGGCTCGGACAGGTCCAGGCTCCAGCCGCCGTCCGAGGTCAGCGTGGCGTCCAGCGCCTGGATGCGGCCGTCGGCGTCGAAGCCGATCTTCCAGTCGGCGTGGAACCCGTGCCGCTTGCCGGACATGGTCAGGTCCTGGGTCCGGTTGAGCCGCACCCGGACCGGCCGGCCGGTCAGCTTGGCGCCGAGCGCGGCGATGGCCGCGAAGCCGTGCGGCTGCATCTCCTTGCCGCCGAAGCCGCCGCCCATCCGCAGGCACTGCACGGTGACCTCGTGGCTGTGCAGACCGAGGACGTGCGCGACGATCTCCTGGGTCTCCGAGGGGTGCTGGGTGCTGCTCTGGATGAAGATCTGCTCGGCCTCGTCGATGTAGGCCAGCGCGGCGTGCGTCTCCAGGTAGAAGTGCTCCTGGTCGGAGAACTGGAACTCGCCGCTGAACACGTGCGCGGACTCGGCGAAGCCGGCGTCGATGTCGCCGGTCTCCATCACGGGCCGGGCGCCGTGGAAGCTCTCGGCCGCGATCGCTTCCTTGAGCGTCATGATCGAGGGCTTTTCTTCGAGTTCCACCTCGACGGCCGCCGCACCGAGCCGGGCCGCTTCCAGGGTCTCGCCGAGCACCCAGGCGACCGCGTGGCCGTGGAACAGGACCTCGTCGGGGAACAGCGGCTCGTCGTGCTTCATACCGGCGTCGTTGACGCCGGGCACGTCGGCACCGGTCAGCACGCGGACCACACCGGGCACGGCGAGCGCGGGCTCGGTGTCCAGCTTGGTGATCCGGCCGTGGGTCTTCATGACCTGGACCGGGTAGGCGTGCAACGTGTCCTTGGTCCGGTAGACCAGGTCGTCGGTGTAGAGCGCGGTGCCGGTGACGTGCAGGAAGGCGCTCTCATGCGGCATCGAGACGCCGACTACGGGCTTCTCGGGACGCTCAGACAGATGACTCATGACGACACCGCCTCGGTGGTCTGTGCGTGCAGCTTCAGCAGGCTCTGGCCGAGCATCGCGGAACGGTAGATGGCGCTGGCGCGGTGGTCGCTCATCGGCGTGCCCTCGCCCCGCAGCACCCGAGCCGCGGCCTCGACGGTCTCCGCCGACCACGGCTTGCCCTCCAGGGCCGCCTCGGTGGCGAGGGAGCGGATCGGGGTGGCGGCCACGCCGCCCAGGCCGATGCGCGCCTTGCGGACGATCCCGTCCTGGATGTCGAGCGCGAAACCGACCGCCACACTGGAGATGTCGTCGAAGCGACGCTTGGCGATCTTGTGGAACGCCACGACCGGCGACAGCGGCAGCGGGATGCGCACCGCGCGGATCAGCTCGTCGGGACGGCGCACGCTCTGCCGGTAGCCGGTGAAGTAATCCGCCAGCGGGACCACGCGCTCACCGTCGGCGTCGGCCAGCACCAGCGACGCCTCGAGCGCGAGCAGCACCGGCGGACTGTCACCGATGGGGGAACCGGTACCCAGGTTGCCGCCGAGGGTGCCACTGTTCCGGATGAGCCGGGAGGCGAACTGCGGGAACAGCTCGGCCAGCAGCGGGACGTCGCCGTCGAGGCGGCGCTCGATCTCGGTGAGCGTCAGCGCCGCCCCGATCTCGATGTAGTCGGCTTCGACGCGCAGCTCCCGGAGCTCGGGCAGCCGGTCGATGGCGACCACGCACTCCGCCCGGCGCGAGCGGATGTTCACCTCGACGCCATAGTCGGTGGAGCCGGCGACCACTACCGCGTCGGGACGCTCGCGCAGCAGCTGCAGCGTCTCGGCCAGGGTGTCCTTCCGCAGGAACGTGGCGCCGTCCTGCGTGTACTCGGTGGCGACCGCTGCCGGCGGTTCCTGATCGCGACGCTGCGCGAGCGGGTCCTCGTCGGTGGGCTCACCGACGGCGTACGCCGCATCGCGGATCGGGCGGTATCCGGTGCAGCGACACAGGTTCCCGCTCAGCGAGTGCAGGTCGAAGCCGTTCGGACCGTGCTCGTGGTCGGTGCTGTCGTGCGAGTCCGCCGAGTCCGAGTCCGCGTGCGCGCAGCGGTCGGGCCGGTAGTACTCGGACGCCATGCTGCAGATGAATCCCGGCGTGCAGTACCCGCACTGGGAGCCGCCGCGGACCGCCATCTCCTCCTGCACGGGGTGCAGGGTGGGCGCCGTGCCGGGCTCGCCGGGGGTGGCGAGCCCTTCGGAGGTGATGACCTCCTGGCCGTCGAGCGCCGCAGCCGGAATCAGGCAGGCATTGACCGCCACCCAGTCGGTGGGCTTGTTCACCCCGGGACGGGCCACGAGGACGGAACATGCGCCGCATTCACCCTCGGCGCAGCCCTCCTTTGTGCCCGTGAGGCCACGCTCGCGCAGGAAATCCAGAGCTGTGGTGTGGGGTGCAGCCGGTGAAATCGGCGTTTCTTTCCCGTTGACCGTGATCCGCGCCGCTACCATGACATGCCTTCATTACTGTGCGTGATCGAGTGATTCATCATGTTCGCCAATTTCAGACGGCTTTCTGTGTTCAGACGCGCCACGCGAGAGGTGCGGGCGTAACAGGGCACGCGACAGCGACGACGTGCCGGAAGTGGTGACGGGAAACCCGGGAGTGTGCCCTGGACGGGGGGCACTCAGAACGGCGTGTTCAGCAGCCGTGCGCGATTCGACCCGGACCCCAGACCGTCTGCTGGGCGAGGCGAGCGAGATCAGAGCTGGTGTACATCTGCTGGTCGCCTCCTTCGGCAGTCATGGGTGGGCCTTTGCCGCAAGGTAGTGGCTGGATCCGAGCAGGTCAAGAGGTTGACCCCGGTCTCTTGGTTCATCATCCAAGCCCGATGCCTCCCGGGCTGCATCGGCGGCGCCCGTCATTGGGAGGGGGCGGAGAGGCGGTCGTAGGACTTGGGCGGCACCTGCTGGGTTTCCCGTCGTCCATTCTCATTCATTGCAACGAGTGGAGTGAGGTTCGTTGCGTTAGCGTCAATCCCGTTGCGACGACGGTACTAGCGATTACCCATTCTGATGGCGATTCTGCACAATGAGAGTCTTGCTGGAGCTTCGAATGCAACGTAGCTTTCCTCCATCTGAAAGCGGGATGGAGCGCCCGCTGAAGGGGAAGGAGAGCCTCATGCAGAGGTGGGAGACCTCCGCCCCGGTCGGATCCAGTTCATCGCCGCCGACCGGGCGGACGCCACGGTCGATGTCCAGCCCGCGGACGCCTAACGACTCGCTCAGCGACTCCGACGGCACCGCCGCCGACCTGAGCATCCACGCGACCACCGCCTACGGCGACAGCACCGCACGCAGCCTGTGAACGCGCAGCCTGACAACCTGTCAAAAGGGAGAGCCGAGCAGCGTTCAGGACTATTCGGCCGCGGAGGTGTGTCAGGCTGGCGGCCGGGAGGTGGTGCACGTGAGCACCCTGCGCGTGAACGTCATGGCATACGAGGCCCCGTGCGAGCGGTGCGTCACGCCCATGCCATGGGTATTCGGCCTGCTGCCGGCTCACCGGCCACGCGCCGAGGAGTACACCACGACGGACTTTCCCGGTGCGGTCGACGTCGCACGGCGCATCCTCACCGCCTCGGCCACCGGTGCCGCCCCCGTAGGTCCTCTGCTGAATGACCGGCCCACATGGCAGCGCGGCCGCGGCTTCAACCCGAATACATGCCGCCACTGCGGCCACCAGGCCGAGTGGCACACCCTCGACGCCATCACCGACGACGCCTACTACGGCGGATGGACTGTCACGGCCGAAGGCCGTGTCCCTGTAGGGGAGTGGCGGGCCATCTGCGGCCAAGGACAGGGAATCGCCTGGCCGGCCCTGTGCGACACGACCGACCTGTGACGACGGGAGCGGCATCGAGGCCGGCCCGCTGTCCGCTACGTACGCACGGCACTCCCTGACGGCTTCCCCCGTGGGCCACCACCCCGTGAAGGGCACAAGCGTCCACGTCGGTGACCGACCCCGCTCTTCCCCACCGGCGGGAACGACTCCCGCACCGCCCCATGCGCGCCGGTCACATCACCACAACCCACGCCGAGATCAGCTCAGTAGTGGATCACTCGGGTGCCCACTCCCCACAGGCCCTAACGTTGGTCCATGCTCAAGATGCCGCCGCGGGTCGAACTGCACCCGCTCACCCTCTCCGACCAGGACGAGTTCTGCACGCTCGCGCAGGCCAGCTCCGAGCTGCACCAGCCATGGATGCAACTACCCGCGACCGCAGAGGAGTTCAAGGTCTGGATGCGCCGCTTCGACGACGGCGCCAACCAGGGCTTTCTGGTCCGTGTCCGGGAGACCGGCGCAGCCGCCGGCATGGTCAACATCAACTCGATCATCCGGGGCCGCTACCAGGGCGCGTCCCTCGGCTATGCCGCTTTCGCCCCGTCCGCAGGGCACGGGTACATGACCGAAGGGCTCGCCGCCACCCTCCAGTACGCCTTCACCGACCTGCGGCTCCACCGGCTGGAGGCCAACATTCAGCCGGCGAACAAAGCATCCCTGGCCTTGGTCCAGCGGCTGGGCTTCCGCTATGAGGGGCTTTCCCCCGCCTACCTCTACATCGACGGGGACTGGCGGGACCACGAACGCTGGGCCATCACCGCACCGAGCCCTTGGACACCCGATCCCTCCCTTCCCGAAGTCTGAGTCGCACGGCGCCGCTCATGAAACACGCCTTGGCCGCGCTCGTGCTCGGCGCGCCCGCCCAGGCGGTTCCCCTCCTGGCCGCAGGCCTCGGACGGCGCCCATGGGCCCTCGGCGCCGCCACTGGGCCGGCGTTGCCCGAGCTGCGCGAGGCGCTCCCGTACTACCCATGCCAGGCAGCCCCGGCTATCGCGACTGTCGCCGAAGCCTCCGCTCCGCCGGATCACACACGTGCCGTCACCTCCTCAGCACTGCCCACCCCGGGCCGACCGACGCCAGTAGTGTCTGCGGGATGACCGCGACGCCTTCGGACCTCTTGCTTCGTGCCCTCGACGTCCCGGGCGAGCCGCCTCTGCGGCCGCTGCCGGCCGTGGTGACGGAGCTCCTGCGCTCTCTGGGGGCCCCGCCCCGTCTGGCGGCGCACCTGCGCGCGGTCCACGACGTCGCGGTCGACCTGGCCGACTGGGTGCGCGACCGCTACCCGGATCTGGCCGTCCACCGTGACGCCGTCCTCTTCGGTGCGGCGACCCATGACGTGGGCAAGACCCTGCACCCCGAGGAACTCTCCGGGCCCGGCTCAGCACACGAGGCCGCCGGCCGCGACCTGCTTCTGGACCGCGGCTTCGCGCCGGCCCTGGCCCGGTTCGCCGCCACCCACGCGAGCTGGGACGACCCCGCCGTGACGATCGAGGACCTCCTGGTCAGCACAGCCGACAAAGTGTGGAAGGACAAGCGAGTCCCCGACCTTGAGGACAGGCTCGTCCGGGCGCTGGCCGGGGCGACGGGGCGGGAGCCCTGGGAGGAGTACCTCGCGCTCGACGACCTGCTCGCTCGCCTCGGCGCGGACGCCGGCCGTCGCCTGGCCTTCCAATCGGCGTTCCCGGTCCACCCGTGACCCGGCCGCCCGATCGGCCGCACAGCCAGTGGTCGTAGGGCGTGCCCAATGCACCGGGCAACTCCCAGGCATGCACATGCGCCCGAGTGTTCGGGCCCGACGCCGCAGGGGGCGGCGCCAGGGGCGTGTCCGGCGCGGTGCGCGGGGTGGCGAACGGAAGCCACCTGAGTGCCTTCGATCATGACGGTGAGAGCATCGCCCAGATCGAATGTTCGACGGAGAGGCAGAGAGTGACCCAGGGGCGAGTGACCTACGACGTGAAGTACACGGTGTCCCCGCCGGCTGTGGCCAGTGATGATGGATTCGGCTTGGAGGGCGGAGCCGTCCGGCTGTGGCGTGATGCCGACGGCGCCGGAACCGACTGGCACCCTTCCGTCCGTTCCTTCCAACTGGTCCCCGACGGGCAGGGACCGATAGCCCGGGTGGTCACCGAGCGACCGGCCGGCCCGCGGGTGAGCGGAATACCCGCCGTCTATCGCGTCGAGGACCCGCTTGGGGCGCCGCTCGGGCGGGTCACCGTGCGGCGCGGCTCCTTCCTCCGCCTCAGCCGGACCCGTTGGACGGTGGAACCTGCCAGAGGTCCCGCGCTGCGCGGGCTCAAGGGCCGCCTGTTCTGGTGGGCGCTGTGGTGGCCTCTGGGGCTGCCGGTCAGCCTGGTGGGCATCGTCATGGCGTTGTTCGCCGAGGGCGACGGGTCGTTCGGCCCGCCTCGGCGCGTCATTTGGCGCGACGGATCAGGCCGGGCCCACGTCGTCTTCAGGGGACTGGCCGACGACTACCGGGTGCTCGCGCCGGGCTGGGACCCCCGACTGGTATTCGCCCTTGTGGGGCTCCACCAGTCCTTCGATCCCTCGGAGGGCGCGGCGGGCGCCGGCTGGTACGACGGCAGCTGAGCCGGGGGCGGGCCGACGGCTGCGGTGCTCCACCACCCCGCGGAGACGGTGCCGTACCACCTCCCCGAGCCGTGGGTATCGGTGCTCACCGGCGGGGCATCGGACGTACGGACGTTTATCGGTTTGCCGCCGGCCAGACCGGTCGGATAGGAAGCTTGCATGCTTAGGGGTAGCAAGGTCGGGCTCAGGGCCCGGCACGAGGACGACATTCCGGTCCTGCGGGCCGAGCTCTACGACGACGTGGTCAATGCCTCGCGGGCCGAAGGTGGGCCGTGGCGACCGATCACGCCCGGTTCGAAGGATCCGCGGCTCGTGGTGGACGACAAGGAGCATGGGCATGTCCCGTTCTCCGTAGTGGAGTTGGACGGCGGGACGCTGGTCGGCACCGCGACGCTGTGGGGCATCGACAACCACAGCCGGTCCGCGCACATCGGGTTGGGGCTGCTGCCGTCCTCTCGCGGCAAGGGCTACGGCACCGATGTGGTCGCGGTGCTGTGTCACTACGGTTTCGTCGTGCGCGGCCTGCAGAGGCTGCAGATCGAGACGCTGTCGGACAACTTCGCGATGCTGCGCTCCGCCGAGCGCAACGGTTTCGTACGCGAGGGCGTGCTGCGCTCCTCGGCCTGGGTGTTGGGCGAGTTCCTGGACGAGGTGCTGCTCGGGCTCCTCGCCCAGGAGTGGAAGCCTGACTCGAAGGGCTAGGGTGCCGTCCGACGACGGTCAAGGGCGGGGCGCGGAGCCGGCTTGCGGACATCAGAGCGTCCGGGACGAGGGCCGCGCAACGGCGCAGCAACCAGGCAATAGGCCACCCCGGCAATAGGCCACCCCGGCAACTCCAGCCCGCAGCTACGGCGCTGCGCGCCGCCGTGAACCGTTGCGCATCCCGAAGAGCCGGCGGCCCCTTGGGTCACCGCCGGACCGAGTACTCCAGGATGCGGCCGTCGACGGTCCCGACAAGCAAGTGCCCCATGGGCGTCACAGCGAGGGACAGTCCGGTGGTCGGTGTTCCGTCCACCTCCAGCTCGGTGTGCCATCGCACCGAGCCGTTGTCGGCGTCCAGTGCTGTCAGGGCTCCGGAGTTGTAGGCCACGTAAACGGTGTCGCCGTCGGCGTCGAGGGCGGTGGCGGGATGATCGGTGCGGAACTGCCACTGCACTGTGCCGTTCAGGGATCGTCGTACGACGTAGGCGCCGCCCGGTTGGAGCCCGTGTCCGTGGTGAACGGTGCCGGCGTACACCAGGGACTGGCCGATCTCGACCGCGGGACCCCCGAAATGATGCTCCTGCGGCACCCAGGAGTGCGGGAAGAGCCGCCGCAATGTCCCGTCGGCGCCCATGGCGGCGACCCACTTGTTCTCGTGCGGCTCGTCCGGGTCGGTTCCCACCAGTACATAGGGCCGACGTGCGGAACGGACCGGAAACGGGTGATTGAACACGTCGAACGGGCCGACCTGCGGACCCTCCACCGGACTGTCCACCGGACCGTCGAGGTCGAACATCATCAGCCGTTCGGGACGCTTGCGGCGGCCGTTCAACGGCCTCAGAATCGCCCCCTGCCCGCCTGCGACGAGCACCGTGAACACGCCCGG
>NZ_DATCVQ010000444.1:0-5096 GCF_036566765.1 Streptomyces sp.
GGCCGCTCGCGCCGACCGCGCCCTCACCTCCATCGCCTCCCGGCAGGCCGCCGCGACCGCGCTGGGCGCGGGGCTGACCGCCCTGGGCTGCGGCCTGACCGTCGCGGCCGCCGCGCTCGTCGGCGTCCAGGGCGTCCGCGACGGCCGGCTCGACGGCGTCGCGCTCGCCGTCGTCGTCCTCACCCCGCTCGCTGCGTTCGAGGCGGTGACCGGTCTGCCGCTCGCCGTCCAGTACCGGCAGCGCGTCAAGCGGAGCGCCGAGCGGGTCCACGAGATCCTCGACGCGCCCGTCCCCGTGCACGAGCCGGAGCGGCCGGCCGCCGCGCCGGACAGCCCGTTCCCGCTGGAGCTCGACGGGCTCTGCGCGCGGTACGCCGGACAGGACCGGGACGCGCTCAGCGACTTCGGGCTCACCCTGGAGGCCGGCCGCCGGGTCGCCGTCGTCGGCGCGTCCGGCTCCGGCAAGACCACGCTCGCCCAGGTCCTCCTCCGCTTCCTGGACGCCCGCGCCGGCACGTACCGGCTCGGCGGGGTGGCCGCGGACGCCCTCGACGGCGACGATGTGCGCCGCCTCGTCGGCCTGTGCGCCCAGGACGCCCACACCTTCGACAGCTCGCTGCGGGAGAACCTGCGGCTCGCCCGACCCGGCGCGAGCGACGACGAGCTGCGCGCCGCGCTCGACCGGGCCCGGCTGCTCGACTGGGTCGACGGCCTGCCCGAGGGCCTCGACACGCTCGTCGGCGAACACGGCGACCGGCTCTCCGGCGGCCAGCGCCAGCGGCTCGCGCTCGCCCGCGCGCTGCTCGCCGACTTCCCCGTGCTCGTCCTCGACGAGCCCGCCGAGCACCTCGACCTGGCCACGGCGGACGCGCTCACCGACGACCTGCTGCGGGTCACCGAGGGCCGGACGACGGTACTCATCACTCACCGCCTGCGCGGCCTCGACGCCGTCGACGAGGTCCTGGTCCTGGACGAGGGGCGGACCGTGCAGCGCGGCCCGTACGCGGAGCTGGCCGCCGCGGAGGGGCCGCTGCGGGCGATGCTGGAGCGGGAACGGGCGACCGATCTGCTCACGCATCGCGGCTGACCGCCCCCGAGTGTGCACACCCGACCACCGCCCCGCCGACTTTTCCCAGCAAATCGGACTTACTACTCTCAGGGGCATGACCGTGCCCGAAGCCCCGGACCCCCTCGAAGCCGCGACCCAGGCCACCCGCAGCCTGCAGGGCCTGTCGACCGAACTGACGGCGCGTGTCCCGCAGCTCCTGGAGGCCATGCGGTCTGTCGGCACCGGTCTGGAGCTGCACTCCACCCTGGACCGGATCTGCGAGACCGCCGCCGAGCTCGCCGGCGCCCGCTACGCGGCGATCGGCGTGATCGACGACGAGGGCGAGGGCCTCTCCGACCTCGTCACGCATGGCGTCCCGGACGAGGTCGCGCGGCGCATCGGCCGCCGTCCCGACGGGCACGCCGGGCTCCTCGGTGCGCTGATCCGGCAGCCGCAGACCATCCGCCTCGCCGACCTGACCGCCGACCCGCGGGCGGCCGGCTTCCCGCCCGGCCATCCCCCGATGCGGACCTTCCTCGGCGTCCCCATCCGCGTCCAGGGCGAGATCTTCGGCAACCTCTATCTCGCGGAGAAGCACGGCGGCGAGGAGTTCACCGACAACGACGTCCACATGGTGCGCGTCTTCGCCACCGAGGCCGGCATCGCCATCGGCAACGCCCGGCTGTACGAGGCCGCCCGGCAGCGCGAGCGCTGGATCGACGGCTCCGTGGCCGTCACCACCGCGCTGCTCTCCGGCGGCGACGCCGACGACGCCCTCGCGGTCGTCGCGGAACAGGCCCGCAGGCTCGCCGACGCGGCCGCGGGCATCGTGCTGCTGCCCGCCGAGGAGGGCGGCCTGGAGATCGTCGCCGTCTCCTCCGACCAGCCCTCCAAAGCGCTCGGCATCGTGATCCCGCCGGAGAGCCCGGTGGTGGAGCGGCTGCTCGCCGGCGAGCCGGTGTTCGTCACCGACGCCTCCGCCGATCCCCGCATGCTCAGCCGGGTGTCCGTCGCGTACGGGCCCGGCATGCTGCTGCCGCTGCAGAGCGGCGGGCGGGTGCTCGGCGCGCTCGCCACGCCCCGGGCCCGCGGCGCACGGCAGTTCACCGAGGCCGAGCGGACGCTGGCCACCCAGTTCGCCTCCCAGGCCGCGCTCGCGCTGATGATGGCCGAGGCGCAGCGCGACAGGGAGCGGCTCGCCGTCTACGAGGACCGCGACCGCATCGCCCGCGACCTCCACGACCTCGTCATCCAGCGGCTGTTCGCCACCGGGATGATGCTGGAGAGCGCCCAGCGCAAGTCGGTCGTGCCGGCCGTGCGGGAGGGCGTCGGCAAGGCGGTCGACGAACTGGACGTCACCATCCAGGAGATCCGCACCGCGATCTTCGCGCTCCAGCAGGGGCCGGCCGAGGCCCCGTCGGGGCTGCGCACCCGGGTGCTGCGGGAGATCAACATGGCCGCGGTGCCGCTCGGCTTCAAGCCCGCCCACCGGTTCCTCGGCGCGATCGACGCGGTGGTCGGCGAGCTCACCGGCAAGAACCTCGTCGCCGCGCTGCGCGAAGCGCTCTCCAACGCCTTCCGGCACGCGGAGGCCACCAGGATCGAGGTCGTCGTGGACGCCACCGTCACCCTGGACGACGGCGCCCCGGGCGTCCGGCTCTCGGTGGCCGACGACGGCGTGGGCCTCCCGGAGGGCGGCCGGCGCAGCGGCCTGCGCAACCTGGCCCGCCGCGCGGAGTCCCTCGGCGGGGCGAGCTGGTGCGGCCCGGGCATCGGCGAGAACGACGGCGGCACGACGGTGGTGTGGGAGGCGCCCTTGTAGTCCGGCTTCTGCGCCGCGCTGCGGTCGGCCCGGCCTGCTCGTGCGGGCCGATCGTCGGATCTTCGTAGGCCGAGTGGCCGTACGACAGTCGCGTGCTGCCGGGAAGCGGGGCGTCGTCGGGTGACGATCCGATCATGCGCATCTCATACGACCGGTGGCCCCGTCCCCTGCCGCTGCTGTGTGCGCTGCTCGCGCCGGTCCTTCCCGTCCCGCTGCTCCTGCTGTGGCCGCGCCCCGCCGTCGCCTTCGACGGGCCGAGCACCGGCCCGGAGGTCGCCCGGCTCTTCCAGGAGACCGCGCGCGCCGTCGCCTCGTACGAGCAGGGGCGGCGGGCCGCCGACGCCCAGCGCGTCCGGGCCGAGGGCCTGGAGAAGCGGCTGACCGGGCACCGCCGCGAACTGGCCGTCCTGCACGACCAGGCGGGCGGGGTCGCCCG
This sequence comes from Streptomyces sp., assembly GCF_036566765.1. Classification (GTDB taxonomy): domain Bacteria; phylum Actinomycetota; class Actinomycetes; order Streptomycetales; family Streptomycetaceae; genus Streptomyces. The sequence goes on from NZ_DATCVQ010000444.1 coordinate 3,307, forward strand.
CGCCCAGTACCGCGACGGCGGCTCGCTCACCCACACGGCCCGGCTGCTGCTCTCGAAGAACCCCGACCAGCTTTTGCGCGGACAGCAGATCGCGGCCCAGGCCGACGCGGTCGTCAGCCGGCTGCTCGACAACTCCCGCCGGGCCGAGGCCCGGCTGGCGCGGGCGCAGGGCGCGGCGAACTCCGCCCGGCAGGAGCTCGACCGGCGTGTCGAACGGCTCGACCGCATCAAGCGGGGCATCGAGACCAAGCTCGAAGAGGCGCAGTGGACGCTCCAGGCGGAGGCGAACCGCAGCGCGGCCGCGGGCAGTTGCCGGGGCGCGGTTCGGATCGACCAGCCCGGCGGCCCGCCGCGCGGCCGGCCGTGGGTCGCGCCGGTGGAGGCGTACTCGCTCTCCGCGGGCTTCGACAGCGCGGGCGAGCGCTGGGCCCGCCGGCACACGGGCCAGGACTTCGCGGTGGCCATCGGCACGCCCGTACGGTCCGTGGGCGCCGGCCGGGTGGTGCGCGTCTCGTGCGGCGGCGGTTTCGGGATCGAGGTGGTCGTCGGGCACAACGACGGCTGGTACACGCAGTACGCGCATCTGGCCTCGGCGGCGGTCGCCGCCGGCGAACGGGTGCTGCCCGGGCAGTGGATCGGACAGGCCGGGACGACCGGCAACTCGACGGGCCCGCACCTGCACTTCGAGACACGCCTGACGCCTCAGCTGGGGTCGGGCGTCGACCCGTCGCGCTGGCTCGCCGAGCGCGGGGTACGGCTGCGGGACACCGTCCTGCCGGGCGAGGAGGCGGGCGCTGCCGGCGCGCGGCTGCCGGACGCGGTCGGCCCTGCGGCGGCGAAGGTGCCTGCGGTGCCTGCGGTGCCTGGAGTGTCTGGAGTGCCTGGAGTGCCTGCGGTGCCTGCGCCCAAGGGGAAGGCCTCCGGGCCGGCACCCGCCCCCGGACCGGAATCCGCTCCCGTTCCGGTGCCTGACGCGCCGCCCGTACCGGCTCCCATCCCGGCCCCCGATCCCGTCACAGGGCCGCCAGGATCTCCTCGATGACGACGGCGACGCCGTCCTCGTTGTTGGCGACCGTCCGGCCGGAGGCGGCGGAGACCACCTCGGGGTGCGCGTTGCCCATCGCGTACGAGCGCCCCGCCCAGGTGAGCATCTCGATGTCGTTCGGCATGTCGCCGAAGGCGACGACCTCCTCGGCCGCGATGCCGCGCTCGGCGCAGCAGTGCTCGAGCGTGGACGCCTTGGAGACGCCGGGGCCGCTGATCTCCAGCAGGGCGGTGGGGCTGGACCGGGTGAACGACGCCAGGTCGGCGGCCGCCTCGCGGGCCAGCGCCAGGAAGACGTCGGGGTCGAGGTCGGGGTGCTGGGCGAGCAGCTTGAGCACGGGGGCCGCCGCGCCGGGGGTCTCCTCGAACAGCAGCTTCTCGGCGGTGGCGACCGTTGCGCCGGGGTCGAGGAAGAACGGCGGATACATCGGCTCGTAGTGGATGCCGGTGGTCAGCTCGACCGCGAAGGACGTGCCGGGCGCGGCCGCCCGCAGCCGGTGGACGACTTCCAGGGCGGTCGGCCGCTCCAGCGGACGCACCTCCAGAAACGTTCCTCCAGAGTGCAGGTCGACGACCGCCGCACCGTTGGCGCAGATGGCCAGGCCGTGACCGTGGACGTGATCGCTGACGACGTCCATCCAGCGGGCGGGGCGTCCGGTGACGAAGAAGACCTCGATCCCGGCGGCCTCGGCCGCGGCGAGCGCGGCGACGGTGCGCGCGGAGAGGGACTTGTCGTCGCGCAGCAG
>NZ_DATCVQ010000445.1:0-13481 GCF_036566765.1 Streptomyces sp.
AGGGGTGACTCTGTATCAGGCGCCGGCGGCTGCACGTCGGATCGCGTCGAGCGTCCGTCTCACGTCGTCGTCGGTGGTCGACCAGTTGCTCACCGAGATGCGCATGACGCGTCTGCCGTGCCAGGTGGAGCCGCTGATCCACGCGGTGCCGTCGTCGAGCAGCCGGGCGAGTACCTGGTCCGTGCGTTCGTCGCTGCCGAACTCGGCGCAGACCTGGGTGAACGCAACGTCGTTGAGGACCGTCGCGCCGTCGATTCCTGCGATGCCGGTGGCGAACTCGGTGGCGTGACGGCACAGCCGGTCGACCAGGTCGGCCACGCCCGACCGGCCGAGGGACCTCAGTGCGGCCCAGACGGGGAAGGCTCGGCCGCGCCGTGAGAGCTCGGGGACCTTGTCGATCGGATCGCCGTGTTCGTGCTGGATGAGGTAGTTGCCGCGCTCGCCCATCGCCGCCCGGAGCGCGGATGGATCCCGCACGATCGCGAGTCCGCAGTCGTAGGGGACGTTCAGGGTCTTGTGGGCGTCCGTCGCCCAGGAGTCGGCCTCTGCGCAGCCCGCCGTCAGGTGGGCGTAGCGCGGTGAGGCGGCTGCCCACAGCCCGAAGGCGCCGTCGACATGGACCCATGCGTCTGCGTCGCGCGCGGCGCGAATGCTCTCGACGAAGGGATCGAACGCGCCGGAATGGATGTCGCCGGCCTGGAGGATCACGATCGTGGGGCTCTGCCCGTCGGCCGCCAGGGCGTGCCGCAGGGCTCCGGGCTCGATGCGTCCTTGATCGTCCGCCTTCACCAGGTCGGGCCTGCCCAGCCCGAGGTAGCGCAGCGCCAGGTCGATGGCCATGTGGCGGGCCTCGCCGGCGATGACATGTACCGGCGGGCCGCCGGTGAGGCCGTCGCGGGCGGCGTTCCAGCCGGCGCGGCGCAGCACCGCGTCGCGTCCCGCGGCGAGGCACGTGAAGTTCGCCATCGTCGCACCGGTCGTGAAGCCGACGGAGCTGTCGCTCGGCAGGCCGAGCAGATCGAGCAACCACGCGGCGGCGATGTCCTCCACCGCCGAGTACGCGGGTGAGGCCGCGCGCATCACGCAATTCTGGTCCCAGGCGCTGACCAGCCAGTCGGCGGCCAGCGCGGCCGGTTCGGTTCCGCCGACCACGAACCCGTAGAAGCGGCCGCTGGGGAACGCGGTGAGCCCCGGCTCACAGGCTGTGGCCAGCAGGTCGACGACGTCGGCGGGCGTGCTGGGGCCGTCGGGCAGATCGACGCCGAGCGCGCGTACGATCTCGTCGACCGAAGCGCGGGCGGGAACCGGGCGGTCGGACAGACTTGCCAGCCACCGGACAGCATGGTCGTAGGCCTGTCGGAGCGCCGCCTCGCGCGCGTCCATACCTCGGACTATGCGACTGTCGCCGCCGCCTCGCAAGCTCTGGCCGGCGCGGTCGAGCCGGCAGGCGCGGCCCGCCCAGCCCTCTGCTTCGTCCTCGACCTTCGCTCCAGGCTCCCCGGTGAGAAAATGGGGGAACCGGACGACATCAATCCACGACGCCACCCGGACACGAATCATGGAGGTGGATCATGGGAGAGGCGCGCGCGGTCATGGACCGTCTGACCGAGGCGGTGACGCACTCGGACCTCAAGGCCATCGCCGACCTCTACGCCGAGGACGCCGTCGCGAGCACCCCGGATGCGGGCGAGGTGCGAGGACGCGACGCGATAGTCGAGTACTGGCGCACGATGACCGACTCGATGCCGGAGGCCACGTTCACCTCGCTGAACAAGTACGAGATCGGCGACACCGCGATCGACGAGGGCGTCTTCAGCGGTGTGAACACGGGCCCGATCCCGCTCCCCACCGGGGAGACGCTGCCCCCGACGGGCAAGACCGTCAGCATCCTCGGGGTCGACTTCGCGACCGTCAGGGACGGCCGGATCGAGAGCTACCGGCTGTACTACGACCAGATGCAGTTCCTGGAGCAGCTCGGCCTGCTGCCGGAGGCCTGAGGTCCCTACGCGCGCTGTCTCGCGATCAGCTCCGCTCGAAGGTGTGAGAGCGGCCGATGACGGAGAAGCCGCGGCGCTCGTACCAGTGTCGTGGCCAGTCCGCCGCATCGGCGGTGAGGAACCGGGTGTCGCAGTCTTCGTCGGCGGCCAGGCGCAAGGCGGTGCACAGGACGGCATCGGCGTAGCCGCGCCTGAGGTGGGCCTCCGAGGTGATCAGGGACTCGAACTGGGCCATGCCGGTCGCCGGGTCCAGATAGAGGTCGGCCCATGAGGCGACCTCCCCGTCCTCCGCGCGGGCGCCGAGGAAGTGGACGATGTCGGCTCCGCGGCGGCGAGCCTCGCGTCGGTCGACGAGGTGACGGATGACCTCGTCGTCGGCGTCCGGAAGAAAACCTCGCCATCGCCGGGTGTGGGGGATGCGTGTCGCGTCGAGATCGATCACTTCCGCGGGCCCGCCGGCCGGCACGGGGTCTGCGTGCAGCATGACCAGAAGGGTGGAGTGGGTGTATCCGGCCCGGATCAGCGGTTCTGCGCATGCCCTTCCGGCTTCGTCGTCGAGGACGGAGATCTGTCGGTGGGGCAGATGCCCCAGCGCCTCCTCCACGATGGCGGGCACCGCCTCGGAGTCGACGGCCCTGTCGATGACGACCTGGTTGTCCGTGTAGGAGTGCGCGAACGCGTCGTCATAGACGGCGAACCCGCCCGGGAGGTCCACGACGCGCTCGGCCTGGCGGCGGGCGAAGGCGGACCGGAAGCAGTTGATTCGCTGGAGTTGTGAGTTGGGCATGGAGGAAGAGTAGGCAGCCGTGGACTGTGGCCGCCTTCGAATTCCCGCGCCGCCGCACAGCCAGGAGGGGCCCGAGCGCCCTCAGGCCACGCCTTGGATCTGCCGTACCAGCACCGCTCCCGCCAGCCCCACCCCCGCCGCCGTCAGGAAGAGCGCCGGGTAGCCGCCCACGTGGTTGACCAGCGGGGCGGCCAGTGCGGGCGCCGCGACCTGGGGCAGGGAGTTGGCGATGTTGATGACGCCCAGGTCCTTGCCCCGGTCGATCGCCTCCGGCAGGACGTCGGTCATCAGCGCGAAGTCGACCGATGTGAAGACACCGAATCCGATGCCCAGGACCGCCGCCGCCACGACCGCTCCCGTCCAGGTCTGCCAGACCGCCAGCAAGCCTGTGGCGAGCGCCATGAGTGCGCCCGACCACAGGACGAACGGCTTGCGCCGGCCGATCCGGTCCGACCAGATCCCGCCGACGACGACCGTGGCGAGCAGCGTCGCGCCGTTGACCGCGGTGAGGATGAGCACGCCGAAGCCGGGGTCGTCGTAGTGCAGGCCGTCGCGGAGGTAGTAGAAGAGGTAGAGCAGGACGAGGGAGTTCCCCAGGTTGATCAGGAACCGGGTCAGCCAAGCCCAGCCGAAGTCGGGGTGCCGGCCCGGGCTGATCCAGAAACCCGCCAGGAAGGGCCGCCACGCCCATGCGGGGCGGTCGGCCGGAGCGAGCCGCAGGTCCGGATAGCGCAGGACGTAGGGCGCGACGCCGACCAGGGTGAACACCGCGCACGCCGCGTATCCGCCGCCGACTCCGCCCACCGTCGTCGCCAGGCCCGTCCCGACGACCACGCCCAGGAGCTGGGCGGCCCCCAGCCAGCCGCCCACGACGCCGCGCTGGAGCCGCGGCACGCGGTCGGGCACCGCCGCCGTGACGGCCGCGAACGCCGCGTTCAGCGTCAGCTGCACCAGGCCCCAGCCCAGGAACAGCGCTCCGACGCCGTCCGCGCCCGCGAGCAGCAGCAGGGACAGTGCGCCGCCCACCGTGCCGGCGACGATCCACGGGGTCCGACGGCCGTGCCGCGACACCGTGCGGTCCGACAGGGCGCCGAACAGTGGGTTGGCCACCAGCGACACCACCGCGCCCACCCCGGTCACCCATGCGAGCAGGGACTCCTTCGGCATCCCGGAGGCCGGCGCGAACTGCTCGGCCTGCCGGGCGAGCAGGATCTGCAGGGGCCCGTACCAGCCCACCCAGATCGCACCGTTCGCCAGGGACAGAGCCGTCGTCCATCCCCGTCCGACCCGGTCGGCCGGCTCCGCGAGCGCCACGGCGGGCAGGGTCATGCGCGGTGTGTCCGCAGCGCGTCGCGCAGCCAGCGGTACGACGCCTTCGGCGTGCGCGTCTGGGTCTCGTAGTCGACGTGGACGAGGCCGAAGCGCTTCGTGTACCCCTCCGCCCACTCGAAGTTGTCCATCAGCGACCACACGAAGTAGCCGCGCAGGTCGACGCCCGCCTCCAGTGCCGCGTGCACGGCCCGCAGATGGCCGTCCAGGTACGCGATGCGCTCCTGGTCGTCGATGCCCTCGTACGCGCAACCGTTCTCCGTGATCGCCAACGGAGGCAGCCGATCGCCGTAGCGGTCGCGGAAGCCGACGAGCAGCTCGGTCAGCGCCTCGGGAACGACCGGCCAGCCGAAGTCGGTCACCGGAAACCCCTCGATCTCCCGGACGGAGAACGGGAGTCCGGGCGGCAGGGTGACGCCGGAGAACTCCGTGGAGCCGTCGTCCGGGCCGCCGGGCGCGCCCACCTTCGTCGGCTGGTAGTAGTTGATCCCGTACCAGTCGAGCGTGTCCTCAGAGATCACCTTCAGATCGGCGGAGACGTCACCGGGCATCAACTCGGCTATCCCCTCCGGGTATTCGCCGAGGATCAGCGGATCGGAGAACAGTCGGTTGAGGATCACGTCGTAGAACTCCGCGGCCTCCACGTCGGCCGGATCCGTCGAGGCGGGCCACGTGGGGCCGTGCGAGTTGGCGATGCCGATGTCCCGTACTCCTGCGGCGCGCAGGGCCTGGGCCGCCAGGCCATGGCCGAGCAGCTGGTGGTGTGCCACCGGCAGGGCGTCGAACAGCAGCTTCTTCCCGGGCGCGTGCGTCCCCAGCGCGTGCCCGAGAAGGGTGTGCTCGGCCGGCTCGTTGAGCGTGATCCACTTCGTCACGCGGTCGCCGAGCCGCTCGACGACCGTGGCCGCGTACTCGGCGAAGCGGGAGGCGGTGTCCCGTTCCAACCAGTCGAGCCCCACGGGCAGGTCCCAGTGGAACAGGGTCGGCACGGGCCGAATGCCCTGCTCGCACAGCTCGTCCACGAGCCGCTCGTAGAAGTCGAGCCCGCCCGGGGACTGGACGCGCGGCCACGACACGGAGAAGCGGTACGCGTCCACGCCCAGGTCCCGCAGGAGCGCCACGTCCTCCTGGTACCGCGCGACGTGATCGCACGCCACCACGGCCGTCGACCCGTCCCTGACGTTCCCCGGCTCCGCGGTGAACACGTCCCACACGGAGGGCCCGCGCACCTCGACGGCGCCCTCGATCTGGTGGGCCGACGTGGAGACGCCCCACAGGAAGTCACGCGGAAACACAGGAAGACGGTCCGTGGAATCTGACATGCCCGCGATCATGCTTACCGGCCAGTAAGAAGTCAATGGTGCTGCGTGAGACGGCAGTTGAGGACCTCAGGGTCAGAAGGCGGGAGCCCGCCATCGGCCCCGTTCCGCGGCGTCGCGGGCCCAGAGCCCGGAGTCACGTGCCGAGGGCTCGGCGTCACGTGCCGAGGGCCCGGCGTTCCGCTGCTTCGGCGCCCAGTTCCTCGTACACCCAGGGGTCGTTGCGGGGAGCCGTGTTGCGGGTCCACGAGGTGAGGAGGGGGCGGGTCTGCTTCTGGGCCTGGCGGAGGCCGAGGGCGCCGGCGCGGTGGTGCTCGACGGCGTTGTGGACGCGGGTCAGTTCGGTGTCCTCGGCGAGCGCGGACTGCGGTTCCACGGGCTCGGCGTCGAGGGACGCGTCGAAGAGGCGGATCGCCGCGTGGCGGGTGAGTACTTCGGCGCGCAGGAGGGCGGGCGCATGCGCGGCCTCGGCGCGGGCCAGGCGGGCCGCGCGGGTGAGGAAGCGAGCGGCCTGCTCGTACGCGTCCTGCTCGACGTGGAGGGCGCTGAGGTCGATGAGGGACTCCAGGGCCCTGGGGTGGTTCTCGGCCTGCTGCCACAGCTCGACCGCCTCGGAGAGGAGGTGGACCGCCGTGGCCGGATCCGCGAGGCGTGCGGCCATGGAGGCCGCGTTGGCGTAGTCGATCGCCGCGTTTTCGTGATTGCCGAATGCCCGCTGCGCCGCCGCTGAGCGGCGGTACAACTCCAGCGCCGCCGCGAGGTTCCCGGCGTTCTCTTCGGTGAGGCCGCACTCGTTGGCGGCCATGGCCCGGTACTCCGCGGTTCCCCAGCGCTCGGCCAGGTCCAGCGCCCTGCGGCCCCAGCGCACGGCGAGGTCGAGGTCGTCCGTACGGCGGGCGATGCGCGAGTTGTTGATCGCGATCGGCACGGCGGCGGCTCCGCGACCCGCCGATGTGAGCGTGGTGACCGCCCGGTCGCCCGCCGCCAGGGCCTCGGCCCACTCCTCCTGCTCCCAGCGGCAGAGACTGAGCTTGAACTCGGCCTCCGCGACCCGATCATGCAGCCCGTACTCCCGCGCGATGCCCGCGGCCCGGCGCGCGGCGTCCGCCGCGGGGCCGGCCGCCGAGGCCGAGCGCAGGGTGTCGGCGTTGAGCAGGCAGGCCTTCACGGCCTCCTCCGGCCGTCCCTGCCGCAGGTGCAGGGCGACGCGGTCCTCGTTGACGCCGACGATGGCGTCGAGCTCACCGCGCGCGCTGTACAGGACATGCAGGCCGACGGCCAGTTCGGCCGCCAGGTCCAGCCACTCGTTGTCCTTTGCGAGCCGTAGCGCCGCGTGGAAGCGGCTCGGATCGAGCTCGCCGGTCAGCTGCGCGCCGTACTCCTGGTCGGTGATCTCGGCCAGCCGGGCGCTCAGGTACGACACGCAGGCGTGCCGGAACTCCCGTACGGCGTCGGGCGGTTCGTCCTCCGCCAGGCGCTCGGCGGCGAAGAGCCGGACCAGGTCGAAGAGCCGGAACGTGGCCAGCAGCTCTCCCGCGGGCATGCGCACCAGCGTCGGAAAGGCCAGGCTGCGGTCCGCCAGCCGGTTGAGGAGGAGTTCCTGGCGCAGCGCGGGAGCCTGGAGGCAGTGGCCGAGTTCGGCGCCGGTCACCGCCGCTCCGGGGGCCGCGACGACGAGCCGCAGGACCCGGCGGGCGTCCGGGTCGAGGGCGTCGTGGCTGAGCCGGATCGCCAGGCGCACGGCGCGGTCGCCGTACGAGAGCGTGTCCAGGCGCGCCGACTCCTCCTCCAGGAGCTGGACGAGGTATGCGGGGGCGGGGCCCGAGGGGTGCGCCAGGCGCGCGCCGACGATGCGCAGCGCCAGCGGCACGTCGTCGCACAGGTGGGCCAGCCGGTGCAGCGCGGCCGAGGATCCGTCGCCGCCTGCCCCGAGGTCGCGGCCCTCCGCGCAGCGGGTGAGCACCTCCACGGACGCGCTGCGCTCCAGCGGTCCGACCTCGAAGACGAGTCCGGGGTCGGCGTAGCCCTGCGCGCGGTCGCGCGAGGTCACGATGATGCCGCAGCCCTCGGGCGCCGGGGTGAACGGCCGTACGTGAGCGGCGTCGCGCGCGTTGTCGAGGACGAGGAGGACGCGCCGGCCGGGCAGTTGCGCGGTGAACGAGGCGATCAGCCGGGCGTCGTCCATCGCCTCGTCCCCGAGGTGGAGCCCGAGCGCCTCGGCGAGGATCCGCACGACCGTGCGGGCGTTGCGGCAGGCCTCCGGCACCAGGCCGTGGAGATCCACGTGGAACACCCCGCCGGGGAAGGCGGGGGCGAGGGCGCGGGCCGCCTCGACGGCCACGAGGGAGGCGCCCACGCCCGGCTGCCCGGAGAGGAACGCCGTCGCCGCACCGTGTTGCGTCATGCGCCGATCGATCGCGCCGACGACGGCCGCCACCAGCTTCTCGCGCCCCGCCGTGCGCGGATCCGGCCGGGGCAGCCGGCTCATCTGGGCGGCGACCGCGCCGAGTTCGGGCCGCCCGGGCACCGGGCCGCCGGCGGTGGCCGGGTCCCGGCCCGCGACGCTCTCCCGCTCCCCGACGGTTCCGCCCGGGTGTCCCGGCTCCAGGTTCCGGGGAGTGGTGAGCACGACCTCCGTCGACGCGGAGCGCACCCCGGGCAGCCGGGACAGAAGAGCGTGCAAGAACCCCGACAGCGGCAGCGCGCCCCCGCCTTCCAGCGCCTGCCGCAGGAACCGACGGCACCCCTCGGACAGCTCCGCGAGAATGCCGTCCCCCAACTCCCGTACGAGGAGCTGGCGGAGCCCTGCCAGGAAGGCCCGCGCCGCGTGGCCGGACAGGCCGTCGTCCGGATGTGCGCCGGGGAACGGCGCGGCCCAGCGTCCGACCGCCTCCTCGTGGTCGGCGAGGCTCGGCAGCAGGACACGAGGCTCCAGGCCCCGCAGCCGGAGGCGGTTGCGCAGACCGTCGGCCTCCCGCGCGCTCCAGCCCGCGCCGATGGCCTGTGAGACGAGCAGGTCCAGGGCTTCGTTCGGCGCGCCCATACGGCGGCAGGAGTGGTCGAGGGCGGTGAGGACCAGCGCGGCTTCCCGGGCCGCCTCCATGGGGCCGACGCCGTCCGCCCGGGGGAGTGCGGCGGCCGCGGGGAGCCCGTGGGCGGACAGCACCGTGCCGACCCGGTCGCCGAGCACCAGTCTGCGGCGCACGCCGAGCCCGCACGAACCCTCGAGCAGTCGGGTGAGGTCCTCGGTGCGGGCCACCCAGACCGAGTCCCGCAGCCAGTTGTCGGCGCTGTTGTAGCGGGCCGAGACCACGCCGAGCACGAGCCCGTCGCCCATGCGGACCACCGGCGCGCCGCTCATGCCGGGCACCACGGAGGACGACGAGAGCCTGCCCAGCGCGACGCCGTCCCGTACCGTCCATCCCTGCCATTCGCCCGTCGCGTTCAGGAACGCATAGCTGTGCCCGGGGTCGTCCACCCCGGCAAGGCCGGTGACGAGCGTCTTCGTGGGCAGGTCGACCGCGTCGGTCGGCGCCCATCCGGCGACCGACTCCTCCAGGGGCGTCGCCCTGCGCAGTACGGCCAGGTCGCACGCGGGGTCGACGGCCCGGACCTCGGCGGGCGCGGACGGCCCCGAGCGGCCCAGCGCGTCCGTGCGGATGAACGCGCCGACGTCGCCGCAGCCCAGGCTGTCGAGCACATGCCACGCCGTGACCAGCACGCCGGGCGCGACCTGGAAGCAGGTGCCGACGGGGACGGCGTCCTCGGTCAGCACGCGGCCCAGACTCCCCGGCACCCGGGGATGGTGAACCGAACCGTTCATCGACGGACTAGGCCGAGGTGTCCGCCGGGGCGTCCGCGGCCGGCCCCCGGTAGGTCATCCGCACCACCAACGAGGCCTCACCGGAGGCCCCTGCCACGATGACGTTCCCCTGGGCCGAGAACTTCAGCCCGAACTCGACCTCGACCTGCTCGGGCCGCACCGCACGGTCCTTGAGCCGCCCGATCCCCTCCGCCGCGGACGTCGCGATCGCCACGACCGCGTCCTGAGCGTGGTCGAAGGCGTCCACGACATGCCTGCTCGCGCCCTGGAGGCGCGAGGTGGGCTCGGAGCCGGCCACGGGCACCGTCTCCACCAGCAGTTCGACGTCTCCCACGCGCACGGGGAGCAACCGGTTCGTCATCCCGACAACTTGTCACACGGCTGGGCGTCTTGTCCCCGGATCATGAGCCTCCGCCTCGTAGGGCCTCCGCATCGCGACTCGGCGGCCTGTGCGGTTCGGTCGCCTGTGCGGTGATCACGCGGGGCAGGGCGCTCGGGTGCTCCCTCGCGAGCCAGCCGACGAGTTCCTCGCGTACGGCGCAGCGGGTCGTCCACAGGTCGTCGGAGTCCTTGGCGGTCACGATGGCGCGGACGGTGATGCCGGTGGGCGAGGTCTCGGTGACCGACAGGTCCCAGCTCCGGCTGTCCCAGGTGGAGCAGGAATCGAGGAACTCCCGCAGGTGGGCGCGCATGAGCCCGACGGGCGTGGAGTGGTCGCAGTGGACGAACACCGTCCCCGTCATCTCCGCGCCGCCGCGCGACCAGTTCTCGAAGGGGCGGGAGGTGAAGTACGAGACGGGCAGCGTGACCCGCCGCTCGTCCCAGGTCCGGACGGTGAGGAACGTCAGGGTCACCTCCTCCACGCGCCCCCATTCGCCGTCGACGACGACCGTGTCACCGATGCGGACCATGTCGCCGAACGCGATCTGGAAGCCGGCGAAGACGTTGCCGAGCGTCGACTGGGCCGCGACTCCGGCCACGATGCCGATGACCCCGGCCGAGGCGAGCAGGGACGTACCGAGCGTGCGGAACGTGGGGAAGGTGACCAGGGCCAGCGCGGCCGCGAGCACCCCGACGGCGACGGACACGCCCCGCATGAGCAGCGTGACCTGCGTACGCACCCGGCGCACCCGCGCCGGGTCGCGGGACCGCCCGGCGTAGCGCGCGTACGAGGACTCCACGACGGCCGAGACCACCCGGACCGCCAGCCAGGCCCCGCCGCCGATCAGGCACAGCAGAAGCACATGGTCCACCCCTTCGGAGCGGCTTCGCAGCGCCGGCCACCCGGTCAGGGGATAGGTCCACCTGATGAGCGCGGCGAGCAGGACGACGTACAGGGGAGTGCGGCAGCGGCGCAGCAACCCCCACAGCGGAGTCTCGGGATGGTGCGCGTCCACGTACCGCGCGAGGAGGTCCGCCGCCCGACCGACGGCGAGCGCTGCGAGCGCGCAGCCGCCGAGGACGATCGCCAGTCGCAGGATGTTCTCCATGGCTCCCCAGTCGATGAGTCGGGCAGGTTCGTTCCTTCGTCTCACCGCCGGATGGGCGGCCAAACGTCGGGACACGGGCCGGGCCGGCCTCCAGGGCGTGCGATAGGTTGCCCGCCATGACTGGACTCGGACCCGAGGCATGGCCACCCGCCCCGATAAAGACCGAACGGCTCGTGCTCCGCGAGTCCGAGGCGCGAGACCGCGCGGCGTTCATCGAACTGTTCGCATCGCCAGAGGTGGGCGTTTACGTCGGTGGCCCTCGACCGCGTGATGAGCTCGAACGCGCGGTGCCCGAGGTGCCCGGGCGGCGCCCCGGACTTTTCGTGATCGAGTTCGACGGAGCGATGATCGGCATGATCACGCTCGATCGGCGCGATGCAGAGCGTCCGGGCCACGTCCGTCCGGATGCCGGTGAGGCGGAGCTCGGTTACATGTTCCTGCCGGAGGCGTGGGGATGCGGGTACGCCGCCGAGGCGGGCGCAGCGGCACTCGGCTGGTTCGCCGACGCGCTTCCCGGCGAGCCGGTGGTGCTCTGCACCCAGAGCGCCAACGACCGCGCGCTGCGCCTCGCGGCGAAGCTGGGGTTCACGGAGGTGGAGCGGTTCGAGGAGTACGGCGCCGAGCAGTGGTTCGGCGTGTGGTCCGGCGTCGCTGTCGGCCTGGGCGCTAGCTCTGCGGGACGTCCTTGACGAACACGATGCCGTCGCTGTCCGCCAAGTGGGCCGGATCGAGGGGGGCGTAGCCGAACCAGGGGGATACGCGGGGCGCGGGCCGCGTGTCGCCTAGGGCGGCGGCCAGGCGGGAGGCACCGACGACGCAGCGGTCCTCCGGGAGCGCGTACAGGAGTCCTTCGACGGTGTCCGGCGGCGGGGTGTCCACTCCTTGGTGCCGGATCGTGCCGAGGGCCGTGGCCACGAAGGCGTACGCCTCGCCCAGTTGGGCGCTCACGAGCGCGCCGGCGCCCCACCATTCCACCGGGCGGCCACCCATCCGCATCGTGCTCTTGTTCCGCTGGAGATGGCCGTTGTGGGCGTGGACCAGTGCCGGGGCCCGGTCGGCGATGGCGAGGAGATTGTCGGCCATCATCTGGTCCCGCACGCTCACGAGCCGCGTCATGCGGCCCGTTGAGGTGTCGGCCATCCAGAAGTGGTAGCGCAGCAGGCCGAGGGCAGTGCGTCCGTACAGGCGTGCCCGGTCCCAGCCGTCCCGCGAGGTCGTCTGGAGCAGATGCGGAGTCTGCTCGTCGAGCAGCGCCACCAGATCGTCGGCGAGCACCCGCAGCTCACCCGCCTCGGCCGACCGCCCCACGGACTGGGCCGGGTCCATCATCGCTGCCGGGTCGGGCCACCGGTCGTCGGCGCCGAGCAGGCGGTCGAGCGTTTCCTTGGTGCAGGGGAGCAGGTCCGCGTCCACCCGGGCCGAGAGGTAGTCGTGGAGTGCGCTGAGGGCCTGCCGGGGGCTCGCGGCGCCGGTCATCTCCAGCGGGCCGTCGAAACCGGCGAAGCGGAGCCGATCGGCTGCCGGCCGACCGTCGTTGAAGGCGCGCATCCAGCGCACGAGCTCGCGGTTGGCCGCGGACGCGCCCCAACCGTGGCTGAATCCCTGCTCCATGACCTCGTCGAGCGTGCCGGTGCCCGAGGTGACGTAGGCGTCCACGATCAGGCCCCTCAGGCAGTCGCTCTCGATCGCGATCGTCCGGTAGCCCTCCTGCTCGACCAGCTGCCGGAAGAGCTCGTTGCGCAGGTCGAGAAGAGCGTCCTCGCCGTGGGTGGGCTCGCCCAGGGCGAGCATCCGCGGCCGGACCGGGAGCAGCCCCATGACGGCGGCGGCGTCGACGGCATGGGCGGTGTCCTTGATGTCAGTAGCCATGCCTTCAACGGTATCGTTGAACCTTCGATTGAAACTTTTCCGCGATATCGGCAGGACCATGGGACGAAACCTTCAAAGCGATGAGCGACTCCGGCCGGTTGATCTGGCACGCGAGCACGGTCTGTCCACGCAGGCGATCAGGAACTACGAGGAGGCCGGCATTCTTCCGGCCGCCGGTCGCACACTCCACGGCTACCGCACCTACACGTCGCTGCACGCGGCAGCCCTGCGCGCGTTCCTCGCCCTGCTGCCCGGCCACGGCCACCAGACGGCGACGTCGATCATGCGGGCGGTCAACGAGGGCGCGACCGACGAGGCGTTCCGCCTCATCGACGAGAGCCACGCCCAACTCCTCGACGACCGCCGAACCCTCCAGGCCGTGGAGAATGCCCTCCGCGACCTGGAGCCCATCACGGCCCCCGACCCGGCCGCGCGCCCTGGGCCCGGCGGCACGTTCATCGGCCCGCTGGCAGGGACGCTCGGAATCCGGCCTGCCACGCTGCGCAAGTGGGAGCGCGCCGGGCTGGTGCGCCCGCGCCGCGACCCGCTGACCGGGTACCGCGTCTACGACGAGGCCGCCGTACGGGACGCCCGCCTGGCCCACCAACTCAGGCGCGGCGGCTACCTGCTGGAGCAGATCGCCCCGCTCATCGCCCAGGTGCGGGAAGCCGGCGGACTGAAGCCACTGGAGGCCGCAATGCGCGACTGGCACGCCCGGCTGTCCGCCCGCGGGCGCGCGATGCTGACCGGGGCCGCCGAACTGGAGGCGTACCTCCGCAAGCGCGGCTGAGACTTCGGTGCCGGCCGTCGCCGGCCGAAGAGAACAACGGTCGCCAGGCGTCAGCCTGTCTCCTCGGGCGGCGTGGA
>NZ_DATCVQ010000446.1:0-24650 GCF_036566765.1 Streptomyces sp.
CCCCCCACAGGACAGACACCCTCCATTCCGTTTCGAACGATCTTTCACTTCCCCCTCGCCTCACCCCTCACACCAGCAACGCAGACGCGCAGGGTTCGGCGGTCACTTGTAACGTTCGCCGCTCCCGCGGCACTGAGGAGCTTCGTCACGAGCAACGAAGGGCCGAAGAGCAATGACTGTTGAGACCGTCCCCACCTGCGCCTACCCGGGCTGCACGCATGCGCCGGAGCCGCAGGCGCCCGGCGCGCAGGGGCTGGCGTCCCGCTACTGCGAGCACCCCGAGCACGGCGCCGTAGGCGAGGTGGCCGATCAGCGACGGGGGCCGGCTCCCGATGGAGTCGGCCCTTCTGACCTGCATGGTTGCCCCGTCAGGGACGTGGTGTCATTTCATCCGCTCAGACGTTGAAGCGGAATGTCTGCGATCCGATCCCGCCCTACAGCGGAACCGGACGCAAAGCCCTGACCAGGCATTCCTCCGCTGGCGTGCGTTGGGTGCCGACGGATGTTCACGACCGCCCTGCGGACTGGGCGCGGACTGGCCCACGGGGGTCTCTATGGAGTCGAGGCGCCTGCGCAGCTCTGCAGCGATGTCTTCGTCGCCACCCTCGGCGGGCAGCGGCCAGGGGCCCTGAAGGGGGCCCGGCACCCCGCCCTCGACCTCATCGCATGGGCTCACCCGCCGAATCAGCAAGAAATACCGCAACAACCTAAAATAGCCTGACAAGTAGCAAGGCATGTCCGGCGGCTTCGAGGCGCCCCCGCGGGCCGTTCGGCTAGCCCAGGAGGCCGTGATGACCGTTTCCCCCGACGCGGCACCGCAGTACCCGCACAGCGACCCCGAGGACACGCTCAAGCAGCTCGGAAGCTCATGGCACTGGGCACTCGGCATCGCCCTTGCGACACTGATCCCAGGCATCCTGGTGCTCGTCTGGCCCGACGAGACGCTGCACGTCCTGGCCGTGATCATCGGTCTGCAGCTCCTGGTGGCGGGCGGCTTCCGTTTCGTCGCGGCCTTCTCGCACAGCAGCGACCGGGGCGGCAGCAGACTGGCGGGCATCCTGATCGCCGTGCTGGCGTTCCTGGCGGGCGTCCTGGTGCTGCGTCATCCGTTGCAGACCATCGCCGCGCTGTCCCTGATCGTCGGGGCGTTCTGGCTGGTGACCGGAGTGCTCACGGCGTACGTCGCGATCGCCGACCGCGCGCTCGTGCATCGCGGCCTGCTCTTCGGCCTGGGCGCCCTCGGCGCCGTCGCCGGAATCGTCGTGCTCTCCTTCCCGGTGGACTCTGCGGTCGCCCTGACGCGACTGTTGGGACTTTGGCTCGTCCTGCTCGGCGTATTCGAAGTGGTGACGGCCTTCGCACTGCGCTCCGCCACCCGCCGGGTCACGCCCACGCCTCCAGGGTGAACGCCGGGCGTTGACGGAACCCGCATCCCCGAAGCCGCTCTCGTCGATCACAGCGGACTCGGCCGGCCTTCAGGTGCTGCCCAAGTGCCAGGAGCGGGAAGAGCGCGAGATCGACCGGATCATCGACGAGCGCATGGCCAACCCGGCGCCCGGCATCCCGATCGAGGGCATCGCGGCAGTCGGCAAAGCATGAGAACCAGACGCCCAAGAGCACCTCACCCGAGGTGGCCACAGTCACTACCGTGAAGCCATGACCGCACTGCCCGACTGGATGCGCCCGCCGCGCGCGGAAGGTTGGTTCGCGGAGGACCTCGACCGCCTCCCCGAGGCGCCCCGCCACACCGAGCTGATCGACGGAGCTCTCGTCTTCAGGGTGTCGCCCCAGAGGTGGTGGCACGGAGAGATCGTCACCGACCTCACGTTGGCTCTCAGGGCGCAGGCCCCAGCGGGTTTCAGGGTCGGCCGCGAGATGACCATCAAGCTCGACCCGCGCAACCGTCCCGAACCGGACCTGCTGGTGACGACGGCCGACTTCGACGGTGACCGCACCTGGTTTGCACCGGAGGACGTCCAGCTCGTCATCGAGGTCGTCTCCCCCGAGTCCGCCCATCGCGATCGCACAGTAAAACTCCGCAAGTACGCAGAGGCCGGCATCCCGCACTACTGGTGCATCGAGGACGAGGACGGGGCACCCGTCGTCCACGTCTACGAGCTCGACGAACCCACCGGCGCCTACGCACCCGCCGGGATCTTCCGGGGCACCCTCCAGCGCCCAGTACCCTTCGCGGTCAGCCTGGACCTCGACAAGCTCACGCCACCCCGAAGCAGCTGAAAAGTCAGCGCCAAGTCAGCACGGGAATGCAGAAGGGGTCGGACTCGCCAGAGTCCGACCCCTTCTGACCTGCACGTTTGACGAACCATCTAACGCACAACGACGAGGCGACTACACGTTGAAGCGGAATGCCTGCGGGCTGATCCTGACCTGCGGCGGAGCTGCATGCAGCGCCCTGACCAGGAATTTCCCCGTTGGCGTGCGTTGGGTCCCGACGGTCACTCGCGGGTGTCTTGCGGACTGTCTGCGGACTGCCGCCAGCCCTCCCGAGCCCCCGGTGCCAGCCGCGCCTCGGGCAGTTCCCACGGAAGGCTTCGAGGCTCTTGGCCGGTGCGCACATGTTCGTGTCCGCTACGCGCAATCGCCTTACCGTGTCGGGTTGCAGTTGTCCGCCACGCGCAATCGACTGTCCTCAACCACCGTTCCCAGCCTGCCTGTTGGACATCTAGCGTGATCAGTACGGAACCCCCCGGGCCCGGGCGCTTCCTCCGCATCCGACATCCGTGCCTGATCCCAGGGAGTTCCCATGTCCTCGACAGTGGCATCCGCGACGGCTCGCGGTTCGACGCCGACCGACGTCGCGCCGCGCCGGCCCGGGCTTGTGCTGTTCATGGTCTGCGTCGCCATTTTCATGCTGATGCTCGACACCATGGTCGTCTCCGCCGCGCTCGCCGACATCCGCTCCGACTTCGACACCTCCCTCGACGGACTGCAGTGGATCGTCGACGCCTACTCGATCCCACTGGCCGGCGTCCTGCTGACCTTCGCCACGCTCGGTGACCGCTACGGCCGCAGGCGGATGTACGTGGCCGGCATGGCGGTGTTCACCGGCTCGTCGCTGGCGATGACGATGGCGGGCAGCATCGTGCAGCTCGACGTCCTGCGGATGGTGCAGGGCATCGGCGCCGCCATGCTGTTCGCCACCGCGCTGCCGCTGCTGGCGACCGCGTTCCCGGAAGCGGGTGCCCGCGCGAAGGCGATCGGCACCTACGGGGCGGTGATGGCGAGCGCGACGGTCCTCGGCCCGGTCATCGGCGGTGGTCTTGTCACCCAGTTCGGCTGGCGCTCGATCTTCCTCATCAACGTACCGATCGGAATCGCCATGATCGTCCTGGCGGCGAGGAAGATGCCCGAGACGGCGAGCCGTCCGGACCATCGTGCCGACTGGCTGGGCTCGCTGCTGCTCACCGGAGGTCTGGTGGCCGCGGTGTTCGCCCTGACGCGCAGCCACGCTCTCGGCTGGACGTCAGGGACGGTCATCTCCCTGATCGTGATCGGGGCCGTCCTGCTGACCGCCTTCCTGTTCTGGCAGACACGGGCCAGGAACCCGCTCTTCGACGTCTCGATGGCGAGGAAGCCCGGCTTCACCGGCACCGCGATCGTGTCGATCGCGCACATGGCCACGCTGATGGCCTCGGCCACCTATCTCGCGCTGTTCCTGATGGGTCAGGGCCATACGCCGCTGGAGATGGGTCTGCGGCTGCTGCCGATCAGCGCCTGCGCGATGATCGCCGCGGCCGTCACCCCCGTCATCGCGAAGCGGGTGCCGATCGGGACCGGGCTGACCGGCACGATGGCCGTGGTGACCGTGGGCATGTGGCTGCTCGGCAACTACGGTCACCACGACAGCTGGACCCACTTCCTGCCCGGCATGATCATCGGTGGTCTGGCCATCGGCGCGCTCACCTCGATCAACCAGGCCGCGTCGCTGACCTTCGCCTCGCAGGAGAACGCGGGGATGTCCAGCGCCACCTTCGCCACCCTGCGGCAGGTCGGCATGGCGATGGGTATTGCCGCGCTCGGTGCGATGTACGGCCGCGTCGCCACCGACAAGGCGGAGTCCGGGCTCGCGGCGGTCCCCGGGATCGCCTCGGTGCCGCAGGACCTCAAGGACCAGTTCGTCGACCTGGTCGGGTCCGGGTCCGGGCGTGCGGTGGTCGAGGCCGTGCCCTCGCAGTTCCACGATGCCGTGCCCGCGCTGACCCGTGTCGCCGACAGCGCGTCGATCGACGCGCTGAACGCGCTGGCGAACCTGGGCACGATCATCGGCGCAGCCTCCGTGGTCATCGCCGGGATCGCCTTCGCGATCGACCGCCGCCGGGTCAGCCGGCGGCAGTCGGAGTCGGCGTCTCTGTGAGGGTGGAGAGGGCACCGCTTCCGCCGAAGTACGCGGCGGGAGTGGTTCCCACCTCGCGCCGGAACGCGGTGATGAACGCGCTGGCGGTCGCATAGCCGACCGCGTGGGCGACCCGGGAGACCGGCTGTCCCATGCCCAGCATGGGCAACGCCGCGTTGAGCCGCTCGTACGTCCGCCAGCTGCTGAAGCTGGTGCCGGTCTCCGCGCGGAACCGGCGGGAGAGAGTGCGTACCGACGCGCCCACCTCTCGGCTCCAGTCCTCCAGATCACGAGGATCGGCGGGATCCTGCTTGATGGCCAGAGCGATCCTGAGGGCCAGCGGATCGGTGGGAAGGATGGTCGGGATCGCGGCGACCGAGAGGGGCTTCAGCAGATCCCACAGCACGGCCGTGACCCGAGCGCGATGCTCGACGGTCCCGGTCCCGGTGCCGAGGTCGACCAGATGGGACAGCAACGGCCCGACCAGCCCGGTGGCATCGACCACGGTGGGCACTTCCCAGCGCAGCGGACAGCGGTCCGGTTCGAAGTACAGCGACAGCATCTCGGAGGACGAGTGCGGGACGACGGCGTGGTCCATATCGCCGGGTATCCACAATGCGCGCGAACGCTCCACCACCCAGCGCAAGTTGTCGACCTCGATCGTGAACGGGGCGCCCGGCGCCCACGTCAGCTGATGCTGCGGGTGATTGTGGGCGGGGAGGCTGATTCCCGGCTCGAGCGGGACGGCGACGCTCGCGACCGCGAGGGCCGTATGGTCGACAGTCACCCGCCTTTCACCGTTCACAAGCCTGACTCTACTGTCGGCCCGCTTCCGATGGTTGCAACCTCCAGAGCCTCAGTCGGCTGCACCAGTGGCCAAGGGTCGTGCTCACCACTCGCCGCAGCGAGGCCGCTCGCGAACCAGACGAGGTGGCTCCGGGACTCCTTCATGCCTGCACCGTCCCGCGGACCGTTGCGGACAGCACACCGGCCTGACCCACGTCTTCGCAGGTCAGGCCGTATGTGGGTGTGCGATCAGACGTTGAAGCGGAACTCCACCACGTCGCCGTCCTGCATCACGTACTCCTTGCCCTCCATGCGGGCCTTGCCGGCTGCGCGGGCGTCGGCTACGGAGCCGGTGGTGACGAGGTCGGCGAAGGAGATGACCTCGGCCTTGATGAAGCCCTTCTGGAAGTCGGTGTGGATCACGCCGGCCGCCTCGGGGGCCGTGGCGCCCTTCTTGATCGTCCAGGCGCGGGATTCCTTCGGGCCGGCCGTCAGGTACGTCTGGAGGCCCAGGGTGTCGAAGCCGACGCGGGCCAGGATCGCGAGGCCGGGCTCGTCGGCGCCGACGGACTGGAGGAGCTCCATGGCGTCCTCGTCGTCCAGCTCGGCGAGGTCCTGCTCCAGCTTGGCGTTGAGGAAGATCGCCTCGGCCGGAGCGACCAGGGCGCGCTGCTCGTTCTTGAACGCGTCGTCGGTCAGCTCGTCCTCGTCCACGTTGAAGACGTAGAGGAAGGGCTTGGTCGTCAGGAGGTGCAGGTCGTGGAGGAGCTCGGCCTTCTCGCTGCCCTGCAGGATGCCCTGGGAGAAGAGCGTGTCGCCCCGCTCCAGGATCGCCTGCGCCGCCTCGACCGCCGCGACCTTCGGGGCCACGTCCTTCTTGATCCGCGACTCCTTCTGGAGGCGGGGCAGGACCTTCTCGATCGTCTGGAGGTCGGCCAGGATCAGCTCGGTGTTGATCGTCTCGATGTCGTCCTTCGGCGAGACCTTGCCGTCGACGTGCACGACGTTCTCGTCCTTGAACGCGCGGATGACCTGGCAGATCGCGTCCGACTCGCGGATGTTCGCCAGGAACTTGTTGCCCAGGCCCTCGCCCTCGCTCGCGCCGCGGACGATGCCGGCGATGTCGACGAAGTCGACGGTCGCCGGGAGGATGCGCTGCGAGCCGAAGATCTCGGCGAGCTTGTCCAGGCGGGCGTCCGGGACGCCCACGACGCCGACGTTGGGCTCGATGGTGGCGAACGGGTAGTTGGCCGCCAGCACGTCGTTCTTGGTCAGGGCGTTGAACAGGGTCGACTTGCCGACATTCGGCAGGCCGACGATTCCGATCGTGAGCGACACGGTGGCGACTTCCCTAGCGGTGTGGATGCGGTGTGAACGCGGTCTGGGCGCCGCGCGGCCGGTGGGGCCGATCCCCCAGTTTACGGGCGAGGCGAACCGGCCATCCACGCCGACCTTCGGCCGTTCTGGGCTGCCCCGTCACCCAAAGGGCGTGTCCTGTGCCCGGTTCCTGCCCACTTGCGACCTACGTTGGTCAAGTGGAGCAGCACAAGACTCGTCACCCCCAGCGCCGCGCATTCGCCGAAGGCGCCCCGGTCTACCCGGTGCCCGCGCGCCCCGGCGGCCGCCCGGGCAGCGGCGGAGCGGGCGGACGGCCCCGCCCGTCCCCGCCCCCGGCCGCCCCCGGGGCCCCCGTACCCCTCCTGCGCCGGCTGCCCAACCCGCGGCTGACCGGACTCGGCGCGGGGCTCTTCGCCTCCGCCGTCATGCTCGTCCTCGGCTCCCTCGACAACCTGCTCCTGGACGGCTCCCCCCTCGCGTACGGCCTGCTCTTCCTGCCGGTCAGCGCCCTCACCGCGCTCTGGGTCCGCGCCGCCGACCTCGTCACGGCCCCGATCAGCGTGCCGATCGCCTTCGCCGTCGGCGTCGTACCGATCGCCGGGGGTTCCGACGGGTTCGGCGGCCAGGCGATGGCCGTCGTCACCGCCCTCGCCGTCCACGCCGGCTGGCTGTACGGCGGCACCCTCGTCGCCGGCCTGATCACCTGCGTGCGGAAGGTGCGCGACATGGGCCGCCGCCAGCGCGCCGCCGCGGCGGCCGCCCGACTCGCCGCCCGCCGCCCGACTCGTAAGCAGGCGTAGCGGGCGGCCCCACCCGTAAGCAGGGCCCATAAGCAGACCTCACCCCGCTCGCGCCGCCATCGCCGCGCCCACGATCCCCGCGTTGTTCTGCAGCTCCGCCGGGACGATCTCCGCCCGGATGCCCTCCAGGAGCGGCAGGAACTTGTCCGCCTTGCGGCTCACCCCGCCGCCGATGATGAACAGCTCCGGCGAGAACAGCATCTCCACATGCTCCAGGTACTTCCTCAGGCGCCGCCCCGCCCAGTGCTCCCAGCTGAGGTCCTCGTCCTCCTTGGCCTTCGTCGAGGCGCGCTTCTCCGCGTCGTGGCCCTTCAGTTCCAGGTGGCCCAGCTCCGTGTTGGGGACCAGCCGGCCCTCCGTGAAGACCGCCGAGCCGATGCCGGTGCCGAGGGTCAGCAGGATCACCGTGCCCGTACGGCCCCGGCCCGCTCCGAAGGTCATCTCGGCCACGCCGGCCGCGTCCGCGTCGTTCAGGACGGTCACCGCGAGGCCGTCGAGGCGCTCGCTCAGCAGCTTGCCGGCGTCCACGCCGATCCAGCCCTTGTCGACGTTGGCCGCCGTGCGGACCGTGGAGCCGGTGACCACGCCCGGGAACGTCACCCCGACCGGGCCCGACCAGTCGAAGTTGCCGACCACCTCCGCGACGCAGCCCGCCACGTCGTCGGGCGTGGCGGGCTGCGGGGTCAGTACCTTGTGGCGGGGCTCGACCAGGTCGCCGCGCTCCAGGTCCACGGGAGCGCCCTTGATGCCCGAACCGCCGATGTCCACTCCGAAGACGTTCATGAACACCACGGTAGGGGCAGGCAGGGGCCGGTGCCCGGCGTTGCGACGAGCGGGTCGGCGCCCGCGTCGGCGTACGAGCGCGGCGTCAGCGCACAGGCTCGGCCTCAGCGCACGGCCGGCCCGGCGTCAGCGCACGAGCCCGGCGTCAGCGCACAGGCGAAGGCCCGCCCGCGTCACTCCTTGACGAGCTCCGCCGCCTCCGCGCGCAGGTCGCGGCGGAGCTCCTTCGGGAGCGAGAAGGTCAGCGACTCGTCGGCCGTCTTCACGATCTCCACGTCGGCGTAGCCGCGCTCGGACAGCCAGGCGAGGACCTCCTCCACCAGCACGTCCGGCACCGACGCGCCCGAGGACAGGCCGACGCTCGTCACGCCCTCCAGCCACGCCTCGTCGATCTCGCTCGCGAAGTCGACCAGGTACGCGGCGGGCACGCCGGCCTGCTTGGCGACCTCGACCATGCGGATCGAGTTCGAGGAGTTCTTCGAGCCCACGACGATGACCAGCTCCGCCTGCCCGGCGAGCTCCTTGATGGCCAGCTGCCGGTTCTGCGTGGCGTAGCAGATGTCGTCGGACGGCGGGGAGATCAGCTGCGGGAACTTCTCCTTCAGCGCGTCCACCGTCTCCATGGTCTCGTCGACCGAGAGCGTGGTCTGGGAGAGCCAGACGACCCGCGACGGGTCGCGGACCTCGACCTTCGCCACGTCCGACGGGCCGTCGACCAGCTGGATGTGGTCGGGGGCCTCGCCGGAGGTGCCGATGACCTCCTCGTGGCCCTCGTGGCCGATCAGGAGGATGTCGAAGTCCTCCTTGGCGAACCGGACCGCCTCCTTGTGCACCTTCGTCACCAGCGGGCAGGTGGCGTCGATGGTGGCCAGCCGGCCCTCGCGGGCCTCCTCGTGGACCGTGGGGGCCACACCGTGCGCGGAGAACATGACGATGTTGCCCGCCGGCACCTCGGTCGCCTGGTCGACGAAGATCGCGCCCTTCCGTTCCAGGGTCTGCACGACGTACTTGTTGTGGACGATCTCGTGGCGGACGTAGATGGGCGCCCCGTACTGCTCCAGGGCCTTCTCGACGGCGATCACGGCACGGTCCACGCCCGCGCAGTAGCCGCGCGGGGCGGCGAGCAGGACACGCTTCGGGCGGGTGGGCGCGGGCGACGACGCGGGCGTTGCAGTCATGCGACCCATCGTAAGGCCGTGGCGGGGGCGGGCCGCGTCGCAGCGGCGCTCGGCGGATGCCGTGCCAGAGACTGTGCGCATGGCCGAGGAAGCGCAGATTACGGGGCATACGGGACTGCGACGGAACCTCGGGTTCCGGGATCTTGTCGTCTACGGACTGCTGTTCATCGCGCCGATGGCGCCGGTCGGCATCTTCGGCACGCTGGACGCGAAGTCGCACGGGGCCGTGGCGCTGGTGTACCTCGTCGCGACGGTGGCGATGGCGTTCACCGCGTTCAGCTACGCGCAGATGGTGCGGGTCGCGCCGCTGGCAGGGTCGGTCTTCACGTACGCGCGCAAGGGGCTGGGGGACGGCCCCGGGTTCATCGCCGGGTGGATGGTGATGCTCGACTACATGCTGATCCCGGCGGTCGCGTACCTCTTCGCGGGCATCGCGATGGAGGCGCTGGTCCCCGAGGTGGACCGGTGGGTCTGGACCGGGCTCGCGGTGGTGATCACGACGCTGCTCAACCTGTGGGGCGTGCGGGCGGCGGCGCTGGTCGGCTTCGCGGTGCTCGCGATGGAGACCGTGGTGCTGCTGGTGTTCTTGGTATCGGCGATCGTCGTGCTCGTACGGGACGGGGCGCAGCGCGACTGGTGGTCGCCGCTCGGCGGGGACGCGGCGTTCTCGCTGGGGGCGGTGTTCGGCGCGGTGTCGGTGGCGGTGCTCTCGTACCTCGGCTTCGACGCGATCGCGAGCTTCGCGGAGGAGGTCACCGAAGGGGGGCGCGAAGCTCGTTGGATGGATGGTGGCGGGCGACGGGCGGGATCGGCGAAGGTGGCGCGGGCGGTGCTGTTCTGCCTGGCGCTGGCGGGCGTGCTGTTCGTGGCCCAGACGTACCTGGTGGCGCTGCTGTCGCCGGTGTCGTCGCAGGAGCTGGCGCTGGAGCCGGCGAAGCAGGGCTCGGCCTTCTACGACGCCGTGGACGCGTCCGTGGGCGGCTGGCTGCACGACCTGGTGGCGGCGAGCAAGGCGATCGGCGCGGCGTTCGCGGCGCTGGCGGGGCAGGCGGCGGGCGGGCGGCTGCTCTTCGCGATGGGCCGCGACCACCGGCTGCCGCACGTCCTCGCCCGCACGGACGGGGGCGTGCCGCGGGTGGCGCTGCTGGTCTCGGCGACGGTGACGATGATCGCGGCGGTGTGGGCGGCGCGGCAGGACGACGGCCTCGACCACCTGGTGTCGGTGGTCGACATCGGCGCCCTGACGGCCTTCGTCCTGCTGCACGCGAGCGTCGTCGGCTGGTTCGCGATCCGCCGCATGGAGGGCCCGCCGCACTGGGGCCGCCATGTGGCGGCCCCACTGATCGGCGCGGGCATCCTGATCGCGGTGATCATCGAGGCGGCGGCGTCGGCGCAGGTGGTGGGGGTGATCTGGTTCGGGGTGGGGCTGGTGGTCCTCGCGGTGCAGGGGGCGGCGGGGCGGAGTTGATCTCCCCCCACCACCACCCCGCCCCTTCCCGAAACCCTGCCGGGGCCGGAGGGTCCCCGCGGATACTGGGTGCCACGGCCGTCGCCAGGACAGGTGCGGGCGCTCGCCGCAGCGACGGGCGGGTGGGGCGCACACGCCGCCCGAACCCCCGTGCACGGCTGGGGCCCGGTGTCGGTGGCGGCCGATACGCTCGGGCGCATGGCTTTGACTACGTCTGCCGATGCGCCGTTGCCCGTCGGGGAGGTCTCCCGGCTGATCGGGGGGTGGATCGATCGGCTCGGGGCCGTGTGGGTCGAGGGGCAGATCACGCAGTTGTCGCGGCGGCCCGGCGCGGGGGTCGTGTTCATGACCTTGCGGGATCCCTCGTACGACATCTCCGTCTCCGTCACCTGCTACCGCCAGGTCTTCGACGCCATCGCCGACGTCGTCTCCGAGGGCGCCCGGGTCGTCGTGCACGCCAAGCCCGAGTGGTACGCCCCGCGCGGGCAGCTGTCGCTGCGGGCCGTGGAGATACGGCCGGTCGGCATCGGCGAGCTGCTCATCCGGCTCGAACAGCTGAAGCGGACCCTCGGCGCCGAGGGTCTCTTCGCGCCGGAGCGGAAGAAGCCGCTGCCCTTCCTGCCCCAGCTCGTCGGGCTGGTCTGCGGCCGGGCCTCCGCCGCCGAGCGGGACGTCCTCGAAGTCGCCCGCCGCCGCTGGCCGGCCGTCCGCTTCGAGGTGCGGAACGTCGCCGTGCAGGGCGTGCACGCCGTGACCCAGGTCGTCCAGGCCGTCAAGGAGCTCGACGAGCACGGGCACGTCGACGTGATCATCGTGGCCCGCGGCGGCGGCAGCGTGGAGGACCTGCTGCCGTTCTCCGACGAGCAGCTGATCCGCGCCGTGGCAGAGTGCCGTACGCCGGTGGTGTCCGCGATCGGCCACGAACCCGACGCCCCGCTCCTCGACCTCGTCGCCGACCTGCGCGCCGCGACCCCCACCGACGCGGCGAAGAAGGTCGTCCCGGACGTCGGCGAGGAGCTGGAGCGCGTCCAGAGCCTGCGCGACCGCGCCCTGCGCACCGTCCGCGGCCTGCTCGACCGCGAGGAGCGCGGGCTCGCGCACGCGCTGACCCGCCCCGTCATGGAGCACCCGCAGCGGATGGTGGACGAGCGCGAGGCCGAGCTGGACGCGCTGCTCGCCCGGAGCCGCCGGGTCCTGGGCCATCTGCTCGACCGCGCGGACTCCGAGCTCTCACACACCCGCGCCCGGGTCCGCTCGCTCTCGCCGGCGGCCACGATGGAGCGCGGGTACGCGGTGCTCCAGCGGACGGACGGGGCGGTGGTCCGCTCCCCCGAGGAGGTCGCGGAGGGCGAGGAGCTGCGGGCCCGGGTCTCGGAGGGCGAGTTCACCGTCGTTGTCGGACCTCATGCATAGGGTGGATTCCATGGCAGCCACTACGGACGAGGCAGCGCTCGGATACGAGCAGGCGCGCGACGAGCTCATCGAGGTCGTGCGCCGCCTGGAGGCGGGCGGGACGACCCTGGAGGAGTCCCTCGCGCTCTGGGAGCGGGGCGAGGAGCTCGCGAAGGTGTGCCGGCGCTGGCTGGACGGCGCCCGGGCCCGCCTCGACGCGGCCCTGGCGGCCCCGGGCGGCGGGGGCGACGACATGGCCGACGAGGACTGAGCCGGAGGGCCTCCTTCCAGAGGCCCTCACCTGTGCTCCCAGAGGCCTTCACCTGTGAAGCGGAACACTATCCGCCGGTTTTAGTTGAAGATTAACCAATCATCGTTGTACCTTCAATCACATCGCTTCACCCCCGTGCACGTCCGGAAGGTACGACCCATGACCCTCGTTCTTGATTCCGCCGCCCAGGACCTCCTCTTCCGCGAGGCCCGCACCGCCAACACGTTCACCGACGAGCCGGTGACCGACGAGCAGGTCCAGGCGATCTACGACCTGGTCAAGTACGGGCCGACCGCCTTCAACGAGACCCCGATGCGCGTCACCCTGGTCCGCTCCCCCGAGGCCCGCGAGCGCCTGGTCAAGCACATGGCCGAGGGCAACCAGCCGAAGACCGCCGACGCCCCGCTGGTCGCGATCCTCTCCGCGGACAACGAGTTCCACGAGGAGCTCCCGCGGCTGCTTCCGCACTTCCCGCAGGCCAAGGACATGTTCTTCGCCGAGCGCCCGGTCCGCGAGCAGTCCGCCCTGCTGAACGCCGCCCTGCAGGCCGCGTACTTCATCGTCGGCGTCCGCGCCGCCGGCCTGGCCGCCGGCCCGATGACCGGCGCGGACTTCGCGGGCATCCAGAAGGAGTTCCTGGACGACGACCACACCCCGCTGATGGTCGTCAACATCGGCAAGCCGGGCGAGGACGCCGCGTTCCCGCGCTCCCCGCGCCTGGACTACGACGAGGTCGTCACCACCATCTGAGCCGGACACCGTCCGATCCGGACACCGTCCGAGCCGCCGCAGACGCGAAAGGCCCCGCACACCTCGTGTGCGGGGCCTTCCCCGTACCGCTACGCCTTCTTCGCCTGCAGCGCGCCCGCCATCTCCGCCAGGCGGTCGAAGGACGCCGTGCCGGTCACCACCGTCGTCGCCTTCCCGTCCGTGCGGACCAGGGCGTCGTACTTCGCGCCCTCCCAGAGCTGCCACGCCTGGCCGCCCACCGTCCGCGTCTTCCCGGAGCTCTTCGCGTTCTGGGTGACGTCGGGGACGTACTTCTTCGGGTCGGCCGTCGACTGGTGGATCGCCACGTACTGCGTGTCCGGATCCAGGAAGCCGAGCTGCCAGGCGTTGTTCTGCTCGCGCTTGTACGAGACGACCGTCGCCTTCCAGCCCTCGCCGAGCCCCTCCGGGGCCAGCACCGGGTACGGCGCGGCGCGCTGGGCCGTCACGAGCTCGACCCGGTAGTCCTTCGCCTTCACCGGGTCCGCGTCCTCGTCGTGCGGGATGAAGAGATACATCACGCCCGCGGCGACCAGGATGACCGCCATCGACTGGAACATCCCGCGTACTGTCTGCCTGCCTCGCATACCTGCCACGCGCACCATGGTCGCATCATGGTGTTGTGCTCATACGTGGGCCCCTCTGCTCAATTTGTCGACGTACCGATAGAGTCGCAGCACCCTCTTTATCCCGGCCGTCGCCGTACAGAAAGGTGCGCTCCGATGACCGAGCATCATCTCCTGCCGCCCGAGCTGGAGGTCTCCCCCGAGGCCCCCGACCGCAACCTCGCCCTCGAGCTCGTCCGCGTCACCGAGGCCGCAGCCATGGCCGCCGGCCGCTGGGTCGGCCGCGGCGACAAGATCGGCGCGGACGGCGCGGCGGTCAACGCCATGCGAACCCTGATCTCCACCGTCTCGATGAACGGCGTCGTCGTCATCGGCGAGGGCGAGAAGGACGAAGCCCCCATGCTCTTCAACGGGGAGCGGGTCGGCGACGGCACCGGGCCCGAGGTGGACATCGCGGTCGACCCCATCGACGGCACCACCCTCAACGCCAAGGGCATGCCGAACGCGATCGCCGTGCTGGCGGCCGCGGACCGCGGCACCATGTTCGACCCGTCCGCGGTGTTCTACATGGACAAGCTGGTCACCGGCCCCGAGGCGGCGGACTTCGTCGACATCGACGCGCCCGTCTCGGTGAACATCCGGCGGGTCGCCAAGGCCAAGAGCTCCTCTCCCGAGGACATCACGGTCGTCATCCTGGACCGCCCCCGCCACGAGGGCATCGTCAAGGAGATCCGCGAGACCGGCGCCCGGATCAAGTTCATCTCGGACGGCGACGTCGCCGGTTCGATCATGGCGGTCCGCGAGGGCACCGGCGTCGACATGCTCATGGGCATCGGCGGCACGCCGGAGGGCATCATCTCCGCCTGCGCGATCAAGTGCCTCGGCGGCGTGATCCAGGGCAAGCTGTGGCCGAAGGACGAGGCCGAGAAGCAGCGCGCGCTGGACGCCGGTCACGACCTGGACCGCGTGCTGTCCACGAACGACCTGGTCAGCGGCGACAACGTGTTCTTCGTCGCCACCGGCATCACCGACGGCGAGATTCTGCGCGGGGTGCGCTACCGCGCCGAGACCGCGACCACCCAGTCGCTCGTCATGCGCTCGAAGTCCGGCACGATCCGGCAGATCGACTCCACGCACCGGCTCTCGAAGCTGCGCGCGTACAGCAAGATCGACTTCGACCGGGCGAAGTAGCCACCGGTCGGACGACGACGGTACGAAGAGGGGCGCTCCCATGTGCGGTGGGAGCGCCCCTTCCCGTACGGGCGGAACCCCGTAGACCTTCGGAGCCGTCCGGAGCCGTCCGGAGCCCGCGATCGGCAGCGAGCCGTCCGGAGCCCGCGGTCAGCAGCGAGCCGTCAGCCCGCCTTGGCGATCCGCTCGGGCGCGGCGGCCTTCCGCAGCTCCACCTCGCGGCGCCGGCGGCGGGCGAGCACCACGCGGCGCTCGGCGGCGGTGAGCCCGCCCCACACCCCGTACGGCTCGGGCTGCAGCAGCGCGTGCTCCCGACACTCGACCATCACGGGGCAGCGGGCGCAGACCCGCTTCGCGGCCTCCTCGCGGGACAGCCGGGCGGCCGTCGGCTCCTTGGACGGGGCGAAGAACAGTCCGGCTTCGTCCCGGCGGCACACCGCCTCCGCGTGCCAGGGCCCGGCCTCGTCCTCCCGTGCGGGCGCACGCTGGGCCGGTACGGCGGCGACCTTGAGGGGCTGATGCGGCAGTTGCAGCACGGTCTACTCCTGACGACGGCTTCGCGAGCGAGAGACGATGCAGCAGCCCTACCCGCTGTGCGCGCGCCTATGCACTGAGTGGCACCGAGTTCCGATCTGCGGAAACCCGTGGGCGGATTCCGGTCACCCGGAATCCGGTCACTCCGCGACCGCGCGGGGCGCCGTCAGTGCCCGAGGTGCTTGCGCATCTTGTCGTGCAGGTCGGCGATGAACTTGCCGCGCTTGGGCCGGGCCTCGACGTTGCCGAACACCGAGTAGCCGTTGACCACGACGACCGGGGCCTCCGGGTCGGCCGACTCCAGCGTGCGGACCTCGAAGTTGCCGAAGACGCCGGTGCCGTTGCCGCGCAGCGTGATGTTCTCCGGGACCCGGATCTCGACGTTGCCGAAGATCGAGGTGGCGTTGATGGTGGTGAGCCGCTGGGCGAAGATCGCCTCGGTCAGGTCGATCTCGACGTTCCCGAAGAGCGCGAACGCGTTGGTCCGGCGGCCGACCCGCCAACGCCCCTTGCGGGTGGTGCTGGAGAAGACCGCGACCAGGTTGTCGGCCGGGGCCGCGGAGTCGTCGGGGCCGTACGCGTACGACTGCTCCGGCTCCGGGCGGGACGGGCGGGCGGCGGGCAGGTCCCGTACCAGCGGCTCCAGTTCGCCCACGGTCTTGGCGCGGAGCACCGCGTCGATCCGCTCGCCGTGCTCCTCCGCGTCGAGCCGCCCCTCCGCGAGGGCGTCCCGCAGGATGTCCGCGATCCGGTCCCGGTCCGCGTCCGAGGCCCGCAGCGAACCCGCCGGATCGGCGACGGCCGGATCGGCGACCGCGGACTCGGACTTGGGCTCTACGGGAGTGATCGGCTGCTTCTGGGGCTGCTTTTCGAGGTCCACGACGCCAGCGTAGCGAAACGCGATAGATCGCGACTAGGGGCCACGGCCGAGGTCCGACAGTCCTGGACACCCGTCCATGTATTCTGGACACATGTCCAACATCCTTGCGAACGTCGCCGTCGGCCTGGTCGCCGCCCTGCACGCCTACATCCTGGTTCTGGAGATGTTCCTCTGGGAGCGCCGGCCCGGGCGCGAACTGTCCGGTTTCGACGCCGCCATGGCCCGCGCGACCGCGCCCCTCGCCGCCAACCAGGGCCTGTACAACGGCTTTCTCGCCGCCGGTCTGGTGTGGGGTCTGATCGCCGCCGACCCCACGGGGTACCGGGTCCAGATCTTCTTCCTCTCCTGCGTGGTGATCGCCGGGGTGTACGGGGGCCTCACCGCCAACCGCCGGATCCTGCTCGCCCAGGCCCTTCCCGGGACCCTCGCCCTGGCCGCCGTACTGTGGGCTGGGTGACCAGCACGACCGCCGACCCCCGCGCCGCCCGGACCCGCGCCAAGCTGCGCGCCGCCCTCCTGGAGGAGTGCGCCGAACGCCCCCTCGACGAGGTCGGGGTCGCCGCGCTGGTCCGCCGGGCCGGGATCGGCCGGGCCACGTTCTACCTGCACTACACCGACCTCCAGGCCCTCGCCGTCGACGCGTGTGCCGATGTCGTACGGGACGCGGTGGAGGCCTTGCACGCCTGGCGCGGCACGCCCGCCCCGGACGCCCCGCCGGCCGCCCTGCCCGCCTTCTTCGCCGAGGTCGCCCCGCACGCACCGCTCTACCGGAGCCTGCTGCGTCCCGGGGGCGGCGGCCCGCTCGGAGAGCTGCTCCACCAGGAGCTCCGCGCCTACAGCCGCCGCGAACGCGAACTGGCCGGGGCGCCCGAGCCCGATCTCGTGGCGTCGGCGGTGGCGGCGACCTTCGCGGGGCTGCTCGCGGACTGGCTGCACGGCCTGATCGAAGCGACGCCGGAGGAGATCGCGGGCCGCACGTGGCGCCTGCTGATCGCGCTGCACCGGACGCCGCTGGGGTGAGGAGGCGCGGCCACGCGCCGCCATCGTGAGGAGGGGGCCGCGCCGCTGGGGTGAGGGCGTCGTCCCCGTCGTACTCCACAACGGCGTGGTCCGACCTCCAACTGAGCCTTACCTCACAGGATCGGCGCCGCGTCCTCGTTCTACGCTGGATGACGCGCTGCCAATGGAGGCGGCGCTGCTGTCTGCCGAGTGAGGAATGGCCGCCGTCATGCCAGAGTTTTCGTACTCCGATCTGCTCCCTCTTGGAGAGGACACCACGCCCTACCGCCTGGTGACCGCCGAAGGCGTCTCGACCTTCGAGGCCGACGGCCGTACGTTCCTCAAGGTCGAGCCGGAGGCGCTGCGCACGCTGGCCGCCGAGGCGATCCGCGACATCCAGCACTACCTGCGCCCGGCCCACCTGGCCCAGCTGCGGAAGATCATCGACGACCCGGAGGCGTCGAGCAACGACAAGTTCGTCGCGCTCGACCTCCTGAAGAACGCCAACATCGCCGCCGCCGGCGTGCTGCCCATGTGCCAGGACACCGGCACCGCAATCGTCATGGGCAAGCGCGGCCAGAACGTCCTCACCCAGGGCGGCGACGAGGAGGCGCTGAGCCGCGGCATCTACGACGCGTACACGAAGCTGAACCTGCGCTACTCGCAGATGGCCCCGGTCACCATGTGGGAGGAGAAGAACACCGGCTCGAACCTGCCCGCGCAGATCGAGCTGTACGCGACCGACGGCGGCGCGTACAAGTTCCTCTTCATGGCCAAGGGCGGCGGCTCGGCGAACAAGTCCTTCCTCTACCAGGAGACGAAGGCCGTGCTCAACGAGGCGAGCATGATGAAGTTCCTGGAGGAGAAGATCCGCTCGCTCGGTACCGCGGCCTGCCCGCCGTACCACCTGGCGATCGTCGTCGGCGGCACGTCGGCCGAGTTCGCGCTGAAGACCGCGAAGTACGCCTCCGCGCACTACCTGGACGAGCTGCCCGCCGAGGGCTCGGCCGAGACCGGCCACGGCTTCCGCGACAAGGAGCTGGAGGAGAAGGTCTTCGAACTGACGCAGAAGATCGGCATCGGCGCGCAGTTCGGCGGCAAGTACTTCTGCCACGACGTGCGCGTGGTCCGCCTCCCCCGCCACGGGGCCTCGCTGCCCGTCGCGATCGCCGTCTCCTGCTCGGCCGACCGCCAGGCCGTCGCGAAGATCACCGCCGAGGGCGTCTTCCTGGAGCAGCTGGAGACCGACCCGGCGCGCTTCCTGCCGGAGACGACGGACGAGCATCTGGACGAGTCCGGTGACGTCGTGAAGATCGACCTGAACCAGCCGATGGACGAGATCCTCGCCGAGCTGACGAAGTACCCGGTCAAGACCCGCCTCTCGCTGACCGGCCCGCTGGTCGTGGCGCGCGACATCGCGCACGCCAAGATCAAGGAGCGCCTGGACGCGGGCGAGGAGATGCCGCAGTACCTGAAGGACCACCCGGTCTACTACGCCGGCCCCGCCAAGACCCCCGAGGGCTACGCCTCCGGCTCCTTCGGCCCGACGACGGCGGGCCGCATGGACTCGTACGTGGAGCAGTTCCAGGCCGCGGGCGGCTCGAAGGTCATGCTGGCCAAGGGCAACCGCTCGAAGCAGGTCACCGACGCGTGCGGCGCCCACGGCGGCTTCTACCTGGGATCCATCGGCGGCCCGGCGGCGCGCCTGGCGCAGGACTGCATCAAGAAGGTCGAGGTCGTCGAGTACGAGGAGCTCGGCATGGAGGCGGTCTGGAAGATCGAGGTCGAGGACTTCCCCGCGTTCATCGTGGTCGACGACAAGAACAACGACTTCTTCCAGAACCCGGCCCCGGAACCCACCTTCACCCACATCCCGGTCCGCGGGCCCGGTCTGGCCTGACCCGTCCTCGCACAGCCTGGAAGAGCCCTCGGCGCCCCCGCCGGGGGCTCTTCCCCGGAGGCCGAGGGGTAGGCCGGGAGCAAATAGGCCCGAAGTCGGGCCTACAGTCGATCATTTGCGTACATCCCAGTACACATTTCGAGTCGCGTCCGATCTGTACGCGCCACGACGCATCGCCTTCCGTCCGCACGGACCGGGGACGTCACGCTTTCCCGGTGGCGATCTCCGCTCAGATTCTCGCTACCGACCGGTAGCCCTCCCGACACCTACCGGTCAGTATTGGCCGCGAGCATGTCAACCATTGAGCCGGTCGACCACTCGGGAGCCCCCCATGCCCTCCTCCGCCACCAAAGCCAAGGCCACCGCGGCCCTCGGCCTCACCGCCGTTCTCGTCGTCGGCCCCGCGCCCACGGCGTTCGCGGCCGATCCGGACAGTCACCACACGTCAAGTGCCGCCATCCAGCACATCGACTACACCACCTGGCGCCACGACGTGGCCGCCGTCGTCGACCAGGCCCGCCCGTACATCGAGAAGCGCTCCGAGCAGGCGGGGCGCGAGAAGCAGGCGATCGTCCTCGACATCGACAACTCCTCGCTGGAGACGGACTTCCACCCCTTCTGGGAGCTGCCGACCCCGGCCATCCCCGAGGTCCGCGACCTCGTCGCCGACGCCCACGAGCGCGGGGTCGCCGTCTTCTTCGTGACCGCGCGGCCGGGGATCATCTACTCGCTCACCGACTGGAACCTGAAGAAGGCCGGCTACCCGGTCGACGGGCTGTACGTGCGCTCCCTGCCCGACCTGTTCGCCGAAGTCAGCGCGTACAAGACCGAGAAGCGCGCGGAGATCGAGGCCAAGGGCTACACGATCATCGCGAACATCGGCAACAACACCACCGACATCGTCGGCGGCCACGCCGAGCGCGCGTTCAAGCTGCCGGACTACGACGGCAAGCTGTCCTAAACGAACGGAAGGGCTCCGGCCGCCTCGACAGCGGCGGCCGGAGCCTTTGTCGTATCCCGCTACCGCTACGCGAACCGCTGGTTCGCCGAGCCGTTGCAGGTCTGGATACGGATCGGCTCCCGCGCCGCCGCCTGTGTCAGGCACATGCCCGTCGCGGCCGCCGGGCGGATCGTGGCGCCGTTCTTCACGAACTTCTGGTGCGTGCCTCCGTGGCAGTTCCAGACCAGAAGCGCCGTGCCCGCCGGGTACGAGGCGTTGGGCACGTCCAGGCAGCGGTCCTGGGTGAGCCCGGTGTGGACGGTCTGGCGGGTCGCGTCGTACCACCACGTCTGGTTGCGGCCGCCGTGGCAGTCCCACCCGAGGACGCGGGTGCCGTTGGCGCTGGTGGCGCTGTCGACGTCCACACAGTTGCCGGTCGCCTCGTTCTTCAGCGGCTGGTACGCGTCGTCCCAGGCGACCGGGAACAGGGTGGGCGTCCCTGCCGAGTTGACGTCCGCACAACTCGCCTCACGCAGACCCGAGTTGTAGAGCTGGGTCAGACAGCCGGCGAAGGCCGCGTGGCCGCGCGCGTTCGGGTGGAAGGACTGCCGGACCGAGTTCTCGTCCGGCATGCCGGGCTTGGACAGGTCGATGTACAGCCCGCGTGCCCAGGGGTCCTCCATGCAGACCTCGTGGCCGTGGAACAGCCGCGAGTTGTCGAGGTACGTCGCGCCGGTGGACTGGGCGATCCTCCGCATGCCCCGCTCGAAGGCCGGCACGGCGGTGTTGCGGCCCCACACGGTGTCGGAGTCGTAGCCCATGCCGCCGCAGGACAGCTTGCCGGGGAAGTTCGGGTTGTCGCGGAAGTCCGGGCCGATCGGGCTCGGGTAGCCCATGACGACGAGCTTGTAGTCGCCGTCCGCGTACCCGGCGTCGCGCATCACGGTGCGCAGGTCGCGCACGGTCTGCTCGATCTTGGGTACGAGGGCGTCGACGCGGGCCTGCCAGCCGGGGGCGTACTTGGGCTCGCAGGGGCCCTGGGAGAGCAGGTAGCGCTGGACGCAGTCGGTCATGACCGGGCCGAACTGCAGGTCGTCGTTGGCCCCGGCGACCAGCAGCACCATCTTGATCCTGGTGTTGCGGGCCTTGATGGCGAGGTTGTCGCTCTGGACGAGTTCGTCGGCGTACTGCTTCGAGCCGCCGATCTTGATGTTGCCGCTGTACGCGCCGGAGCAGGACACGTTGAACGTGAGGTCCGCGGGGATTCCGGTGCGGTGCACGGCGGCTTCGGGCGAGCGGTGGCACCAGTTGCTGGGGCCGTTGGTCGGCGGCTCGTACGTGCCGACGCCCTCGCCGGAGATCTCGCTGTCGCCGAGCGAGA
This sequence comes from Streptomyces sp., assembly GCF_036566765.1. Taxonomy (GTDB): domain Bacteria; phylum Actinomycetota; class Actinomycetes; order Streptomycetales; family Streptomycetaceae; genus Streptomyces. The sequence continues at coordinate 21,530 of NZ_DATCVQ010000446.1, forward strand.
CCAGGCCCGTCTTGCGGTCGGCGAGCGGCCGCTCGCCCGGGCTGCCGTAGATCTTGGTGGCCTCGGCGGCCCGGATGGCCTCCAATGCGGGTGAGAGCGGGACGGAAGCGGTGGTACGGGGTGCGGTCTCGGCCGCGCCGGCGGGTGCGGCGGCCGTCATGGATCCGAAGGCCGCGGCGGCCGCGGCGGTTGCCGCGATCGCCCATCGGAGTCTGTACCTGGTGCGCCTCATTGCGCCTCCTGGATGTGGGGTTACCCACGGTTTTTACTGGTCGGTACGCGCAAGGGGAATACACGTAACAAGACAACTGCTCAACTTTTTCAGGAGGTTGAATCTGATGAACGACGAAGACGAGTTCCGCATCGAGCACGACTCCATGGGCGAAGTACGCGTCCCCGCCCACGCCAAGTGGCGTGCCCAGACCCAGCGGGCGGTGGAGAACTTCCCGGTCTCCGGGCAGCGCCTGGAGCGCGCGCACATCGAGGCGCTGGCCCGGATCAAGGCCGCCGCGGCCAAGGTCAACGCCGAGCTCGGGGTGATCGACGCGGACGTGGCCGGCGCCATTCAGGAGGCGGCCGCCGAGGTCGCGGAGGGGCGCTGGGACGCGCACTTCCCGGTCGACGTCTTCCAGACCGGCTCCGGGACCTCGTCCAACATGAACACCAACGAGGTCCTCGCCACCCTGGCCACCGAGCGGCTCGGCAAGGACGTCCACCCCAACGACCACGTCAACGCCTCGCAGTCGTCCAACGACGTGTTCCCGTCGTCCATCCACATCGCCGCCACCGCCGCCGTCACCGGCGACCTGATCCCCGCGCTCGCACATCTGGCCGCTTCCCTGGAGCGGAAATCAGCCGAATTCGCGGACGTGGTGAAATCCGGCCGCACCCACCTCATGGACGCCACCCCGGTCACCCTCGGCCAGGAGTTCGGCGGCTACGCGGCCCAGGTCAGGTACGGGATCGAGCGGCTGCGCGCCTCGCTGCCCCGGCTCGCCGAACTCCCCCTCGGCGGCACCGCGGTGGGCACCGGCATCAACACCCCGCCCGGCTTCTCCGCGGCCGTGATCGCCGAAGCGGCCCGCGCCACCGGGCTGCCGCTGACCGAGGCCCGCGACCACTTCGAGGCGCAGGGTGCGCGGGACGGACTGGTGGAGACGTCCGGGCAGCTGCGCACGATCGCCGTCGGGCTCACCAAGATCTCCAACGACCTGCGCTGGATGGCCTCCGGGCCGCGCACCGGACTGGCCGAGATCAGCCTGCCCGACCTCCAGCCCGGATCCTCGATCATGCCTGGCAAGGTCAACCCGGTGATCCCGGAGGCGGTTCTGATGGTCGCCGCGCAGGTGACCGGGAACGACACCACGGTGGCGGTGGCCGGCGCGGCCGGGAACTTCGAGCTCAACGTGATGCTGCCGGTGATGGCCAAGAACCTGCTGGAGTCGGTCCGGCTGCTCGCCAACGCCTCCCGGCTGCTCGCCGACCGCACCGTCGACGGGATCACCGCGAACGTCGAGCGGGCCCGGGAGTACGCCGAGTCCTCGCCGTCCGTCGTCACCCCGCTCAACAAGTACATCGGCTACGAGGAGGCGGCGAAGGTCGCCAAGAAGTCGCTCGCGGAGCGGAAGACCATCCGCGAGGTGGTGCTGGAGTCCGGGTACGTGGAGCGGGGCGACCTGACCGAGGAGCAGTTGGACGAGGCGCTGGACGTGCTGCGTATGACGCACCCGTGACGCCGCCGTGCGAACGCATCCGTGACGCCCGCGGAATGAAGCATCCCTGGCGCCCCCGGTATGACGCATCCGTGACGTCCGCCGCAGCGAGGGGCGGCCGCCGCCCCTAAGATCTGCGCATGACAGCATCGGCAGCTTCTCCGCAGACCGTGCGCTGGGCGCCGGGGGACCGCATCCTCTGGCGCTACCGCGGCATCGGCTCGAGTGACGTGCACATCTGCCGGCCGGTGACCGTCGTGCAGGACACCGACGAGCTGCTCGCCGCCTGGATGGCGCCCGGCACCGAATGCGTCAAGCCGGTGCTCGTGGACGGCACTCCCGTCCACGACGAGCCGCTGGCGACCCGCTACACCGCGCCGCGCACCACGACCCGCTCGTACTGGCAGGGCGCGGGGGTGCTGAAGCTGGCGCGGCCCGCGGAACCCTGGTCGGTGTGGCTGTTCTGGGACCGGGGCTGGCGGTTCCGCAGCTGGTACGTGAACTTGGAGGAGCCCCTGACGCGTTGGTCCGGCGGGGTCGACTCCGAGGACGATTTCCTGGACATCTCCGTCTACCCCGACCGCAGCTGGCTGTGGCGGGACGAGGACGAGTTCGCGCAGGCCCAGCGGTCCGGGCTGATGGACGCGGCGCGGGCCTCGCGGGTGTGGGCGGCGGGGGCCGCGGCAGTCGAGCTGATCGACGCGTGGGGCCCGCCGTTCTCGGCCGGCTGGGAGGACTGGAGGCCGGATCCGGCCTGGACGGTGCCGGAACTGCCGGCCGACTGGGACCGCACCCCCGCGCATACAGCACCGTGAGACCCTTGATGCGCCCCCGGGGTTCAAACGTAGGATCGTCCTCCGCAAGGCCGTGACGCATCAACCAGTGAATACTGCACAGGACCTGACCGTAAGTCATTCATGAGGGGGAGAGCCGTGCCGGACGTGTGCCCGGGTGTGCGTACCCCCGCCGATGGCGTGTTCGCATCGACGTCCCGTCAGGGGTTTAGCCCCGCTGACGGCGCGGCATCGGCTGACAGAGCGATGGCATCGCACAACCGGCCCGGACGGACGGAATCCCACGCGTGACGGAGCATCCCACCTCCCACGAAGGCCGGCAGCCTCTGACTGCCCGCCCCCAGGAACGCACCCGGCCGCGCCCCGACGCCACGGCGGTCCCGGCGCCGGGCGGGCCCGGCGCGACGCCCGACGGCGTGCCGTCGCCGCGCCCGGCCGACCCGGCCCGCCCCGCCGCAGCCTCCGCCGCCGCGAAGCCGTCCCGCCGCCGCAAGTCCACTCGTAAGAGCGGCACGCCCCAGCCCCCGGACCACAACGAGAGGGACGCCCGCGCCGCCGAGGCGGCGGCGAAGCCGGCCGGCGGCGAGCCCGCCGACGCGCACGCCCGGACCGACG